>NZ_CP178619.1:3039076-3342984 GCF_047305935.1 Bdellovibrio sp. HCB288
TTGTTATCGCCATCGGGGCCGCTTATTCGTTATTCTTGAAGTATGCAAAACTCTGGGAGCTCGAGCGTGTTAAAGAAAACACTTAATCTTAAAGCGATACTTTCACTACTTACTTTAAGCGCCGGAATTGCCGTGGCGGCTCCACCCAAATATCCAGCCATTGAAGAGGTTGTTGGGAAGGTTGTTTTGACCGGAAAAGATGGCCATAAGGTCAATCTGACCCGCAATACGCCTTTGCAGGAAAAAGCTCTTTTTGAAACGGGCGAAGACTCCAGTGTGCGCATTGCATTTGGCGAAGTTCGTAAATTCACAGTTCTACCCAACAGCTCGGTCCTTTTGCCAACCATCAGCTGGGAGGGCGGTGAAGCACCGGTCTTGATTTTAAACTCCGGAAGTTTGCGATGGCTGCAAAAAGAGGGCGAGAAAACTCGTTACAACACGGTGTTGCGTACCGACCTTTACGAGTTTATTCCGCCGGCTGGTGATTTCATCTTTAATCTGAATCCTCCCAAAGCCTATGGCGAGGTGAAGGTGATTAAAGGTTCTATCGAGTTTTCGGCGATGAACGGTGAAACAACGGCAACAGCGAAAGCGGGAGAGCAGGTCGGCTTTCAAGGGATTATTGAAGGCGGGGAGATCGCCTACGATGTTCTTTTGAAGGGGCGCAAAATTCCCCGTGGCAACTTGACTCCAGTCACCAAGATGTCGGTCAAAGAGATTGCACTATTCGACGGTGCCGATAAGAAACGCCAACAGCAAGAAGCAAATCGAGTTCGCAAGGAGCGGGAAGCTGCTGAGGCGGCAAAGCGCGCAGGAGGCGTATGTTCCGCGCCGGCTGCGAACTTTAACGAGTGTTCCTGGGTGTGCAAGGGTAACCCTAAGGGGCAAAAAAAGCAGTGCCTTTTAAATAGCCCAGGGGTCACATGTGAGCGTCGCCGCTGCAATGCAAATGGCGAATGGTCTGACTTAATGGTCCTAAATGCGCAAAATGCCAGCATTCACTGCCAGGCTCAGCCGGTCGTAGCCCCTTGTGATTATTAGGGTTTAAAGAATTTTAAAAAACCGCTTTTTCGATCTTGCACTTTGTCCGCCAAGGCTCTATAAAAGATCTTCCTTTTGTGGTGGCCGTAGCTCAGTTGGTAGAGCATCGGATTGTGATTCCGAGTGTCGCGGGTTCAAGCCCCGTCGGTCACCCCATTTTTTCTCTTCATTTTCCTGCGATAATCTAAATATCAAAAGTTCAATTGCTCCGGCAGTCTTAATTGGATAGGCAAAAAATCCATTTTTTTTGGGAATAGGTCCAGCCCCAACGATCTCTTCAATTTCGGATCTGTTTAAGTACAACGATACAATTGAAGACATATGTGTCTGAATACTCCTAAAGGGAGGATTACTATGAGAAACCAAGATTCAAAAAGAGATAGTAAAGAGCAAGAGACGACGAAAGGTAAAAGCAGCAAGGGAGCTGGGAACAAAGGAAAAGAGTCGACAAAATCTAATCGCATGTCGTCTTCTCAGTCAGAAAAAAGATCAGCAAGTCGTAAGTAGTTCTTTGTAGTTTAAAAGTTTAAGCCCGCCATACGTGCGGGTCTTTTTATTTTAATTTTGATAGTGAAATAAATGCTTAGCCTAAGTCCTGGATGAAAATGCTCAGTGTCGAGAGTCATTACATACTCACTAGAAAATTCGAGCCTACCCAGTTAAATTTCAATAGCCAATCAAGGCAAAAATTTGAATGAGGTTTAATATGGCTAATCAAAATCCACAATCTCAACCAAACCAAAATCGGGGATCACAACAGGGTGGTCAAAACAATCCAAATAAAGAACAAGAGAGAAGAAATACTTCTGATAGACCTGGCTCTCCAAGCCACGAAGAAGAGCAAAGACGCTCGAGCAGCAGTGATTCACCCGAAACTCGCAAAGCCAATCGTTCAGATGAGTCTATTGATAACGAATCGGACGATATGGATTTCGACGAAAATAACGAAAACAGAGAGAGTGAGCAAAATAGAAAAGACGGCCCACGTAACGTAAGTCGTCACTAGTATTCAAATTATTTCGTTTATAGAAAAAAGCGGAAGTCTTTCAAGCCTGTTGTTTGGCTGAAAGACTTCCGTAAAAGGGCAAACGGCGTCACTCAGCCATTTATAATCCTTTTCGCTCACAGCCTTCCAAGGTTGATCCTTGGCGAGCGATGGATCTTTCTTAGCCATTTCGGCAATTCTGCGTAACATAAAGTCTGCTTGAACGGGAAGTGGTTTCTCGCACCAAAGAGTCCCATCATTGTCGAACACAGCGATGCGATCTTCAGGTCTAACAAAATCTGCGGAGTCTGAATCAGTCACACGACGAACAAAGTCGATAATGGCGTCTTTTGATGAACTGTTATTCCATAATTTTAGAGGATCAAGTTTCATTTTGTCTCCATAGCGTCAAACGGTAGCGAGGCGCCGGACTGTGTTCAATCAAAGCTCAAACTTTTACATCAGAGCAAATTCCGATGTTTTAATGCAACAACTCATCAAAGGCGTTGGCGACAAAAAATCTGATACTTCAAAATACAGGTAGCTACGAAAAGGAGTAAACATGGTGAATGAATCATTTAAAACAGAGCCGAGTGGTTACAGCCATCTAGTCTGTTGGCGATCTGCTTTGGCCGGGTTGGTCATTGGTGTGGTTGTAGTCATGGGCACGCTGGCATTGTCTATAGCCTTCGGTGGCATCGGTCTTGATGATGGATCGACAATAAAAAGCGCAAGTGTTTTTGCCGGCGCAAGCGTTGTGGTGGCACTAATACTTGGAAATTTCGTTGGAAGCTACTATGCAGTTCGTATAGCCCGCCGCCGAGTTGATGTCGTCGGTGTGATGCAGGGTCTGTTGGTCGGTGGCCTTTGCACGCTGGTCATTGCCTGCAATGCCATGGCTTCAGTGGCTGCGTTAGGAAAAGTAACAGGTGCTGCTCTCGGTGCCGCGACAGCGACCGCAGGTGGAATCGCCTCCTCACAGGGGCCATTGATCCAGGATATTATTCAGGATGCGCTGGGAAATCGAAAATTGGCATCCGATCCAGAGGTCATTGTGAAGAATCTCTCTTCGCGACTTATTCGTGGTGATCAGGAAAGTGCTAAGAACTACTTGGCTGCGCAGGCAGGAGTTAGGGAAGACGAAGCAAATAAGATGATCGCGGTTGCAAAAGAAAAAGTCGACAAGACTTTGGAAGACGCACGGAAAGCGGCGGCGACAACATTGAAGGCCGTTGGATGGAGCAGCTTTGTGACGATCGTCTTGGCCATGATCGCGTCCGCTTTGGGTGGAATGATGGGGGCTGTTTGTAATGAGCGTCGAATGATCGACGTGCCAAAATAGGAGATATCTATGAACCCGATTAAAATAGTGAACAACACGAAGGGTGCAATTGGTTGGATTCTACTATGGGCACTAGGCATTCCAATTCCAATTTTAATTGTCTTGTTTTTGATTCGTGGTGGCACCTAGGAAATATTTTTATAGTATCCCATTTGAAGCTGGTGGAGTAATTTCCGGCTTCAGAAATTTTTGATTCATTTTAATTAATCGAGAAGACTGAGCTTCTTTAGTGATAAAGCCAGATTCTCCCAAAAAATATGTTTCAATTTTTATTTCTTTTCCATTTAATTCAAGAATATGAAAATTGTTCTCCTCACCACGTAGTCGGCTGGAAGTGGCGCTTCCCGCCGATATATGCAAGATTTCCTGATGAGTTTCTGGATTCACTAATTCAATCCAATTCAGATGGGAGTGTCCGCTCAGGACGATATTGGGTTGAAGAGCGGCCAATTCGTTGACGAGTTCTCTGGGGCGTATTTTGGCCAGAAGTTTCGGGACGAAAAGTGGATGGTGACAGGCGACAATGCGTACTGCGTGTGGATTGGCGACTGAAAATATTTTTTTGGCACGTTGAATATCTGATTTTAGAATTCTTCCTTCAACTGTGCGTATAACCGAAGCTGTTCTGATTCCCACGACGGATAGCTCTTGGTCTTGGTAACTGTCCGTCGTTATATTTCTTATAAATTTGTTATAGTTCTTCAACGGCTGTACAAGTCGAGACCAGAAATTATACAAAGGGATATCGTGGTTGCCAGGGATAGTCAGAACAGGGACGGGCATTCTCTTGATAAATTCAGCGGCTTCTTTAAACTGTTTACGACGTGCTCGTTGAGTCCAATCACCGGTCATAATGATGAGATCCAGATTAAGGGTGTCATTCTGAAGAAATAGTTCCAACGACTTTATCGCCGGGGGATTTATTCGGCCAAAGTGGAGGTCAGAAATGTGTAACACTCGCTTCATCTTAATGTTATGAACAATATATTAGTTTTAGTCAATCCCAACGCCCGTCAAGGCAACCAACTTGAACCTGAAATAAAAAATTGGCTGAAAGACCAAGGGTACAATGTGTTGAATTCCAGCTTGGGTTCTGACAAAGATAAAATGAATGTGATCATCGAGAAGTATCATCATAAAAAGCCAATTGTTTTGGTAGGCGGCGGTGATGGCTCTGTTAACGAAGTGTTGTCAAGCCTGACAAAGTATCAACTTCCCTTGGTTGTGATCCCTTGCGGTACGGCTAATAATCTTGCGCGGTCACTGGATATTCCATCAGACCATAAAGAGGCGTTGTCTTTGCTGCTTCAAGGAAAGATTAAAAACATTGATGTCGGTGTTGCCAACGGAATTCATTTCGTAAACGTGATTGGCATAGGTTTAAGTACACAGGTAAATCGCGCAGTTCCTTCAAAAATGAAAAGAATATTTGGAGTTTTTGCCTTCGTAATGACGGCGTTACAGTTGGCTAAACGAATGACGCCGTTTCGAGTGCGCATACGATGTGACAATAAAGAACATACGGCATATTCTTGGCAACTTTCCGTGTGTAATGGAAGAAATTACGGAAATGGTCTGGTTATTCATGAAGACGCAAAATTGGATGATCAAACGTTGCATGCCTTAAGTACCGAAGTGGAAAAATGGTGGCACGCGTTTGCATTGGTGCCGTCATTGTTAACGGGAAAATTTAAAACCACTCATCCAGTCACGGCATTTTCTGGCAATAGAATGGAAATAGAAACCAAGCGACCAATGAATGTGGATGTTGATGGTGACGTAAAAACAAAAACACCGATAAAAGTCGAAATTTTACCAAGGGCTCTGCAAATTTACGTGCCTCACTGATTCACCCATGGTGAGAAAAGAAAAAGAAACTCCAAAGCGAATACCCCGAAGCTACAACTAATATACAGCCTGCAATCCGCTGTTGTCGTAACGGAATCTGCCGAAGGCCTTTTTGAATCATAGCCGGGAGTATCGCTAAAGCGGGAAGGCCACCCACCCAAAATAAAAACATAAGCGCGCCACCCATCAAGGGACTCTGTAATGCGACGGCTGCCGTCACATAGGTATACAACCAACCACAAGGTAGTAGTCCGGTCAGAAAACCTACCACGAAACCAGATTGATTTAGATGAAACTTTCTTAGTTGACGAAAAACTTTGATCAATCCATGTGGATCAACTTTAGGAGCTATTCTACTTCCCCAGCGCGGAGCAATTAGTCGAATTCCCATACTGAACAAAACCAAAGCAAAGATCACGGCAGAGGCTGTGCGCAACCATGCATACTCTGATGCCAGCAACAGTTGTCCCATTCCCCCGGCCAAAACGCCCAGAGTGACATAAGAAATCAAGCGCCCCAGGTGATAGCTCAGTAAGGACTTTCGTTCTCCCATCAGGCAGGCGATGGGGCTGCACATGGCAGCGCAGTGCCAGCTTCCCAGAAAGCTTGTGCTTAATATTCCAATGGCAAGCATGACTCCCGGGTTCATTATCGTGGCCCCACAAGGATTAGTTCTTTTTCACTGTGATTAATCGAATTGTCGTGACGGCTTTCGATTCGAACTTTGGTTTTAACCTGTCCAGAGGTTCCTTTAAACATTTCTTCAGGAAGTCGCACAAAGAAATACCATTCGCGGGCTTCGTGAGCTTGCAGTACCAATGGATTTTCACCAATCGTCAATACAGCGCCAGCCCTGATAACTTCTTCATCCAAAGAAAGTCTATACTCAGTAGGAACGCGCTCCTGATTTTGAATATGGATTTTGAATTGGTTTTGAATGATATCTTTGCTCTCTTCGACCTGAATATACGAATAAGGAAGACCTTGTCCGCGCAGCAATGTCCAGTGAAAGGCATCACGGGTGGTGATGGCATAAGTCAGTCCCGAGATCAGCATTAGCAATGCGGCCATATAAACCATTGGGCGCGGTCGAGTTAATTTGATTTTACTAAAATCCAGGGTGTCATAGCGAATAAGGCCCTTGGGTTTTCCCACCTTATCCATAATCTCATCGCAAGCATCCACACACGCTGTGCAGGCAATGCATTCCATTTGCAGTCCATTGCGTATGTCGATTCCTGTTGGGCATGCATTTACACAACGGTTGCAGGCAACGCAGTCGCCTTGGGTGCTGCCGGCTGGAACCTGGCCACGGCGTGGCTCACCACGTTTGGTGTCATAAACGACAGCCAGGGACTTGTTATCGATAAGCAGTGATTGGAAGCGACCATAAGGGCACATGATCACGCAGAACTGTTCGCGGAACCATGCAAAATCGAATAGCACCAATGCCGTTACAATCGAAACCAATAGGAAGTAGCTCCAGTTTTCAGACGGCGGATTTTCCATCATGCGTATCAGGCTCTTCGCTCCGGCAAAGTAGGCAATAAAACTGTGTGCGATCAGCGACGACACTAAAATGAATAGAACCCATTTGCTTCCGGTTTTCCGAAACTTAGTAAACGTCCAAGGGTCTGTACGAAGCTTGCGGCGTTCAACATAGCCACCTTCGGTCCATTTTTCGATTCGTCTGAAGACGGCTTCAATAAACACCGTTTGTGGGCAAGCCCAGCCACACCACACGCGGCCCCAGACGGAGGTAACAAATGCCAAACCCAGCACAATGGTGCCCAATATGAAAAACAACAGGGGAGTGTCGTGGGCATGAAATAATATTCCAAAGAATGAAAATTCTCGATCAGGGATATTAATCAGAACGGTTTGGATACCACGAATTGTGGTCCATGGCAGAATCAAAAAGATCACCAATAAAACGGCATGCACCCACGTGCGGTGCCGTTTGTAAAAACCTTTCACCTCTGCAGGAATGATCGCGATGCGATCACCGTATTCATCAACAGAGGTGAGAAGGTTTGGATCGAGACTCATTTCGCTTCTTCTCCTTGAGGTGGTTTCGCACCTGCGGGTTTGGAATCCAACTTGGACATAATATACTTTGCTGTTGCATAAAGTTCGTCACGTTTCAGAACAGGACCCCACGGTGGCATCCCTTTTTCAGCGGCGCCGTCGCGAATGACTTTTACTATATCCATACGCGTCCCTTTGCCATGAATCCAGAAATGATCCGTCAGATTTGGACCAATCAATCCTTGCAGTTCCTGACCATGACAAGCGGCACACTTACTGGTGAAGACCGCAACGCCCATGTTGGTGTCAATTTTAACAAAGGCTTCTCGAAGTGATTCTTCGGTTTCAATGGGAGCGGAAGCCACTGATTCTGATTTCTGTTTTTCAAGTTCGGCCATGTTTACTGCCAACTCTTCTTTTAATGTCAGTCCGCCCGCGAACTGATAGTGCAAAAAGTAGAGAGCGCTAAAAATGATCGTCAGGAAAAACAGCCACAGCCACCAGGTTGGCAGGTTGTTGTCGTGCTCGATAATGCCATCATACTCATGAAAGTGCTGCTGATTCTGGTCATTATTTTGGTCGTGCATTTGAAAACTCCTCGTCCATTAGGGGCATTTTTTCCATATCCCCGTAGTGATGCTTGCTGTTTTTGCGAAATACCCAAAGCAAAACACAAACAAAGAACGTAAAAAATATGACCAGACCAAAAGACGTCAGATAGGTATCTGTAAAGGCTTGTAACCCTAGTTGTTTCATTGAGCTTTTCCTTTCTGACCCAAGGACTGCAGATAGGCGATCAAAGCCACGATTTCCTTTTTCTCCATTCCACGGGGACCACCGTTTGCTTCGATGTCAGCAGCGATTTCCTTTGCCTGTTTCTGAGCGATGCCATCAGCATTTGCGGCCGTGTTGTCATCATAAGGCACGCCTAAAAGCTTCATGACAGAGACTTCTTTACGCAGACGCATGAAGTTCGTGTCTTTATCAGCCAGCCATGGATAGTTTGGCATGATGCTGCTTGGAGTGACGGCGCGCGGGTCCATCATATGGCTGAAGTGCCATAGGTTCGGATACTTTTTGCCAACGCGGGCAAGATCCGGTCCCGTCCGTTTTGATCCCCATTGGAACGGACGATCCCACATGGATTCTTCAATCGTGGAAGCAGGTCCGTAACGTAATACTTCTGATGCGATCGGGCGGATTTGTTGCGAGTGGCAGACATAACAACCTTCACGGATGTAAACGCTGCGACCTGCAATTTCAAGGGGCGTGTACGGGTCTGTGATTTGAGCCGGATTGATGTATTTATGTAGAGAAAGAGTCGGGTAAATTTCAATGAATGAACCGACTGCTATTGCCAGGAAGGCAAGCACAGAGAATACAAATCCCATGCCTTCCAGTTTTCTATGGTCTGAAGTATAAACCTCACTATAGCCAGTTCTGGTGACCTCAACCACGTCCTCATTCGCTTGGGGCGGAGCCAGTTTGATTGTTTTATAGATGTTGTAGCACATCAATAGGAAGCCAATCAGGAAGAGTGTTCCGCCCAAGGCGCGGGCCCAGTAAAGAGGAACAATGCGCACAACTGTTTCCATGAAGTCAGGGTAAACCAGTGTGCCTTCTTTAGTGACTGCTCTCCACATCGAGCCTTGTGTGATGCCGGCAACAACCATTGAAACGTAGTACAAAATGACGCCGGCAAGACCCAGCCAAAAGTGGTTCTCCAAAAGTTTCTTGGAATAAAGCTGCGTTTTCCAAAGGCGTGGAACCATGTAGTAAAGCATCCCGAATGTCAGGAAGCCATTCCAACCCAAGGTCCCCCCGTGCACGTGACCAACAATCCAATCGGTATAGTGTCCCAAAGCGCTTACTGATTTAATGGAAAGAAGTGGTCCCTCAAAGGTTGCCATTCCATAGAAAGTCAAAGCTGCCACAAAGAACTTAAGAAGCGGTTCTGTACGAAGCAAGTTCCACGAACCTTTTAAAGTCAAAAGGCCATTGATCATTCCGCCCCATGAAGGAGCCAGAAGCATCACGGAGAAAATCATCCCCAATGTTTGAGCCCATTCTGGTAAAGAGGTGTATAGCAAGTGATGGGGGCCAGCCCAAATATAGATGAACACCAATGACCAAAAGTGAATGATAGACAGACGGTAAGAGTAAACCGGGCGATTGGCGGCTTTTGGGATGTAGTAGTACATCAATCCCAAAAACGGGGTTGTCAGGAAAAAGGCCACGGCATTATGTCCGTACCACCACTGTACCAAGGCGTCCTGGATACCTGCGTACACCGGATAAGACTTCATGAAGGCGACTGGGATCTCAATGGAATTCACAATATGCAAAACAGCCACCGTGATTATTGTTGAGATATAAAACCACAACGCCACGTAAAGATGCTTTTCACGACGACGGTGAATCGTCATGAAGAAATTTACCGCAAAAACAACCCAGATGACGGCGATCGCAATGTCAATCGGCCACTCCAGCTCTGCGTATTCTTTCGCCTGGGAGTATCCCAGTGGTAAAGTGATCGCTGCCGCGACGATAATAAGTTGCCAGCCCCAGAAGTGAATGGCTGAAAGGGTGTCTGAGAACATGCGTGTTTTCAGAAGTCTTTGAGATGAGTGGTAAATCCCGGCGAAGATCGCATTACCACCAAAAGCAAAAATTGCCGCGTTGGTGTGTAAGGGGCGCAGTCTGCCGAAAGTAAGCCATTCCATATTCATGTTGGCCGGCCACCATGGAATCTGAATGGCTGCGATCAAGCCGAAAAGAAATGCCGCCACAGCCCAGACCATGGTGGCTATCGCGAATTTCTTTACGATGTCGTCGTCGTAGATAATTTTCTCTACAACCTTATTTGATGTGTTCACGTTCAGTCCTTTCGTTTTCATCCAAAAGCATGCGGTGGGCGGGAGTCTCCAGATCATCGAATTGACCTTTGGAGTTCGCCCAAAAAAATGAGTACAGAAAACCTGCGCCCAGTAGTAAAGCCATCGGAATCATAAGTAATAATATATTCATCTCATCCCCCAAAGTGAGGTGAGTACGATCAGCGCCGAGCTGATCGGCATCAGAATTGCCGCCATCATGGGATCAATAAACCCCAACAATGCGGCAGCTCCGCCCAGCAAGTTATAAATTAACGACACGGATAAAGTTCTGGTAAGAACCTTGCGGGTTCTCTCAGCCAAGGCAAAAAGGTCCAGCAAGGGATTCAATCCGCCACGGGTGAAGTATACATCTGCATATTGCAGACTCAGGTCGACGCTACCTTTGACAGCAATACCGACAGAGGCGTTTTTTAATGATAGTGAATCGTTGGCGCCATCACCGATCATGCATGTTTGGTCGTGGGTTTTTATAAATTCAAATTTTTCCTGAGGAGACATTTCTCCCAACGCGTTTTCATTTGGAATGAAACATTTCTGGGCAACTTCTTTAGTTCGATCATTCGTGTCGCCGGAGAGCAAAAAAGTTTGAATTCCTTTTGCGTGAAGTCTTTTGACAACTGCAGGTGCCTCTTCGCGCAAACGGTCTTCAAAGAAGATGTGACATACGGTCATTCCATTTTTTTGAACTTGAATGGCCATTTGAGATTTTTCGTCGAGTGCGTTCGCCGTACTGATTTTGTATTGGTCACCGTGAATCTGGCCTTTTACGCCATACCCTACAATCTCATGCAAATCGGTGATGCGGCTGGATGGAGTGGTGTCAGCCCATGCTTGACGAATTGCAAAAGCGATAGGGTGTTGAGACGACGACTCCAGTCCAAGGATGATGGACTTTAAATCAGCGGAAAGATCTGCCGGCACGCTCTGCGTAAGGCTTAAATTTCCCGTTGTCAGTGTTCCAGTTTTATCAAAAAAGACATTCTTGATTTCCAAAACCTTCTCAAAGACGTTTGAGCTTTTAATTAAAATTCCTTGTTTCTGTGCTTTCTTTAAAGCAAGTCCCAAAGTTAAAGGAGATCCAAATGCCAGTGCGCAAGGACACGCAATGACAATCAAAGCCAAGGCTCTTTGTAGTGCCACGGTCAGGTCCACGAAGGAGTATCCAATCGCAAAAACCGCTGCCAACGAAAAGACACCAATTATCAAATGCTGAGCTAGACGCTCCGTAAGCCCCACGAAATGACTTTTTTGATAACTTTTCTGATCCAAATCCTGAAATAACTGACCTATTTTGCTTTTTTCAAAAGAGACCTTGGCCTGCATCAGAACAGGACTGCTTAGAAGTTTCGTTCCTCCGAGAAGTTGCATCCCTTGGGAATAAACTTGTGGTACAGATTCACCATTGAACAGGGAAGAATCCACCGTGGCGCTTTCGCCCAACAGTTCACAGTCAGTCGGGAGAGTTTGTCCTGATCTGATGCGGATAATGTCATCAGGTCGTATAAGATTCCATGGAATCAATCTGGAGGTATCGTTATTCATGCACTCGTAGATTTGATCCTTGAAGTAGGTCTCCATGCGTGCAGGAGCAAGATAGTTTTGCTGCACTCTTTTCAACAGATAGCGTGCGCTGAGGATTAGAAACAGAAAACTTGCGGTGCTGTCGTAATAAATGTCACCCTTGCCGTTAATGAAGTTCCAAGTGGATAGAGAGAATCCACTCAACATGGCGATGGTAATCGGCAAGTCCACGTTCATGGTGCGAAATTTTAGCGCATTCAGGGTGCCATGATAAAACGGTTGAGCGCTGTACATCAAGACGGGCAAAAACAACAAAAGTCCAACAGCATTAAAAGCTTTTTCCCACACGCCGGAAAGTCCTGCATATATCGGAATCGTGAATAGCATTATATTTCCGGCGCAGAAGCCTGCGACCGCGATGCGTTTTAAGAATGTTCGGTTTTCCTGAGTGTATTTATCCTGGATATTATCTGCCGAACCGATTAATCGGGGAGTGTAGCCCAATTCCGAAATGGCCTGAGCCACCTTTGCTAACGAGCCCTCGGGTGCGAGTGTCACCGCCACCGTGGATTGTCCAAAGTTGACCCGTGCTTCTGAAACTCCAGGACAGTATTCCGTGAGTTTTTCAATCAAGTGCACGCAGGAAGAACAGTGCATGCCCTCGCAAAAAATCAGGTAGTCATATCCTTTGTCGATACCTTGTTTGTACTGGGTTTGAAATTCGGGTTGGTCCAGATAGGCAAAGGGATTTTTATCAGAAAGATTTATAAAACCCATTTGGGTGCTCAAGATCCGGCATGCTTCACAACAGTACTCGAATCCATTCGAGGGACTCAGGCAGTATTTGCATGTGGTTAGCCGATCGAGCTCCATGTGTTCAGTCTCCTAACATGTGCTTGATATCCTTATCGACGATATCTTAAGGATTAGCAATGCTGAGGACACAGCAGGAGTTAAAATCCACCTCGGGTGGAGTCTGGGAGTGCTACATCAGTTAATAAAAAGTAGATGATGGCGACTCAACTAAGATCACTCTTTATTGCAGCGATTTCATAGCCTTTTTAATTTTTCCGGATTCTGTAAAGACATTTTGTTGGTTCGTTGTGATTTCGCTAATTTGTCCTTCAAGGATGTAGTTGAAAAACGTCTCACGAGGGGAATCGTAGATACGCGCCAGTTCACCTATGACAAGTATAGGAGGTTGGGAGATGTTGCATTCCCAATCAGAAACAATTTGCCCCGATTCGTAACCAAGAATCTCTGCGACTTGAGTCTGAGACAGACCTTTGACTTTTCGGCAATAGGCTAGAAATTCACCGTACGAATTCATTTTCTCAACTCTCCACTAAACATTTCTCTGTGCACATCCGAAATATCATCGTGTTTATGTTTATACAAACACGGAAATGTTTCTACCTAAAAACCAAGAGGAATTTACATGAACTTTTCATATCGTCTCATCTATACGACGGGTGCAAAAACGGCTCAGGAGATCGGTTACGTAAATAAGTGTTACCACCTTTGGGCCAGTGAGTTTGGCGCGGATTTGGCTTCACGTGGAGCAAAACTTAATCACGATGAATTTCAGCGTGCCAGAGTGATTGCGGTGGTTCTAAAGGATGACGAAGTCGCTGGATTCCATTTGTACAGTCCTTTTGACTTGCGTGAAAGCAGCAGCCTTGATCATTCATACGTTCGTGCGATGTCTGAAGAGGCTAAAACCAAACTTCTTGAAAAGAACATCAATTCATTCCTGGCAATGGAGTATTTAACGGTAGCCCCGGGCTTCCGTACCAAAGAAGCCGGTGGACCTAAAGTGGCGGAGCTTATCGTGCGCTTGGGTCTTAAAGTCATGAATGAGTTAAATCTTGAAGGTGCTCTTGGGATTGCACGTATGGACCGCAAGGTTAATTTCCTTGGCGATTTGATCGGATTCACGGAAATTGCTCAAATCAGCAAATACAACAATCTCTGCTCGGTCATGGTGATGAGTAAATACGAAACACCAAGAGAAGCAGATGATTTCACCAAAAAGACAGTGGAAACCCTTTGGGGTGGTATGCCACAAACTTCAAAAATCGCAGCTTAATTCAAATTACAGGAGAATTTATGAAACCAGCAGAATTCAGAGCAAAAGCCACTGCCAAAGTGGATGAGATGTGTAACTTTATTGAAACCATGCCGTGGGAAAGTGTTAACTTTTACAGTTCATGGGTTGCACAAACCAACGCATTCGTTGCGCATACATCGACATTCCTGAATATGTGCAATGATCTTTTACCTAAAAGCCATCCATTGAAAGCCCAATTCGAACACCATATCGAAGAGGAGGCGGGTCATGAGAAAATGAGTAAGAATGATTTGAAGTTCATGCGCAGCGAATCTTCTCATGTTTTCAACTTCACCGATGTTTTCTGGAAAACCCAATACTATTGGATTAAAGAAGTCGGTCCTACGTCACATTTGGGATACTCGCTTTTCCTTGAAGGATTGGCTGCGAAATCAGGTCCAAAAGTTTTAAACAGAATCAAAGCGGCAGGTATTAAAGGTTATACTTTCCTGAAAGTTCACGCCGAAGAGGACGTTGAGCATTTTCAGGATGTATTGAAGGCGGTGGATCAGGTTACTGATCTTGAACGCGCACATATCTATCAGAATCTGTGCGAGTCCATGGAAATCTATTACAGAATTATGAATGAGTGTGCAAAGGTAGCGCACCCTCAAGCAGCCTAAAGGTTTCCAAGGCCGCAACGGCAACCACAGTGGTGCCAATTGTAATTGGGGCCACTGCCCGGATCTGCACTTCAGAAACATAACGACCCTGAGAACGAATTTCCTTAACAGTATGAGTGGGAATGTTCGGTTTCAGGGTTGCTTTATTTAATCCCATAAACGTCTCGTACCCGATCTCCTGTAGTTTGTCGGAGATGACAGAATCTCTTTCGTACAAGTTCCACCATTGACCGGAAAACATCACATCCGGCGCATAGGATGAAAAATCAAACAACTCAGGGTTCGCAAATAAGCGGCGGTTGTCGCTGCCAAAAATCTCAACAACGTCTCCATCCTGAATTTGGTTGATAAAACTCTCGGGAGCCGAGAAGTTCAAACGCGACAGATAGTAGCGGAAAATATCTTTTGTTTTTTTGTGATTTCCACCCGAAGCCACAAATTCCAGAATAAGCTTGGACCATCTTTCAAGGTCCTGCAGAAGATCCAGCTGCTCCGTGTTTGAAAGAGTGAAAAAGTGGTCGTCAAACCGTGAAGATAAATAGACTCTGCCAGTGGCCTTCAAAGCCTCACGCAAAAGCAGGCGGGCTTCCGTATATTGTTCAGAGATGTTTGCGAAAGGGATTTCGTTGACTGCACTATTTTCCATGTTCCCTGTGTACCATCTAGAGCTAAATAAACAAATATTTTCCAACTTACCCTATGGAGTTTGCATGTTTGACCAAAATATAGGCAGGCAAATGGGAAAAAATATATACCTACGGTTGTTTATAGCGATGGGTCCAAAGAGGGCATGAATCTGGAACTATCAAATATCAATAAGAGGAATCCAGTTATGAAAAAGCATATATTCGTTAGCGCTTTCATATTGTTGACAGTTGGCTGCCAACCGAACAGTGACGGTAATCTATTGTCTCATTCTGGGATAGATCCCTTTACGACGAAATCCGCGAACTCCGATGAAGGAACTGTTAAGACTCTGCAAAGAGGTTCGGTTTCCCGGCTTGATCAAACTATTACAGCAGGGCAATCATCCGACGATTCCGCTTTTAACTCTAATTCCTCAAATGCGGCTATTTCTGGAATGGTCTTCGAAGCTGTTGTGCGTTTGCGAATGGATCTGGCTGGAGATTCATCGACCACTCCAGAATCGGAAGCATTTGATAAACTATTTGAATCGGTCACAGGTGGAGAAGACCTGACGTTCTATCAAGCTTTAAAGTCCAATAGGTATATTTTTGATCTTTCACTAGCTGAAGGAAAAGTAAATCAGATGGATATCAATGTTCTTGCGCAAGCCTTCAAACAGGCGGCCGCATCCTACGGGTTGGATGTCGCAGCTCAAGAGCTCATCTCGCAGGGGATCTTAAAAAGAACTGCTTTGTTGATGCCATTGGCGTCTCAGAAAATGCTGGCAGCGGTGAATGGGGAGTTGCTGCAAAAGAGGGTAAACACACTCGCCAAGTCGACAGCGCTGAAATTCGAAGACTTTTGCCCAAGCTTGAGTTCCTTCGTCACTGCAGCAGAGAGTTTTTACGAGGATAAACAATATGTTCTGCCGACGCTGATTAAAAATAAAATAAAGTATATAAAAGACACTTTGAAATCGGAAATCGCAGCATGCGCAAAGGGCTCAGGAGTGCGTTCCGAAGAGTCCATGAAAAATGTTGAATCGACTTTTGAAATGGTGACCTTCGATTTGGGTTCATTGGAGCTTTATTTAACTCCAAGAAACGACTTTAATTGGGAGGAATACAAGAATTTCAAAATCAAAGCCTATCTGGCTGAGGCGCTGGTTGCCTCAAAAGCACAATTACAAGCTATCGATGTGGATTGCTCAGTCAATGGTGAAAAGTTGCAATCATCAGCTACGGAAGTTTCCGAAAATGAGTCTGTTGCGTTTGAATACCTTGTTGATGGAGTTGCTCCCATCGTATTGGAACGAATGCCGTCTCAAAGGGGGCTGACTCTGGCATTCGTTGCCAAGGATATCAAAATCACAAACGTCAAAGGAATGAGTTTTACCAAGATAAAACCTGAGACTCTTGTTTCTGCTATCAATCTGGTTCCAGGAATCAGTCAGGAATTCAGTCTCCTGTTCACACCAAAAAGCACCTCTGTCGAATCAATCCTGAAGTGCAAAGCTAAGGGGCACTGATCGATCTGGCCGAATATTGGAGTCAGCAGATTCGGGAATGCTCCTCATAATTCCTGCGAGGAGATTCCACGAATATCGCACTATGAAACTACCAAACACGAGAATTCTTATTTTGCGTTCTTAATGCATTCTCTTCAGATATTCTGCCTGACACGAGTGGGGTATTTGTTGATGAACTTTCCTGTTTCTGCACTTCTTGGTTTCTTACTTGTCTTTCAGACGATGAATCGGTTGAATCAATTGAATCCTCTTCCTGAAAGAATCAAAACTACAGTCACTGCGTACCAGGATCAACGCTATCAAAATATTGATCGCCAGATTTTGCAGGACGCACTCGAGTTTCAGAATCCTCATCGGTTTACCGTTGTTCCGGCAAAGCCACTTGTGACTTTTGAAAAGTATCTGGCAATGCAGAAAAAGAAATCCATCAAGCGTCGCATAGCAAGTGTAGGGAAGCCCAGGAAGGTTTCGCAAAAGTTGCGTAAGCAGCAAAAGCCTGCCGCCAGAGTGGCAAATCGATAGTCTCAGTTTGAATCAATTCACCGTGTATATCTTGTTCATGTCTGTTTCCTAGTCATCTTTCTGGAAACGGACCGGGTTTCAAGGGCTTCCATCGGTGGAGCGGAGATATTCCAGGTATAAGTACTCATACCCGTCTTCGCAATATCAACAACTTAACCCCTGGTCTGTTCCTTGCTTTGAAGAGTATCCAAGCACCGGGGGGAACATGTTTCAAAAAATAGTTTTGCTTCTTGTTTCTAGTTTGTATTTGTCACTGGCCTCTGCGCGCAGTGATTTCAACTCTATGATTGAGAGCGCCAATCAAGAGGGGCAAGCGCTCCAACAAAATCTCGCGCGAGCTGTGAGCTCCGAGAATTCATTCTCTGCTGATGTCGTCTCTGTGAAGCGAGAGCGCGCCTACAATCCCGTGACGTTTAATCCTTTGGTGGAAAACGACGGAGATGTTGAAGTGATCGTGAAAGACAGGGATTCCAAATAAAGATCTAAAGATAGGTTCAGCTAGTTCTTTATATATGTGGGTTTTATGAATGGGTTCCCCGTTTCTATATATAGAACGGGGATTTTTAGTTCTGTTCGAAGCCTTTCTCAGCTTTCATTTGAAATTACCGCCTGATTCTGCCTATTTGTTGGGGCCTGATATTTCAGCATGAAGCGCCGCGGAGTTAGTTTCTGCCCATATTCTTAGCAAAAAGTGCACTTTTTGCCTGATTAAACTGCATCCGAAAATAAATAAAAAAGCCCTTGCCTGGTTTGGGTAATGGGCCTATAACTCAGCCTCACCGCCGCGATGTTTGAAAAATCAAACACAAACAGCTGACCTAACTTATTGATTTGTATTCAATAATGTTTTTTCTTGCTGGCAGCTGGTCTGATCAAACGATTTTCTGAATTTTTTCTTTTTGAAAAAAATTGAGAAAAAAGTTTGAGAGGGTGTTGACAAGGGCTTCGGCCTTCGATACAACCGTCTACCTCGTCGCTAAGTAACATTAACGATGAGAAATGTTTCGCTCTTTGAAAACTGAATAGCTAGAAGAAATAGATTTTTGGGCTCTTAGTTGAACAAGCAATTGTTCAACACAATTTCAAAAAAAATATTCGAACAAACAACAAGCGAAAGCTAGTAGTTTGCAAGATTCAGAATTTAAACTGGAGAGTTTGATTCTGGCTCAGAACAAACGCTGGCGGCGTGCCTAATACATGCAAGTCGAACGGGGAAAGCTTTCGGGTGAGTACTAGTGGCGCACGGGTGAGTAACGCGTGGATAATCTGCCTTAGAGTGGGGGATAACGAATCGAAAGATTCGCTAATACCGCATAAGACCACAAGAACTGCGGTTCAAGGGGTCAAAGGTTTTTCGCTCTAAGATGAGTCCGCGTAAGATTAGCTAGTTGGTGAGGTAATGGCTCACCAAGGCGACGATCTTTAACTGGTCTGAGAGGATGATCAGTCACACTGGAACTGAGACACGGTCCAGACTCCTACGGGAGGCAGCAGTAGGGAATATTGCACAATGGAGGAAACTCTGATGCAGCGACGCCGCGTGAGTGATGAAGGCCTTCGGGTCGTAAAGCTCTGTCGCAGGGGAATAAAAAAATGAATGTACCCTGCAAGAAAGGATCGGCTAACTTCGTGCCAGCAGCCGCGGTAAGACGAGGGATCCTAGCGTTGTTCGGAATTATTGGGCGTAAAGCGGGTGTAGGTGGCTATGTAAGTCAGGTGTGAAAGCCTAGGGCTCAACCCTAGAAGTGCATCTGATACTGCGTAGCTTGAGTGGTAGAGAGGATAGTAGAATTCTTGGTGTAGTGGTAAAATACGTAGATATCAAGAGGAATACCGGTGGCGAAGGCGGCTATCTGGCTACACACTGACACTCAGACCCGAAAGCGTGGGGATCAAACAGGATTAGATACCCTGGTAGTCCACGCTATAAACGATGGATACTTGTTGTTGGAGGTATTGACCCCTTCAGTGACGAAGCTAACGCGTTAAGTATCCCGCCTGGGGAGTACGGTCGCAAGATTAAAACTCAAAGAAATTGACGGGGGCCCGCACAAGCGGTGGAGCATGTGGTTTAATTCGATGCAACGCGAAGAACCTTACCTAGGCTTGACATATATTGGAATATTGGCGGAAACGCCGTAGCTCGCAAGAGCCGATATACAGGTGCTGCATGGCTGTCGTCAGCTCGTGTCGTGAGATGTTGGGTTAAGTCCCGCAACGAGCGCAACCCCTGCATTTAGTTGCCAGCATTAAGTTGGGCACTCTAGATGGACTGCCGGTGTTAAACCGGAGGAAGGTGGGGATGACGTCAAGTCCTCATGGCCCTTATGCCTAGGGCTACACACGTGCTACAATGGTAGTCACAAACTGAAGCGAAGTCGCGAGATGGAGCTAATCGGAGAAAAGCTATCTAAGTTCAGATTGGTCTCTGCAACTCGAGACCATGAAGTTGGAATCGCTAGTAATCGCGGATCAGAATGCCGCGGTGAATACGTTCCCGGGCCTTGTACACACCGCCCGTCACACCATGAAAGTTGGTTGTACCAGAAGTCGCTGCGCTAACCGCAAGGAGGCAGGCGCCCAAGGTATGGTCGATGATTGGGGTGAAGTCGTAACAAGGTAGCCGTAGGGGAACCTGCGGCTGGATCACCTCCTTTCTAAGGATTATGGTGATCGGCATTTCAAGCTTGTCTTGAAAAAAGCAATCACAATCTTAGGTCAACGCTCCTCTTCCCGAGGAAGCGTGAGTCCCAAAAATCTTTTCTAGCTGTTTAGTTTTGAAAGAGTGAAAACTCTTAATCGCATCTAACATGGGCCAGTAGCTCAGTTGGTTAGAGCACACGCTTGATAAGCGTGGGGTCGGAAGTTCGAGTCTTCCCTGGCCCACCAACTTTCAACAAATTGAGTTGGTCTGTTAGAGGTGAATGAGAGATTTTTACGCTTGAACGATTTTCGTTCTTTGACAATTGAATAGATTGATTTAGTTGATTTTTAGCGAGGTTAGTTCCATTTTTTAAAGCTACAAAGGGCTTACGGTGGATGCCTTGGCACTAAGAAGCGATGAAGGACGTGGTAAGCTGCGATAAGCTTCGGGTAGTGGCACACACACTTTGACCCGGAGATTTCCGAATGGGGAAACCCACCATTTTATGGTATCATTCACTGAATACATAGGTGTCTGAAGCGAACGAGGGGAAGTGAAACATCTCAGTACCCTCAGGAAGAGAAATCAATTCCGAGATTCCCCTAGTAGTGGCGAGCGAACGGGGAACAGCCTAAACCTTAATCATTTATTTGATTGAGGGGTCGTGGGACCGCGATGTGGGACCGGAGAGTATAGAACAACAGTCTGGAAAGTCTGGCAAGATAGGGTGATAGCCCCGTGTTCGAAATGCTCAATGGCTCTAGCGGCATCCCGAGTACCACAAAACACGTGAAATTTTGTGGGAATCTGTGAGGACCACCTCATAAGGCTAAATATTCCTTAGTGACCGATAGTGAACAAGTACCGTGAGGGAAAGGTGAAAAGAACCCCGAGAGGGGAGTGAAATAGAAACTGAAACCGTAAGCTTACAAGCAGTTAGAGCCCCTTACGTGGGTGATAGCGTACCTTTTGCATAATGAGTCAGCGAGTTATGTTTGCAAGCGAGATTAAGCCGTTGAAGGTGTAGTCGTAGCGAAAGCGAGTCTGAATAGGGCGTTTAGTTTGCAGGCATAGACCCGAAACCCGGTGATCTAATCATGGACAGGTTGAAGCGAGGGTAACACCTCGTGGAGGACCGAACAAGTTGAGGTTGAAAACTCTTTTGATGATCTGTGATTAGGGGTGAAAGGCCAATCAAACTGGGTGATAGCTGGTTCTCCCCGAAATATATTTAGGTATAGCGTTGAGTAAAAAGTATCGTGGAGGTAGAGCACTGAATGGGCTAGGGGTCTTTACCGGATTACCAAACCCAAATAAACTCCGAATGCCACAGATATGTTCCTCAGCAGGCAGACGCAGGGTGATAAGGTCATGCGTCGAGAGGGAAAGAGCCCAGACCAACAGCTAAGGTCCCTAAATGCACGCTCAGTGGAGAACGTTGTGGAGTTACTTTGACAACTAGGAGGTTGGCTTAGAAGCAGCAATCCTTTAAAGAAAGCGTAATAGCTCACTAGTCTAGTGACTCTGCGCGGAAGATACAACGGGGCTAAGCGTGTTACCGAAGCTTTGGATTAAGATATTTTATATTTTAGTGGTAGGGGAGCGTTCTAGCGTAGGATGAAGGTTGACCGGTAGGACAGCTGGACGAACTAGAAGTGATCATGCTGACATAAGTAGCGTTGAACTCGGGTGAAAAACCCGGGCGCCGAAAACTCAAGGATTCCTGGGTAAAGATAATCTTCCCAGGGTTAGTCGAGTCCTAAGATGAGGCCAAGTGGCGTAATCGATGGCAAAACGGTTAATATTCCGTTACCTAGCAAATTGTGTTTAAGGAATGACGGTATAGGCTATCTCAGCCTCTTATTGGATTGAGGTGTAAGCGTGTAGGTGGTGTCGTAGGCAAATCCGCGGCACATAACACTGAGGCGTGAATGCGAGAATCTTTGATTCGGAAGTGAGAAAAGCCATGTATCCAAGAAAAGTTTCGTAAATTTAGATTTGTTAGCTCGTACCGTAAACCGACTCAGGTGAGTGGGGTGAATATCCTAAGGCGATGGGGTGAATTTTGGTCAAGGAACTCGGCAACTTAACACCGTAACTTCGGGAAAAGGTGTGCCCGCGAGAGTGTAAGGATTTACTCCCCAAGCTTTTTCGGGTCGCAGAGAAATGGGAGTAGCGACTGTTTATCAAAAACACAGGTATGTGCAAAGTCTCAAGACGAAGTATACATACTGACGCCTGCCCGGTGCTGGAAGGTTAAGAGGATTAGTTAGCGCAAGCGAAGCTGAGAATCGAAGCCCCAGTAAACGGCGGCCGTAACTATAACGGTCCTAAGGTAGCGAAATTCCTTGTCGGGTAAGTTCCGACCTGCACGAATGGCGTAACGACTTCTCCGGTGTCTCGACCAAATGCCTCGCGAAATTGAATTCTCGGTGAAAATGCCGAGTACCCGCAGAAAGACGGAAAGACCCCGTGAACCTTTACTGTAGCTTGGCAGTGATTTTAGAGTTGGCATGTGTAGGATAGGTGGGAGACTTTGAAGCAGGGGCGCTAGCCCTTGTGGAGTCAACCTTGAAATACCACCCTTGGCACCTTTGAAATCTAACCTGCTGCTCTTTACGAGCAGAGGGACACTGTCTGGTGGGCAGTTTGACTGGGGCGGTCGCCTCCCAAAAAGTAACGGAGGCGCGCGATGGTCCCCTCAGCCTGATTGGAAACCAGGCGTCGAGTGCATTGGCATAAGGGGGCTTGACTGCGAGACCTACAAGTCGAGCAGGTGCGAAAGCAGGCCAAAGTGATCCGGTGGTCCCGCGTGGAAGGGCCATCGCTCAACGGATAAAAGGTACTCCGGGGATAACAGGCTTATTCCATCCAAGAGTCCATATCGACGATGGAGTTTGGCACCTCGATGTCGGCTCATCACATCCTGGGGCTGGAGCAGGTCCCAAGGGTTTAGCTGTTCGCTAATTAAAGTGGTACGCGAGCTGGGTTCAGAACGTCGTGAGACAGTTTGGTCCTTATCTTCTGTGGGCGCATGAAATTTGAGTAGACCTGTCCTTAGTACGAGAGGACCGGGATGGACGAACCTCTGGTGTTCCTGTTGTTCTGCCAAGAGCAATGCAGGGTAGCTATGTTCGGAACTGATAACCGCTGAAAGCATCTAAGCGGGAAGCAGACTACAAGATAAGATTTCACTGGGGCTTCGGCCCCCTAAAGACTCCTCGGAGACTACGAGGTTGATAGGCGGAAGGTGTAAGTACAGTAATGTATTCAGCTGATCCGTACTAATAGGTCGTGAGGCTTTTTTAAAAAATATTCTTCTAACTTTAAGTTACGAAGATTTCGTCTCAGTGACTTCTCTTAAATGAGAACGAGAGACTAGCTCTCTGAATAAGTAAGAGAGTTAAAACTTGGAACTAACAACGACTCGCTAAAAATCAATTAAATCAATCATTCAGTTGTCTGAAATAGAAAGTAACTTCTCCATTTGTATTGGAAGTAAGTTGCAAAGAAGAACGACGAAGTATAAACGTACTTCATCTTTGTTTTAATAAACGCTTTGCTGGTGTTTATAGCAGAGGGGCCACACCTGATCCCATTCCGAACTCAGAAGTTAAGTCCTCTTGCGGCGATGGTATTGCATGGGCGACCATGTGGGAGAGTAGCACGACGCCAGCTCTTTTTTACTTGAAACCCGGTCTGGAAACAGATCGGGTTTTTTTATGTCTTCTTTGTAAACAGTTTCATATTTGTTTTGAAGTAAATTGCTCTAAAAACCAATACAAAAGTTACCCGTGAAATATCAAATTGAATGTCTCAATTTGAGATCGTGAAACACGCTAACATGTTGTAATCACGAGTATAAATAAATTTAGTCCAGTCGCGAGAGCTTTTTGTCAGCCGCCATGATATCCTACTAATATCAAAAAACAGGAATTTTCTTCCTGTTCGCTTTTTAAGTCTTTTTTCCGCACGGATTCAAAAAAGATCTCCCAGAGAGTCATCTGGGCAAGGGAATTAAAAACTGAATAAACGACAAGAAAGGTCATCCTAAACGGTGTTTTATGCCTTATGCATATCTTGCGGCGGCAATTATTTTCGAGATCTTGGGTACTATTGGAATGAAATACGCAGATGGTTTCACGCGGCTGATTCCTTCTGTATTAATGGTTCTATGTTTTGCTATTTCTTTTTTCTGTATTACGTTTGCACTTAAAACTCTGCCAGTCAGTGTGGTTTACGCCATCTGGGCGGGTGTCGGTACTGCCATCATGGCTGTGTTGGGCCTGGTTATTTTTAATGAGCCACTTCCTATGCAGAAAGTTTTGGCTACATCATTAATTGTGCTGGGTGTTGTGATGTTGAATTTTTCCGGCGAAAAAGCGGTGGAGCAAGTCGCTGCTGAGACGGAAGTAAAAGAATTGAAGTCGGTTCCAGAGAAAATCGTAATCACTCCAGCTGTAGAGCTGCGAGCGAGATCCGCATCGATGAACAGAAACTCTGGTTGAATTAACTAAATAAGAAAAAGCAAAACAAGAGAACTAAAAGACCGAAGTGAACCTTCGGTCTTTTTTTTGCTAAATGCGCGGTGCAAGTTCGCAGGCAGCACAATAGAAGCGTATTTTTCAAATTCCCTAACGTTCGAATTTCAATGCGGATGCTTTTCGTCGTGGCTGTGTTTTTGTTCCTCAAAAAACTCTCCCAGGCGATCGAATGGAGTTTCGGTGCGGGAGGCGTATTGCAGAAAACTTGTGACTAGTTTTTTGAGGCGCTCACTTTGTTTGGCATCTTTCAATTGATCCTTTTCGTCAAAGGCTGTTTCAGAGAATGCCACACCGAAATAGTCGGGATAAACGAAGGCATTCAGCACATGAAATGGCACGCGACTGTGGAAGTTACCCTTAATTGCTGCAAATTGGCTTATAGACGCACCAATTAGCAGGATCTGTTTATCATGCAGGGGAACTGGTTTAAGGCGTGATAGCCAGTCTACGGCGTTTTTAAAAGGTCCCGGCATGCCACCATTGTATTCCGGCGAAGAAATGATGATGGCGTCAGCGGAGTTGATCTTTTCAGCCAGCTTGGTGACGCCCTCTGGGATTCCTTGCTCAGTTTCCAAGTCACCGTCGTAGACGGGCATGGGAAATTCATTGAACTCACACAATTCGACTTTCGCGTCTGGAAACTCTTCTGCATAAGCCTTGGCAATGCGGATCAGTTTTTTATTAAATGAACCCTTTCTTAATACCGGGGCAAAGCAAAAGATTTTCATCCGGACATCCTCCTCAAAATTAAGAGCAACGTGCTTTTGCTATTTTCACTGATGGTTCATGTCTCCTAAATGGACTTCGTTTGTATTTGCCAACATACATCCCACGCTTGAAACATAAGAATTCCCTCTGGCGGTCCAGGTTTGAGACTGCGGATATGTTCAAAGTATTCAGTGGTCAGAGAAATTTTATGACGAGGATTCTGCGTCCTGTGGAAGTTGCGATCTATAAATTTTCAGGGATTCGGGAAATTGAAGAAATGAATTGGAAAGAGTATGCGAAAAACTCTCCTGGAAAGATCGCGATCACGACGGCGAAAATCCCGGAAAGAAGTTCAAGATCAACGAGACCAATCCTGAAATCATTGAAACAGAAGCCGGCGTTGGCTACCGGCTTTTGGATTTGGACTGATTACTTCAAGATGGACTTTTTTAACTGAGCAACACCATCATCCGATGGATTGCCAAGCCAGATCGAAAAGATTTTTTCAATGAATCCGGCGCTGCCCTTAATTTCAGTTGTGGGGCCCGATGTTGTTTCATAGGAAATCTTTTCGTTTCCGTCCTTCAGGCGAGTTCCCAATATTGTGATAGCTTTGCCGCTCTTTGCTTCTCCACCCTGTGAGACTGCATCAAGGAATTGTTTGATTGAAGCGTCTGAAAGGTCGACGGAGTTGGCCGTCAGAGCTTCCTTAAATGACTTTTGTACGTTTTCGGCGTCAACATCTCTAAGAAAGTGGAGCTGGATCGCAATTGCCTTTTGGTCTTTCACTGAGGAAAGTGGTTCTGCTTTCTTGAATTTCGCGATGTCAGCGACAAAAAGTTCGCCAATATAGACTTTCACATTAACGAAAACGACTTTTTTCGCTCGCAGGCCAGCCCCGACTTCGCTGAGTTTGACCTCTTCTCCGTCAACCGTCGTGGTCGCCGCAGTCGAGAGTGCCACTTTCTCCATTTTGTTTGAACCGACTTCTGTTTTAAGAAGTGCAGCGTTTGCGGAAATGGACATCAAAATAGATACTAAAGAAATGATCATTGTTTTCATGGTATTAGAATTCTGGGGCTGATCTAGATTGTCAAACAGGAACTAAGATTTTCTGGTAGCAAGTAGGGGGATGACGTATCCTATTTCTGTTTATGGCTGAAAAACGTCCGTCCATTTTTTTTCGACAAAAGCTGGAGATTTTGCTGTTAAGTCAGCGAGAGGATGTTGTGTCGCGTGTCCGCAGTCTGATTTCCACGCATGGATTCACATTTCGCCATGTTTTGGCCATGGATGATGTTAAGAGCCGTCCCTTTGAAATTCAGCGAGCCATTGTTATTGTTGTGGCTCAAGAGGCGTCAGAGCATATTGGGGCGTTTTCAGAGCGAATACTCGGGTTGCTGGAAAGGTTTCCACTTTCGACAGTATTTACTTTGACCCACGAGGCTCCGGATAAGAATAAATTTTCCGGACCGAAATTTTCGCGGGTGATTTTGATCACTCCATTTGATTTCTTTCAAAACTTCAAATTTGAATACATGTTGTTGTTGAAATGCAGAGCGCAGTTTTTTGATATTCTGCCCACAGATCTTTTTTCAATGACCACATTGCCATTTACAGTTTTTATTCGAATGCCGATCAATCAAAGAATAATGGGGGTCGCATTCCGGGGTGTGGTTCTGTCAGATTCAAAGTATCAAAAGATGCTGACAAGAGGTGGTTTTTTGATTCAATCACCGGAGGCCGCATCTTATCTGGAGTACATCGGTACTTATTTTGATCGATCGGGGATGTCTTTGAAGAAGCGGGTACGTGCGCATTTTATGGCAATTGCCTCTCTTTGGACGGATCTGAGTGAGCTCACGCTGTTTGAATTCAAAACGGCTTCGGATGACGAAATTCGTTCAATTTATGAGAGAATGGAGCTGGCGGCGAAGTCCTTTGTGGAAACTATGAAGACCGAAGAGGATCTTTGGGAGTCTTTGCTTGAGGCGATGGACAATGATCTTTTCAACGTGTGGAGAAGTCCATGGGTTGCTGCCTATGCGGCCTACATTTCCCAGAGGTCCGGTGTTGGCAACCCGGTGGATGCCTTCCTTGCAGGCCTGCTTTGTGATGTCGGTCTTTTTGATATTCCTGATGAAACCTATCAAATTTATTTGAAAAGGGGCGAGTCCTTTCTGGATCCGAAGCAGACGGAAGAGTATCGCAAGCATCCAATGATGTCTTTGAATCGATGTCTTTTTAAGAAGATACCGGTGAGCGAGCAGGTTAAAGCGATTATGGTCTGCGTCCATGAGAGAGCGGATGAAAAAGGTTTCCCAAGTCAGACGCCATTTGACATGGTTCCCGTGGAGGCTTCGCTTATCCGCTTCAGTGAAATGATCGATATCGGCAGTCGCACGACGATGCATGAAAAATCAATCGGATTTCGTTATCTTCGGGAGAAAATTTGGGAGGAGACGAAAGCGAAACCTGGAAACTTCACGACCGACTTCCTTGATCAGATTTCAGAGAGTCTTTTGTAGGTTTGACACCTCTTGTAAGAGTCAGATTCCTTTTGCGCCCTCTTCATCTTTTGCATTTAATAGAGTCCTTAATAAGGAGTCATTGGGATGCTTAAAGTTTTAGCATTGGTGTTTGCGGTTTTTGCTGGTTTGAACGTGGCTGAGGCCAAAGACCTTACGAATCGCCTGGGTGTGGGGGTGAAATCTCATGCAACTTTGGATTTGCCGGAACTGGCAGTGGTTTATAATCCTTCTTCTGAAATTCAAGTCACCGGTGGATTGGGAATTGATACGCAAAAGGATAAATCCAAATTTGCGGCCATCGCTGGTGTTCGCCGTATAGTTTTTAAAGAACAAAACATGAACTTCTACATGGGCGGAACCCTGGGGTTGGTGAATTGGGAAGAGCTGAACGATGCGGGTACTAGAGAAAAGCAATCCGGCTTTGAGTTGGATGCGGTCTTTGGTGGTGAATTCTTCTTTTCGGGTTTGGAATCCCTGGGCTTCACTTTTGAAGGCGGCGTGGGTGTTATTTCTGCGGATAACGTCCGTTTCAGAACAATTGCGGACAGCCCGTTTCGCGCTGGTATTATTTTTTACTTCTAATTCACAAAGGATTTATTTATGAAAAAAGTTATTCACACAGACAATGCACCTAAAGCGGTTGGACCTTATTCTCAAGCTGTAGCTATGGGTGATTTTTTGTTTTGTTCCGGTCAGATTTCAATTGATCCAAAAACAAACGAAGTTTTCACTGGCGATATCAAGACTCAAACTGAAATGGTCATGAAAAATGTTGAAGCGGTTCTTGGCGCCAACAACATGAACTTTTCAAACGTGGTTAAAACAACAATCTTCCTGACGAACATGGCTGATTTTGCGACTGTGAACGAAATCTACGCCAAAGCTTTCTCGGCAGCTCCTCCAGCGCGTTCTACTGTCGCTGTTGCAGCATTGCCAAAAGGTGTGAACGTGGAGATCGAAGTTCTTGCCCACCGTTAAGGCTCTGCTGCGCACACGAATTTTCTGGATCGTGGTGATCCTTGGGGCGCTGATTATTCAGCGCTTTGTCAGGGAGTACCGTCAGATCGAGAATGAGCCGATGATTTCCTGGACACGATCACAGAATGCAGATTGTGCTGTGGTCTTGACCGGGGGCGCGGGACGCGTGCGAGAAGGGTTTGATCTTCTGGCGAATCAAAACGTCAAGAAGCTGGTGATATCCGGAGTTTTCTCCAATGCGCGAATGCGTGAGATTATGCCGGTGTGGCCATTTTATGGAAGTCTTAATGAGAACGATGTGGTTTTGGATCGACGATCTGAAACCACATTCGGAAATGCTCAGCAAAGTTTACCGATTGTAGAAGCATTGAAGTGCCGAGACATACTTCTTGTCACTTCCCGATTGCACATGTACCGATCCTACAAAACCTTCCGGGCGGCCTTTCCGGAGAATATATACATTCAAAAGCATCCCATAGTGGGAGGGCGATACGAGTCTTCTGTCCCGGAAACAGGGTTTGAAGCCTTAAAGTCGTTCTTTTATTCCTTGTGGGCCTATTAAAACCAGACCTTGGTTTGTAAACGAAAGTACGATTTACACCGATAAAGTCCCTAGGAAACTGGGGAAATTAAATGAATTCTTTATTCTTACAAATCGACTCCCTCGGGAGATTTGTGACAAAGAATGCGGAGTACACGTGGCGTGTCCTCCTGATGGTATATCTTTCCCTTCGTGCAACCGTTCTTGATCAAACGCAGGGGATGCGCCAGATCATTCGAGTTATTTCCGCGCAGATATATTTCACGGGTTGGCAGGCGTTGCCGTTGGTGAGTGTGCTTGCCTTGGCCTCGGGCAGTGTCCTGGTGCTGCAAT
Source organism: Bdellovibrio sp. HCB288 (assembly GCF_047305935.1). Lineage (GTDB taxonomy): Bacteria > Bdellovibrionota > Bdellovibrionia > Bdellovibrionales > Bdellovibrionaceae > Bdellovibrio. The sequence goes on from NZ_CP178619.1 coordinate 3,068,428, forward strand.
CTTTATCCAACCTGACGAAGTTCGGTGGAACTCAAATGGTGGGGCCCTTTTTGATTGTGATGATTCTGCGCGAAGCCGGCCCCCTTTTGGTGGCGCTGGTTGTGACTGCAAGATCTGGTACAGCGGTGGCTTCTGAGATTGGAAACATGCGCGCAAACCGGGAGATCGAAGCCTTGGAAGTCATGGGAATCAATCCCTTGAGTTACATCGTGTTTCCGCGGGTTTTGGGTGGCGTGATCAGCATGCTTTGCCTGGCGTTTTACTTTAATTTTGTGGCGTTGATCGGCGGGTTCTTTGTGACCAAGTTCATCCAGGATATGCCCTTTGCTTTCTATGCGGAATCGCTGATGACGGCATTTTCCTTTGATGATTTCTGGATCTTTCTTTTGAAAAACAGTTTCAGTGGAATGATTATTTTCGTGGTGTCCTGCTATCAGGGGCTATCCGTGAAAAAGAGCCCGACGGAAGTGCCACAAGTCACCACGCAGGCCGTGGTGAACAGTATCATTTTCGTCATCGTATTTAATTTAATTGTAACAGCTTTGTTTTATTTAAATCAGTTGCGCAATCTGGGGGTTTTATAATGAAGATCGAAAATCTGAAGTTTGAAGGCGTTTCTTTTTCGCATGAAGGGCAGGATCCTGTTATTGCCAATGTTGAATTCGATTTTCCCATGAATGAAATCCTTTGGGTTAAAGCAGAGGAAGGGGCCGGAAAAAGCTCCTTGTTGCAGATTCTGGCAGGGTTGCAGATGCCTCAGTCCGGACAGTTTTTGATCAATGGTCAGAACGTCTGTGATATGTCCTTTGAAGAGTTTTTGCCTTACCGTTTGCAAATTGGATACTCATTTGACTATGGCGGTTTGATTAACAATCAGTCGTTGTTCGATAATATGATGCTGCCGCTTCTTTATCACAAGATTTTAAGTCCCGAGGACGCCAAAGCCCGTGTGGATGAAATTTTCAAAATTTTTGATGTCACTAAATTTGCGCACGAAAGACCGGCACATGTTCCAGGCCGTCTGCGTAAGTTGACTTGTCTTTTGCGTGCAATGGTTATGAAACCGCAGATTCTGCTCTTGGATGATCCAAGTGTGGGATTGGGTCAGGACAGTGTTTATACTTTGGTGGATTATATTCATCAGCTGCGTAAAGAGGGCTGCCTGAATCACGTATTCATCAGTTCCTATGATGAAAAATTCATGAATCTATTTAACTATCAAATCGTTCATTTGGATGATGGCCAGCTTTACTTCCAGCCGGTGGATCCAGAGAAGAGAGTTGTACACCTATGATGAAAGTGAAGTTCAATAAATTTGAACGAGTTGCGGGACTTTTTGTCGGCGTTGCAATCCTGGGAGTACTGGGGACGGCGGTGAGTATTGCCGTGAAGCAGGGGTGGTTTGATTCCAAAACCTACTACACGACGACATTCGAAAATGCCGATGGGTTGCATCAGGGGACGACTGTGCATATGGCGGGTCTTCGTGCCGGTGCGATTGAGAATGTTGAGCTAAGAGCGGATAACAAGATTGAAGTGACTTTCTATGTGCTGAGTAAATTCCAGGAAAGAATCCGTCAGGACAGTACCGTTCAGCTGAATCGTCCGTTTATTATCGGGGAAAAAATTCTTGAAGTGACGGTGGGCACGGAAAAAGCTCCGATTTTAGCCTCCAATAGTTTTATTCAGTCGAATGAATCCATGGATATCGTGTCCATGCTAAGCAGTCGTAATATCAGTATGACAATGTCCCGCGTGGGTGGTCTGCTGGAGAATTTGCAAATGCTGGTTGAGGCTTTTGCGGATAAAGACCGTGCTGCCAGTTTTGTTCGTGTGATCGACCGTATGGATCCATTGATGAAAAACATGACAGTGATGTCCCATGAGGTGATTAAACTTTCCAAGCAGGCCACAGCCAATGATTCCTTGGAAACGACAATGCGCAATCTGGCGATCACAACTTCCGAGATCAACCGTATTTTGCCGGAGCTGAACAAACAGAATCCAGAACTTGCTAAAGATTTGGCGGTTATGATGCAAAATCTAGCGGTTGTCACCCAGGCGGTAGGGCCTGCGGCGAAGGAGCTGGGACCTGAGATTCCACAAGCCTCGCGTCGGATGCTTGAAGTCTTAAACGAAACTGTTGTGACGCTAAAGGCGATGCAAAAGAGTTTCTTTATGGAGAGCAATGTACGTGAAGTTCGTAAAGAGGAAGCTCTGCAGCGCGTGCCGGCGAGTGAGAAAAAATAGCCCCTGAAATAGCCTATAAAAGGCTTGAATCCCACAATTGAAACAATAAGATAAAGAGATGTTAGTTGGACATCTCTTTCGTCATTTTATCTTCTCAAAACGTGCTGGTGCGCTGATTCGCCGAATTGCTTTTCTATCCATTGGCGGGATCACCATCAGTGTCACCGCCTTTCTGGTGGTCCTATTTGTGATGAATGGGATGAATGCCAGTATTCGCAAAAGAATTCTGGGGCTTGAGCCTCATCTTTACGTCACAGTGCCTGGTGTGCAAAATGCGATGGGACTGGAAACTCATCCGGTCTATTCGCGTATCAAGGAAGATCCGACGACGCAGGCTTATGTTTATGAAACTCAGGACGTGATTTTGCGCAGTCAGGATGGTCAATTCCGGGGCGCCTTTGCCCGTGGGGTGACGCGAAACAGTCTGGAGTATTTTATTTCCCAACTGGCGAAATTGGATGCAGATAAGCCGCAAAATGCTGTCGGCGGACCGCCCTCGTATGTATGGGATCCCCAGGATGTGCCTGACGAAGGAGAAGTTGTTCTGGGTGTGGACTTGGCGCAATCGCTGGGCGTATTCGATGGTGATTTCATCACAGTGGTTTCTCCGACTGGTCTTTTGCTGCCGCCGGGGCAAACTCCGAAGTTTGAGCGGGTGCGTGTAAAAAGAGTGGTTACCACGGCCTTGGCTGATGTGGATTCGCAGTATCTGTATTATCAGCGGGGAAAAGCACTACGGGCTCTGGATAGCGGAGATCTAAAAAAAGTAGGAATTGAGATGTGGCTCGCAGATGAGAGTCGCGTTGCAAATGTTCGGGATGATCTGATGAAGTTCACCGATGTTCAGGTGGAGACCTGGATGGATCGCAATTCAGCTTTGTTTTACGCTTTGAAACTGGAAAAATTGACCATTGGAGTTTTTTTGGGTCTTGCCGGAATGATCGCAGCAAGTTCCATTTTAACTGTGTTGGCTTTGTTGCTGTCCCAGAAAAGACGGGATATTGCAGTTCTTCGAACCATTGGATTATCGGGTCAGCGGACTGTTAAGATTTTCACGCAAATTGGTTTTCTGTTGGCTGGTTCTGGTGTCCTGGTGGGAACGGTGATCGGTACGGGGGTAAGTCTGTATATTCAAAGCAACCCCATTAACATGTGGTCGTCGCATACTTTTTACGACACGACTATACCAAGCCTTGTGGATTGGTGGCTTGTGTTCGGAGTGTTGATCGTGAGTTCGTTGATAGCCTTTTTAGGTTCTTATATTCCATCCAGAACTGCTACCGAGGTTCAGCCTTCTGAGGCGTTAAGAATGAAATAAAAAAAAGCCCCACTGGATTTCAGAGGGGCTTTTTAATGCTAAAGGACTTTGAGATTTAAACGCTCACTTGGAAATCGCGAAGCGCATCTGTCAGAGAAGTTTTAAGGTCAGTGCTTGCTTTGCGTTGACCGATAATCAGTGCGCACGGCACGCCAAATTCTCCAGCCGGGAAGTTCTTCATCTGAGTTCCTGGGATGACAACTGAATTTGCCGGGACTCGGCCCTTCATTTCAACGGGTTTGCTTCCGGTCACGTCGATGATTTTCGTGGATGCAGTAATTGTTACGCCAGCCCCAAGGACCGCACCTTCTTCGATGATCGCACCTTCAACGACGATGCAACGACTTCCAACGAATGCGTTGTCTTCAATAATAACCGGAGAAGCCTGGACCGGTTCGAGTACGCCTCCAATTCCCACGCCGCCAGACAGATGAACATTCTTTCCGATCTGGGCACAGGAACCAACGGTTGCCCAGGTGTCCACCATCGTGCCGGAACCCACATAAGCACCGATGTTAACGTAAGAAGGCATCAGGATCGCACCTTTTTCAATAAAGGAGCCTTTGCGAGCCAAGGCATGAGGAACCACGCGCACGCCATCCTCTTCAGACCATTTTTTTACCGGGATTTTGTCAAAGTATGTGAAGTCACCCGATTGCATGACTGTCATCTGTTGCACGCGGAAATAGAGGAGGATTGCTTTTTTTACCCACTCGTTGACCAACCATTTTCCGTCTTTCTTTTCCGCCACTCGCAGGCGACCGGCATCCAATCCTTCGATGACCTCGAAGATGGTTTTAAGATCATTCGTCATTAGTTGATCAACTCGTTTGCCATTTTGGATATCAGAATAAAGCAGTTCAACAGATTGTTGCATGAATGTCTCCTTACTTGTCGTAAACCTTTAGAGCGTCAAGAATAGCGGGAACGTGAATCTTAATGATGTCTTCAGCAGACTGTCCACGTTCGATTTCATAAGTTAAAGTCGGGCACGGTCTTTCCAGGCCGGCATAGGTCCCCAGGCAACCAGGCGTTGGGTATCCGATGTCATCATCGATTTTATAACCGGTGTGCTTTGCCAGGACGTTGGCAAATTCATAGCAATCACCATTCACGTTAAGTACAGGCTGCCACGAGTGCAGTGAAAGAACCAACTTTGGTTTTTTCTCATCCAGGTACTTGATCAAACCATGGTTTTCAGATTCGCTGCCGGCTTTGGGTCCCGGATGGTAGCGCGGAGTTTTAATTTCTGGAGACCAATCTTTGGTTGGCAGATTGCGATTCAGATCCACACCGTTGCCATTGCCACGTGTTTTGTAGATCACTCCTTCCAAATTGAATTGGGGGACCAGAGTTAGTTTGAATTTATGAGTGTAAGACTTCATGAAATGCTTCAGGAGTTCCTGTGCGCAGATCACACCCTCGATTTCATCACCATGAACACCGCCCAGGATTAAAATTTCCGGCTGGGAGTCGTTGCCGAATTCATATGCGAGTACCGGCATGCCTTTGGAGGTGGAAGTAAAAATAGAAGTTTTCATGACAAACGTCCTTTGTTCGGCAATGATATTAGCACGAGGTTTTTGTGGAATACATCAATAATGAGCTTCATTTTGGGCCGGATAAAAAGAACTTAATGTCTCTATGCGCGAATTACATTCGTCCCATCTATGTCTACGACCTCGAATTTATCCGCTCCCGCTTCAAGCAGATGGCGAAAGCTCTTGATGGGGTGCGTTTATACTTTGCAGTGAAAGCCAATCCAAACCCCCAGGTCCTGCAGTGCCTGAAGATGGCAGGGGCTGGTGCGGACGTTGTTTCCTTGGGAGAAATCAAAAGAGCACTTGAAAGTGGATTCTTGCCTGAGGATATCGTGTATTCCGGCGTGGGAAAAACACGTCATGAAATCACAGAGGCATTGAAGTTGGGTATTTTCCAGATCAATGTTGAGAGTCTGCCAGAGCTAGAGCGTATCGGTGAAATTGCCAAGGCCCTGGGTAAAAAAGCCTCTGTGGCATTGCGTTTGAATCCGGACGTCAGCATTCAAACGCATCCCTATATCGCAACGGGATTGCGGGATAATAAATTTGGTATGGAATTATCCTTGTTGCCGGATTTGTCATCCTGTTTGAAAAGACATGGTGATTCATTGGAATTGGTGGGAGTGAGTCTGCATCTGGGGTCGCAGATGTTGGAATTCTCCGGCTACCAAGAGGCTTTGATCAAACTTAAAAATGAATTTATCAAATTAAAAAAAGAGTTTCCGACATTGAAGAGATTTGATTTTGGCGGAGGTTTGGGAGTGGTTTATGAAAAACTGGATCTCGAGCTTGAGTCTCGACTCTTGAATGAATATGCCGGGATTACCAAGGGGATCTTGGGTGAGCTGAATTGTGAGTTGCAATCTGAGCCGGGTCGTTGGCTGGTGGCTCATGCCGGAGTCTTGTTGACTCAAGTGCAGTATATTAAGAAAACCTCTGTAAAAACATTCGTGATTGTGGATTCAGGAATGAATCATCTTATTCGTCCTTCATTGTATGAAGCCGAACATCGTATTTTACCTCTTAAGGAGGGTCAGAATAAAATCACTTGTGATGTGGTAGGCCCCATCTGTGAATCATCAGATTTCTTTTTGAAAGACTATCAAATGGCCGTGGTTCGCGAAGGGGATTTTCTGGTGGTCCTTGATACTGGTGCGTATGGTTACTCAATGGCAAGCACGTATAACTTGCAAGAGCTGCCGTTGGAAGTTTGTATCTAGACTAAATCCACAACTTTGAATTCATCAGCCTTGAGTGGTTTTAGAATCTTCAGGGCTACTTCTGTGAAATGCGCTGAAGAGTCCGTCGTCATTATATCAATCTTTTGATGATTGTTATTGCCGTTGCGACCAAGTCTATTTTTACTAAAATCTCTTTCAAGCCATCTGGCGATAGCTTCGCCAGAATCCACCAATTCGATCGATGAGCCCGTAACCCGCGCGATGGAGTTTTTCAAAAGTGGATAATGAGTGCAGCCCAATATCAACGTATCTATTGAGTGTTGCAGAATCTGACTGAGATAGCGAAATACAATCAAATTAGTCACGGGGTCGGAATCCCAACCTTCTTCCGCCAGTGGAACAAACAAAGGGCAGGCCTGGTCGATTACTGTCGCTGTCGGCTCCAGATCCATAATTTTATGGGAGTATGCTTTGCTGTTGATCGTCGCCCGAGTACCCAAGACACCGATGCGCTTACTTTGACTGACCTCCAGAGCGCGTTGAGCTCCGGGTCCAATGACATTGTAAATTGGAAGTCCTTCAAGTTCCGGTTCGGGAACCTGTGTGGAAGCGGTATTGCAGGCGATGACGATGGCTTTAACATCCTGTTTTTTTAGGAACTGGATGTTTTGCTCAGAGTACTTGCGGATTGTGTGCGCGGATTTTGAACCATAGGGAAGGCGTGCCGTATCGCCCAGGTAGAGAAAACTCTCATGGGGAAACTGCATGGCAAGTTCTTTGAGAACCGTTAAGCCACCGATGCCTGAATCAAATACCCCTATGGGTCTGGAATCCATTTACTTTACTCCGTGTGCGCGAGACTCAGAGATACCACTAGAAGACATTTCCATAAAGTGGGCTTTGTCTTTTATCTCTGCAATGCTGGTTGCATTAATGTAGCTCATGCCGGAGCGGATGCCACCAGTGACTTCGTGAATGACGTCTTTCACGTGTCCTTTGACATTCACCTGGGTGGATTCGCCTTCTGGAGCCATTCCCTCAGGAACACCGCCGCGCCAAGAATCTTGAGCAGAGCGTGAAGCCATACCGCGATATTGTTTCTTGCCGTTTTTGATTTCCCCCGGAGTTTCAATTGTGCCCGAGAGCATGCTACCAAGCATAACTGTGCTGGCACCAGCAGCGAAGGCTTTTACCATATCGCCTGAAGTGCGAATGCCGCCGTCGGCAATGACCGGCACACCGTGAGCTTCCGCAATTTCCGAACAAAGAGCAATGGCTGTAAGTTGCGGCACGCCACACCCGGTGATGATACGAGTTGTGCACATGGAGCCTGGACCGATTCCCACTTTGATGGCGTCAGCGCCGGCTTCGATCAAATCGCGAGCGGCATCTGGAGTTGCCATATTTCCGGCAATCAAATCCACATTCGGATACTGATCTTTTAACCACTTCATGGTTTCCATCATTTGCACAGAGTGGCCGTGAGCAATATCGATCGTGATGATATTAACTCCGGCATCCACCAGGGCTTTAGAGCGGGATTTAAATTCCTCACCAACGCCAACACTGGCAGAGATAAGTTTTACACCGGCTTCTTTTAAGCGGCGTGCTTGGGAGGCCTGTTCTTCTGTGGTGATAAAGCGGTGAAGAATTCCCATGCCACCAAGGTTGTGCATGGCTAGTGCCATGTCGAATTCGGTCACCATGTCCATGTTGGCGCTGATAATAGGCGTTTCCATGGAAAAGTTGCGTGTTACTTTCGTCGTCAAATTTGGATCGCGACGAGAGCGAACATCCGAACGCGCCGGAATAATAAGTACGTCATCAAAAGTCAGACCTTTTCCGCGGTGTTTTACTTCTTTCCAATTAAACATGAGATTCATGTCTTTTTACCTCGTCTTGAAAAACATTAAACAAAAGCTGTGTTGAAATAATCAGTAAATATGTATCCAGTAAGTTCAATACCAGGCTTGGCACTGGTGTTTTCCAGAGCAAACGGTAGGAGTCAAAGAGACTGGTCAGTATCAAGGGGATAAACAGGTGAAATAGAATCAGAATTCCTGTTATTTTGAACCAGTGTTTACGAAAAACACGGGCCGATGCTTGAAGGGCATCGATTTTTCCTTCGTCGTAGCGTTGGGATCCGGTCACCACGAATGGCACCATGCTGTACTCTAGAAACTTCCAAATTCCTGGCAGGATAAATAGCAATCCCCACAAAAGAGTTTTGCCCCAGGTTCGAAGAGTCTCAATAAATACTTGATTGATGTATCTGGCGTAAAAATCAGACAGGCTGGTAGCCACCTGTTTGTACCGCATGGAGTACAAAGCCGTTGTGATTAAAAGTATCGGGAACAGGATGCTGCTGATAATTGATAGAAACCCAAACCAGTAGACTTGAGGCGTGGCTCCAAGCGGGTTTCTTAAAGCTGTTTCAACCTGTTGATTGAGGAATTGATCGATGTTGCTGGACAACACCAAAAGGACAAACAATGGAAAGGCGACTCTTTTAAAAACCGTCAGGTTCTCGGCAAAAAATTTCACCACACAACTAAATCGAGAAACCAGAGGGGAGTCAAGCGTACCTTTGTTAATATACACCTGTAAAAGGCAGAGCCAAAGTCAGATACTGGTGATCTATGAAAGAGCGAATTTTAATCACCGGGGCTACAGGTAAAATGGGGCGGGAGTTGGTGAGGCGACTTGATGGCAGGCAGGCTCGATTTGTTGCTGCAAGTCATGACGCTTCTGTTTTTGATCCTGAAGTACGGCATAGGCAGGTCGATCTGGGAGTGCGCAGTCTGGTCGAAGAGGTCATGAAGGAGACTGATATCCTTTTTCTGAATCTGCCGATCTCTGAGTCCATGCTGGTTTATGCTCAAAATGCGATCATCGCCGCAAAGAACTCTGCGGTGCGGTTTGTGGTTTTTAATTCAATTCTGGGAGCCGACGCTGATTCCCAGTTTCTTCTTCATCGTATGTATGGCCAGATTGAGGAGATGGTGCGGGACAGTCGATTGCCATTGGCAGTTATTCGTCCCAACCATTTTATGCAGAGCTTTGTTTCAAGGCATGCTGACTCCATTCGTCAAGGAGCTTTGTTTTTACCTGAGGGGGAGTCGAAAAGTTCCTACGTGGACGTGCGCGATGTCGTGGATGTAGCTCTGAAAGTGGTTGAGAATCCCTGGCTTTACGAAAATCGGGTGATCAATCTGACGGGTCCTGAGGCATTGAGCCTTGAGGAGATATTAGGGAAAGTATCGAAAGTCGCAGGTTATCAGGTCCGCTACGTGCCAGTGACTGAAGAGGCTGCGAAGCATGGCCTGTTGCGCGATGGACATAGTGTTTGGATGGCTGAGGCATTTCTAAGTACTCACAGAGCTGCCCGGGAGGGAATGACCGCGTGGATTCATCCGTGCAATCACGAAGTTCGCGGGGTGGCGCCGAGAAACTTTGATGGTTTTTGCAGTGAAATGGGGACGTCATTGTTTCATCCATATTCTTTGCGCCAGGCGAGTCTCTAGAATAGACTCAATCTCCATGATCACTTTATTGAAACAATCATCATATAAAACGATGCCGTGGAAGAATGGCAAGGGGCTGACTGCGCAAATAGCCATCGGTCCCGAAGGGGCCACGTTTCCGGATGATTTTTTTTGGCGAATCAGTTCAGCTCAAGTAAACGGAGATGATCCGTTCTCAAACTTTCCTGGTTGTGATCGAAAGCTCGTTATCACTCAAGGCACGGGTTTGACCTTGAAGGGCAAAGATTTACACCCGCTGGATGTCCTGGAATTTTCGGGTGAAGAAGTCATTCACGCGAAGCTTATTGAAGGGCCCGTAGTTGACTTAGGAATCATTTATCGAAGAGATCGCATTCAGGCCGAGATGAAAGTATTAAACCTGCACGAGATATCGACGCTGAACTTTGAAGGTGGAAGACATTTTATATTTTGCCTCAGGGGCAGGCTTCAGGTGCATGAACATCTGGTGCATGCCGGAGATTGTATAATGATTCAAAGTCTATCAACGCTTGAGTTGGCTGGTTTGAATCACAGCTCCTATGTTTTGATTTCAGTTAACGAAAAGTAACTCCTCTGCCAAAAATGTCAGAGGAGTTTGGTGATACTAGTATTTTACGCTGCAGCCATAAGGCTTGCTGGTTTCCTTGGCGATTTTTTCGCCCTTCATTGCACTGTTCGTTGCCGCTAGAATATAATTTTGAGCGGTGGCGATGGTTTTCTTGTCAGAGGAATCATCGCTATCAATGGCTCCTGCATAACGAAGTGTGCCTTGAGGATCAATCAGGTACATGTGCGGAGTGGTTTTCGCTCCGTAGGCTTTTCCCATGGTTCCACTTTCATCAATTAAGATCGCGGAAGCTTTGGAGCCTTCCTTTGTTCCGTTGGTGATGGTTTCTCCGGGCGTCATATAACCTTGTTTGCCTTTTGCGGAGGAAACAACCGTTAACCAAACAGCACCTTTGCCAGTTAGTTCGCTTTGGATCTTTTGCATGTTGCCACTGTCGTAGTGTTTACGAACATAGGGGCAATCTTTGTTGTACCACTCAAGGATCACGTATTTGCCTTTATAGTCCTTAAGGTTTTGTGGTTTCCCTTGCGCATCGGTTACGGAAAACTCAGGCGCTGGAGAGCCAATTTTTGCATCGGCGAAAGCGAAGCTTGAAATTAAAGTTGTCGCAAGAACAAGTAACGTCTTTTTCATGGTGATTTCTCCTGATTGGTGAAGAGGTTTTGAATAAGTGACTTGGTTAGTATTTCCGGTAGAATCTGAGGCTCTTTGCTGCCTTTCGAATAATAGACATAAAGTGGCAATGAATTTCTACCAAAGCGTGCAAGGGCCTTGGTTATCTCGGGATCTCGGTCTGTCCAGTCGGCCTTGTAGAGTTTGACTTTGTTATCACTGAAAAGATTTTGAATATCAGTTGTGTTTAAGACCAGTTTTTTATTCACCTGACAGGTGATGCACCACGCGGCTGTAAAGTCGATAAAAATGGCATTGCCGGATTTAAGTTCCGAGTTAATGCTGGTTTCGTTGAAGGTATTCCACGAATCTGAAGGCGTGGCTGTCGTAGTGCTCTTAGTAGAAGAAGACTCCGGTAGAAAATAAAGAGCCGCCAAGGACAATACAAATCCAATTGCCAGAATGATTTGTTTCAATCTTTCATTTCTGATTTGTCTTGAGCACCAGATCCATAGCCCAATACACAGAAATAAAATCAAAACAAACAGGACGCCGGTCATTTCGATTTGCTGGGCAAGCACCCACAAAAGCCAAATGACTGTGGCGAAAAGGGGGAAGGCCAGAAACTCCTTGAATTTTTCCATCCAGGCGCCGGGCTTGGGTAAAATGCGCAGTGCTTGCGGGAAGTAGGCCAAAGCTAAAAATGGCAGGGCCATTCCCAAACCCAATCCGGCAAAGACCGCCAGTGTGTGCAGTGGTGGCAATGTCAACGAAGCGCCAATCGCCGCACCCATGAAGGGAGCAGTGCAAGGGGTGGCAACCACAGTTGCAAGCACTCCAGTCAGGAAGGATCCCCAGTGAGTGTTCTTGGTTTTGCGGGATCCCAGATAGGTCAATGACTGTCCGATTTCAAAAGTGCCCAGGAAATTGAATCCCAACCAAAAAAACAAAGTGGCAATGCCTGCGGCAATGGCCGGAGACTGCAGTTGAAAGCCCCATCCCAGTTGTTCACCGCTGGAGCGCAGAAACAAAAGTACGCCGCCCAGAAAAATGAAGGAAGCGATAACCCCTGCGCTATAAAACCATCCGGAGATGCGCAATTGATGGCGACTCTTTTCAGGTCCCAGAAAGCTTAGAACTTTAATTGAGAGGACGGGGAATACACAGGGCATGATGTTTAAAATTAGACCGCCTAATAATGCCCAGAAAAGTATTTTTGCAAGTGCAGGACTTGGTGAGGGTGATAAAGCAATCTCAAATGCAACGCGGTCCCCTGAGGTTGTGGCGATGGATACCAAAAATGGCGATCCGCTGAAATCCGTTTTCGAGGTGTCCTGAAGTGCGTGAGTGAATCTGTATCCAGAGTCGGTCATTTCCATGTGCGGGCTCTGGGTTTTGAAGTTTTCTCCGTCGAGGGGAAAGACTTCCATGGTTTTGATATTGGCACTTAAGTCGTTGGAAAGATAAAGCTGCGTCTGTAAATCATCAGACTGCTGACTTAGGATGTCCCATTTGGTGCCTGTCGGTACTTTTTCCGGATAAAGAAACTTTGTGAATAATGGCGATTCCTTGGTCGTCGTGGCTTGGTGTGGCAAGTTCAGTTCCAGATCTGTAAAATATGGAATGCATTCAATTTTGCAGATTAAAAATTCAAGTTTAACCTGAGCATTGATTTGTTGAGGTGCCTCTGCGGAGAGCAGGAACTTGTACAGCGTTTCCTTGCTATATCCAAAATTGATCATTCCCTCAAGGGGGTATCTTTGAGGAACTGGCCAGAGTTCTTCTTTGATACTTCCGTTGGTGATGTTCCACTTCCACTTGGGGGCGGCGCCGGAGTCACCGGAGTTTTTCCAGTAAATGTGCCAGTCGTCTTTGATGTTGAAGTGGAGTCCTAGCGCTACATCTTCCTCTGTATTCCAGCTGGGGCGGCTTGACAGGAGTTCAACTTTTCCTTGAGGAAAAGTGAATGAAGAGGGGGCCGCCATGGCCCAGCTTGAAATCAGCAATGTCAGCGTGAAAACGAAAAAACCCATTACTGCAGTTTGCACGCGCCGGGAATCTCTTTGGAGATGCCAGACATCTTAGGATTTATAAGTTTTGACTTTATACTTCCTTCAGCAGAGGGCGTATTCACAATCATAAAGATTTCGTTCTGTGGGTTGTCTTTGAATAAGACGACGTTGAACATTTCCCCTGGATTTTTATCAAGAGGTGTCACTGGAGCACTTTGCGTGGGTGTGTGAAACATGGTGATTGTCGCTGTTTCAGCAGGTGTACCATCGTCGGCCACTTCAATTCGCACGGTGCCGGCCGGGGCGCCGAAGAACGAATATTCACAGTGCATTAAGGATGCTGAAGCGAATGTTGGAGTCATCAATGAAATAAGTAAAAGTGTTTTCATGCTTAAAAGGCTAGCAGCCATAGGATTGTGCTGTAAACAGAAATCACCATCTTGCTAGCTGAAAGCTGAATGACAAGAAGTAAGCAACTGTTTGTCAATTTGTGACCTCTGTGACATGAATTCGCCTCTCGATGGAGGCTTGCATGCGTATCGCAAAATCTGTAATTTTATTTTCCCTAACAGCTCTGTTTTGCACTCAAGGAATGGCTTCCTATAATGTGCAGGATGTGGGTGTAATCGGTTTGATGTCTCACGATGTTTTCTCATGGGATCACAAGAAAGAAGTGAACTTGGAAAATGGCCGTCTTGATTTGAGTACCATTTTTGAATACGAAAATGGTCGCAGATGGTATTTGGGTGGGAATCCTAAGAATTCTGAAAATGCAGCGGTATACACTGTGGCTATGAAGCTTGTGAATACCTACACAGCACTTATGAAGCAAGGGGCCACCCCTCTTCAGGCCAGAAGACAAACAGTCCAGGTTTTCCATGAGATGATCCGTGAATTTTATGAAAGAGCGTTGCAGGAGAAATTTCCTGAAACTGCGCTCAAAGAGCTTCCTACCAATTTGGAACAAGCCGCAATCAGAGGTTTTCATGACCTTCTTCCGGGAAAAATCAAACTCTACGATCGCAATTTCCGCAGCGAGCTTAAGTTGACGAGTGTATTAACGGCAAAGACCGTACTGAATGAGCGAGAGCTGGCGCAGGAGTTGAAACCGTTTGATGGGGACTATGATTCTGAATACAAAGCCATCAAAATCCCTTTCACCAGTGTGGTTTTGAATTTGAAAGAGATTGATAGAAAGTTTATCGAAAAGTTCAGTCACTTCAAGCAGGCTGACATGCTGGCTCAGTTGGCCAAAGTGGGTTCTGGTGAAATGACAGTGCATCAACTTTCATTCGCTCCACCAGTGCGTGATCTTTTCCGAAAAGCGATGTGCGGTGAGGGCAATGCTTATATGTCACAGGATATGGTTTGCGAATAGTTAGCAGGGGTCTTCTTTAAAAAAGGACCCCTAAAATGGAAAAAGCCCCAAGGTTTACCTTGAGGCTTTTATTGGTTGCGGGGGCAGGATTTGAACCTACGGCCTTCGGGTTATGAGCCCGACGAGCTACCAGACTGCTCCACCCCGCGACAGTGACAAGTGAATGTCTGAGAAGACAGTTGTAGGCGCATATGTACTCAGGGTCAATGATTCATTTATGTTATTTTCGTATGGCTATGTGTATCATTGCCTCTTATTTGCTCACCCACATTCATTGTGTTCTAGTTGAGGCATGAATAGTAAAAAACTTCTTAAAGTATTAGCGATTGGTGCGGGCTCTGTAGTTGTGGTTTTTGGAATTCTTGGAGTGTGGTTGTTATCCATGCTGCCAGGTCCTTCGAAAATGAAAGAGGCAGTTCATTCTTCGATTTCAAAAATTGAACGTAAGAATGATGGCAGTTCACCAAATTCTGAAAATTCACCTCATGTTTCTGAAGTGGATGATGTGCAAACCAAGCAAGAAATTGCGCCAAGTGGTGATGCAGCTCCTTCTCAGACTGCCGGGAAAAGCAAGATGAACATGGATGTGGTCTTCAATGATTTTGCCAATCCAGAGGTTCCCTTGGCGAGCGCCTGCCAAGAGCTGTCGAAAGCTGGAGAAAGCGGATTTTTTCCAAAGAACACAGATCGCACAGCTGTGAAATTTATGGATAATATTGTCAGCTCACAAAAAGACCCGGTTTTGGAATCCGTTGCTCCCATTATGCGCTGGGCACTTCGTGTCCCAGGAATCAGTGATGTGGTTCAAATGGTCAAGGACTCCAACGGGGACGATAGTTTAGTGCAAAAAGCGGAGCTGTATAGACAGTTGTATCGTGCCGCCAACTACTTCCAGAATCACTCAGAGGAAGCAAATCAAGTTATTCAAAAATCCTACAACTTGCATATGCTAAGTAAAGCCGTTGCCCTGAAGCCTCAGTTGGCTTCTGACAGTTCGACTCTTTCATTTTGTGAGCAGATTCAAGGCAGTTTGCTAAGTAATCAAAAACTCAATGTTGAAGAGCAAGTTCAAGAAATGCAGAAATTCCTGCAAGATGCAGGTATTGACGAAAAAGCAATTGGATTTGATGCGAACTATCGGGCGAAGATGCAGATGGATCTTGGAAAAGGACATCTTTCAATCACGGATTCCTGGTTGGAGGATCTGTTTAAAAAAGGTCTGATGTAAATAGGAAGCATGGATTCACACCAAGGGGAGAGTCTTGAAGCAAGTTATCGTCACCGGAGCATCCACAGGTATAGGTTTTGACCTGACACGCACACTTTGTGAAAAAGGTTATATCGTCTGGGCTTGTGTTCGCAAACCCGAGTCGTTGGATCGACTGCTGATCGACTATAATGAACGTCTGCGTGTGATAAAAATGGACGTCACCAATAAGCACGACATCGAAAAAGCTTTAAGAACAGTTCGCACCGAAATGAATCCAAAGTGGCCACTGGTATTGGTTAATAATGCGGGCATCGCCAGTGGTGGACCGATTGAGGGGTTGGATACAGAGGAATGGCGCAGAATATTTGAAGTGAATCTGTTTGGCATGGTGGAGATGACAAAAACCTTCCTGCCGCTCATCCGGGAAACCAAAGGTCGTATCGTCAACATGGGTTCTATCAGCGGACGGGTGGCCGCGCCGTTCATGGGACCTTATACAACTTCAAAGTTTGCTGTGAAGGCATTCACTGATTCATTACGGCGCGAAGTGAGCTCTTTAGGTGTGAAGGTTTCCCTGATTGAGGCCGGTCCCATTCGGACCGAGATCTGGTCGAAGTCCATCGACAAAACAGATCAAATGATGGAAACCTGTCCCCGGGAATTGCAAAGCGTGTATGGCGGTATGATGTCATTAATTCGCGAAGGTGTGCTGGAGGCGGCTCAGGAAGCTGTTCCAGTCAGTGTCGCAACAGTGGCGATCATGCATGCTATTGAAAGCCATATACCCAAGGTTAATTATCTGGTCGGGAAGCGAATTAAGTTGCAGGCGAATTTGCTGAAATTTATGTCGACGCGAATGATCGATCGGGTGATTCGGAAAAGTCTGCGCTTTCACCGAAGTTAAAGCGCAGACATAAAATATCTATTTTTTTAGGGAGACAGTTTCAGCTTCACCCTTGTCATTCAATTGAACAACTTTGGTTTTGCTAACACGAATCGTAGGGATGTCTGTTATACCCTCGGCCTTCATTTTTTCAATATTAAAAGGCACAATTTGTTTGCGGGCTTTTTTGCCCGGGTGAAGTTTCAGTCCATGGGCGCAATTTCTGGAGCAAGTGTCTTTTTTAAACTCAAGCTCGATACAGTTTACGCAAACCATTCCCGGAGAGTCGCAGCGCAGGCAATCAATTTTGATTTCAGACGGCTGACCACAATGTGGGCACAATCCGTATTTCTGTGAAGGAGCCAGGTTTTGATCCACGGCCACGCGGTGGTCAAATACGAAGCATTCGCCTTCGTATTGATCATTTGGATACTCGTTCAAATAGTTCAGAATGCCGCCTTCCAATTGGAAAACGTTGTTGAAGCCTTTGTCTTGAAGTTCCAGAATGCCCTTTTCGCAACGAATTCCACCAGTACAGAAGATCAGCATTTTTTTATCTTTGGAAATACCCTGGGATTCAATGTACTGAGGGAAATCCGTGAACTTCTCAATGTTTGGATTTAAAGCCCCTTTGAAAGTCCCGATTTTGTACTCGTACCAATTGCGCGTGTCGATCATGACATAATCGGATTCTTCCTTCATCACCTTGTTCCACTCAGAAGGTGACAAGTGGTGATTGATGCCTTCAGACGGTTGCATATCCGGAATGCCGGTGGTCACGATCTCTTCGCGGATTTTTACTTTAAATCGGCGGAACGGTGCTTTATCCGAATAAGAGTCTTTGTAGAATTGAGTGGGTTTTTGGAAGTAGTCGCGAACGAACTGTTTCCAGGCTTCGAAGGATTCTTCTGTGACGGCCGCGATCGTGGAGTTATAACCTTCAGTTCCTAAAATGATCAGACCCTTGACGTCGAGCTGTTCAGCTTTTGCCTCTAGATCTAATTTAACTTGTTCGGGATTTTCGATTTTTTGGAAGCTGTAAAAAGTCGTAACATAATGCTTCAGGGCATTTTCGGTCGTCATATGATCACCTTCAGTTGTCCCAATCCGGCTCCAAACCAGGGGGAGTTGTTAGTTCGAAAGGGTTATAATGCCCACGGGGGCTTGTGCGCAAGGATGAAAAAGACAGCGGGCGTTAATTCCACCCCGGTGGGGGATTCCCTTGCCCCGTCGGAGAGGATCGAATAAAACGATTTTTTATAGCAAATCTAAAGGTTTAAGTATGTTAGCAACACCTGCAATTCAAAAAGAAATTCTTCGCCGTCGCACCTTTGCGATCATCTCGCATCCCGATGCTGGTAAAACCACCCTGACCGAAAAACTTCTGTATCACGGTGGTGTGATCCATGAAACGGGCGAGGTGAAGGGGAAATCTGGTTCCAAGGCCGTGACATCGGACTGGATGGAACTTGAACGCCAAAAAGGGATCTCGATCACGTCATCGGTGATGACGTTTGATTACAATGATCTGCGCGTGAATCTTTTGGATACTCCCGGGCATAAAGACTTCTCGGAGGATACGTACCGCGTTTTGATGGCCGTGGATTCTGCGGCGATGTTGATCGACGTTGCCAAGGGCGTGGAAGAGCGTACCAAAAAACTATATGAAGTCTGCCGCCTTCGTAAAATCCCTATTTTTACTTTCGTAAATAAGCTGGATCGTGAAGGTAAAGATCCTCTGACTTTGATCGATGAAGTTGAAAAGACCCTGAACATGCAATGCTATCCGGTGACTTGGCCTTTGGGTATCGGTCAGCGTTTCCGCGGTATCTACAATCGTTTGACTCAGGAAATCTGGATTTACGATCAGCGCCGTGAGGAAGTGGAAGACTACCAAAAAATTCCATTCGTTAAAGGCAAAGACGATCAGATCCTTTACAACTACCTGGACAAAGAATCTGCCGATCAGGTGTTGGAAGAACTGGATTTGATTGAAGGCGCTTTGCCGCCCTTTGATGTGAATGAATTCCTGTCAGGACAAATCTCTCCGGTGACTTTTGGTTCTGCCAAACAGAACTTCGGGGTGGATACATTCCTGCAGTTCTTTACGAAATACGCACCGGGGCCTCAGCCTCGTATCACCAAAGACGATCAGAAGATGGATCCCTTGGATGCGAAATTCACCGGCTTTGTATTTAAAATTCAAGCCAACATGGACCGTCGTCACCGCGACCGTATTGCTTTCATCCGCATCTGCTCTGGAAAATTTGAGCGTGGCATGAAAGTTCAGCATTCCCGTTTGGAACGTGAGTTGCGTCTGGCGTACTCATCGCAATTCGTTGCAGCTGATAAAGAGACGGTTGATGAAGCCTATGCGGGTGACATCGTGGGTGTCGGCGATACGGGGAACTTTGCCATCGGCGATTGCGTTTCATCATCCGGTAAAATTCAATTCGAGGATATTCCGAAGTTTGCACCAGAGTTGTTTGGTCGCTTAAGCGTTCGTGATGCTTTGAAACGTCAAAAACTACAAGAAGCTCTTCGTCACCTTTCCGAGGAAGGTGCCATCCAGTTGTTTATCGAACCACACATTGGACCACAAGACCCGATTATTGGGGCTGTCGGTGAACTTCAATTCGAAGTTTTGTTGCACAGACTTCAGGACGAATACAATTTGGAAGTGAAATTGAATCGTCTGCCTTATGGTGTGTGCCGTTGGCCAACATTGGATGGTAAACCAGTCACCAGCCTTAAAGGTGGTGCGAACATGGCTCAGGATTTGAATGGCAATCCGGTGGTTCTGGTAAATCAGGAATGGGATCTGAACTGGTTGAAACGTGAAAACCAGGACGTGGAATTCCAGACCAGCATCTCAAGAGCGCGCTAATGTTGCCTCTTAAGATCACGGACCTTAGAAAAAAATATCCTGGCGGCCAAGAGGCCGTTAAAGGTGTTAGCTTTGACGTGAAGCCCGGGGAGATCTTTGGGCTGCTGGGACCAAATGGTGCTGGTAAAACCACGATCATTTCAACGATCACAACTTTAGAAGAACCATCGAGTGGTTCGGTCGAGGTTTTTGGTCAGGATGTGAATCAAAATCCACGCTTTACCAAGCAGCAACTGGGTGTGGTTCATCAGGAAGTGATTACTTCGGGGTTTTTCAGCGTCGATGAAATTTTGAATTTTCAATCCGGTTATTACGGAATCAGTAAAAACCAGGACCGTATAGATTTTCTGTTACATAAGCTTTCCCTATATGAACATCGCCACAAGAAAGTGAAGCAGCTTTCCGGTGGTATGAAACGTCGTCTGATGATTGCCAAAGCCCTGGTGCACACACCACGATTGCTTTTGCTGGATGAGCCGACGGCCGGTGTGGATATTGGTTTGCGAGAGACTTTATGGCAGTTCGTCCAAGAATTGCGTAAAGAGGGCATGTCGATCCTATTGACCACGCATTACCTCGAAGAAGCTGAACAGCTTTGTGATCGCATTGGAATTATCAATCTGGGCAGTCTTGAAGCTTTGGGTGAAACCAAAGAGCTTGTACGTAAATACACACAAAAGAAAATCCGCCTGACGTTGTCAGAACCCTTTGCCTTTAAAACAGAATATTTGTTTTTTCAGGAAGGGAATGAATTCATGTTTGTCGTTCCTCCGGGAAAACAAATGGGTGAATTCCTGAATGAGACCGGAGTTCCGGTCAATCTGATCAAGGACGTGAAAATCGAGGAAGGCAATCTGGAAGAGGCCTTTATGAAGGTGGTGAGCAAATGATGACTCCGTTTTTTGCTCTGTTTCGCAGAGAAATTGCCCGCTTTCTTAAGGTGATCGTACAAACGATTGTGACGCCTTTCGTTTCGTCATTTTTGTATCTGTTGATTTTCGGGGTTTCCCTTGGGGCTACGATGCCGACTCATCAGGGTGTGAAATATCTTTCGTTTTTGATCCCAGGATTGATGATGATGGGTTTGATGAATAATGCCTTTCAGAATTCATCCTCTTCGATCGTTTCATCCAAGTTTTCCGGTGACTTGGAGGATCTGCGTGTCGCGCCGATCAGCAATCAGGAAATCATCTGGGCGATGAGTCTGGCGGCTCTGGTTCGCGGCTTTATCGTGGCCTTGATCACATACATCGTGGGTACTGTGTTTTCATGGTATCAACAAGGCGAAGTGCTTTACATCGCTCATCCGATTTACACCTTGTACTTCATAGTGGTTGCAGGATTGATTTTTGCGCTTCTGGGGATTTCGGTGGCTTTTTGGGCAACAACATTTGATCAGTTGTCGGCATTTTCAGCGTTCATTTTATTGCCGCTGACTTATTTGGGCGGGGTGTTTCTAAGCATCGATCATCTGCATCCATTCTGGCAGATGCTTTCAAAACTGAATCCGTTGCTATATCTGATCAATGGTCTGCGCTACGGTGTGATTGGTGTGAGTGACGTGGGAATGGAAGTGGCCGTGCCGGTCTCGTTTTTGGGTTTTGTGATTTTTTATGGACTGGCAAACTTCAGCTTAAAACGCGGATCTTTCCAGCGTTGGTAGTCTGGTTTTGACAGGTTGACGCCTATCGTTAGGCGGAAATCTTGGTGATTGCCGGGCGAATGAGTTAATTAAATTCGATTATTCGGAGATTTACGATGTTTGAGAATTTATCAGATAAAATTATGGCTTCCTTAAAGAAGGTTCGTGGTCAAAGTAAGATCACGGAGTCCAATATCGAGGACGTCATTAAGGAAATTCGCTTAAGCTTTCTTGAGGCCGACGTAAATTTTAAAGTCGTTAAAAATTTCATCGACCGAGTTAAAGCCAAAGCACTGGGTGCGGATGTTCTACAGAATGTAAATCCTGGCCAGCAGTTTGTTAAGATTGTTCACGATGAACTGGTGCAGACTTTGGGTGGCGGAGCTGTTGATATCAATGTTCGTGAAAACCCGAGCGTGATTTTTATGGTGGGTTTGCAAGGGGCGGGTAAAACCACGTCCTCCGCAAAACTTGCACTTTATATTCGTCAGAAGCTGGGTAAAAAACCAGGTTTGATTCCTGCCGACATCTACCGTCCTGCGGCGATTGATCAGCTTCAGACTTTGGGTAAGCAAAATAATATCCCGACGTTCCCAACACCGATTGGAATGAAGCCGGAAGAAATTCTGGAAAAATCCAAACAATGGGCCCGCGACAACATGGTCGACGTGGTGATCGTCGATACTGCGGGTCGTCTGCAAGTGGATGATGAGTTGATGGGCGAGTTGGGTCGCTTAAAAGAAATCTGGGCGCCCCAAGAGATCTTGTTGGTGGCTGACGCCATGTTGGGACAGCAGTCCGTGAATGTGGCTGAGGGCTTCCACAAGCGCTTAAACTTGACGGGCCTGGTGCTGACCAAGGTGGACGGGGATGCGCGCGGTGGTGCGGCTCTGTCTATTCGTGAAGTCACGGGGATCCCAATTAAATTTCTGGGGGTCGGTGAGAAGGTTAACGCCCTTGAAGTATTCCATCCGGACCGTCTTGCGGGTCGTATCCTGGATATGGGTGACGTTCTTTCTTTGGTGGAAAAAGCCGCTGAAGTGATTGATGAGAAAGCCGCTCGTGATTCTGCCAAGAAGATCATGAAGAATGAATTTACCCTGGATGATTTCCTGGGGCAGATTCAGCAGCTTAAAAAGATGGGTGGATTTGAGAGCATCTTGAAATTTTTACCGGGTATGGGCGAGATTTCAAAACAGCTTAAGAATATGACTCCGCCGGACAACGAGATTAAGAAAATCGAGGCGATCATTCGTTCGATGACTATCCAAGAACGTAATAATCATAAGATTCTTAATGCATCGCGTCGCACGCGCATCGCAAATGGAAGCGGTACCCAGGTTTCCGACGTAAACAAGCTGATAAAGCAGTTTGAGGACGCTAAAAAGATGATGAGCGGGATGATGAAAATGGGAATGGGTCGTGGTGGGATGAAGTTCCCATTTTAAGGCTTGATATTTTAAATTAAACACAGTACACACTTGAGCTTACTGTTTCGAACAAGAGGTTTAGAAAAATGGCAGTTGTAATTCGTTTGGCTCGTATGGGCGCTAAGCATGATCCTAAATACCGCATCACTGTTGCGGATTCTCGTCGTTATGTGACTGGTAAATTCCTTGAAATCCTTGGTGTTTACAATCCAACTCCACGCGGTAACGATAAAAAGGTCGAGCTTGATCTAGCAAAAGTAGAAGCTTGGATCAAAAAAGGTGCTCAACCTACTGACCGTGTAAAACACGTTATTAAGTTGGCCCAAGGTAAATAAATAGTTGGCATCTGAGTGATATGCGATAAAATATCACTTAGATAACTGCTGTTGGGGGTAATAATGGATAGCTTGAAAGACCTCGTTGAATTCATGGCGAAGTCCCTTGTTGATAAGCCTGATAATGTTGAAGTGGATGAAATTCCAGGTCAGCAAACGACTCTACTTGCTCTAAAAGTAGACAAAGAAGATCTTGGTAAGGTTATCGGTAAACAAGGTAAAACTGCGGCAGCAATGAGAACAATCATTCGCGCAGCTGGTACTAAACTGAATAAACGCTATCACTTGGATATCGTTGAATAGTATTCAGAAAAATTAAATTTTCGATTCTTAGGGAAGGGGTTGTGTTACACAACCCCTTTCTGTTTCTTGAGGTACTTATGAAATTGGTTGGTAAAGTCAGAGAAGCGCACGGCTTAAAGGGCGACCTTTATGTGCTTATTTTCTCAGGAGAGATCTCCTGGGCAAAACGTATGAAGAAATTCACTCTGCAAGGTAAAGATGGTTCCACTTCAGAATTCACTGTAGAGCGCACTAAGCCCTTCAAAAAAGGTCTTATTGTTAAAGCTGCAGAGATCGCGGATCGCACGGCTGCTGAAGGCGTTGAGCACATGGAGTTTTTGATTGATGAGGACTTGCTGGTTTCAAAACCGGGCGAGACGATCTATTTGAACGAAATCAAAAACTTCAAATTGAAAGACACTGAACAAAAAACACTGGGCGAAATCGTGGGCTTTTCAAGCAACGGCGTGCAGGATCTTTTGGTTGTTGAAGCGAATGGCAAGAAAGTTGAGATTCCCTTCGTGGATGCTTTCATCAAGAAAATCGACTTCAAACACCAAGCCGTGGTGATGGATTTACCAGAGGGCTTGTTCGATCTAGAGAACAACTAATGCTCAAAATTGATGTGATCACTCTATTTCCTGAGATGATTCAGAATGCCGTATCTTACGGCGTTCTGGGGCAGGCTCTGAAGAGTGATCGCCTTGAGGTTCAAGCTCACACACCTCGTGAGTTTGCGACCGATCGCCACAAGACTGTGGATGATCGTCCTTTCGGTGGCGGTGATGGTATGATTATGCTGGCCGAGACCCTGGAAAAAACAATCCACAAAGTGAAACATAAGAATTCAAAGGTTGTTTATCTTTCTCCGCAAGGGGATGTGCTGACTGATGAAAAAGCCAGGGCATTGGCGAATGAAGAACATCTGGTTCTGATTTGCGGTCGTTATGGCGGGATTGATCAGCGTATCATCAACTCTCATGTCGATGAAGAAATCTCCATTGGGGATTACGTATTATCCGGCGGAGAGTTGGGGGCCTTGGTGGTTGTCGATGCACTATCGCGTTTTATCCCAGGCGTGCTGGGGCATAACGAAAGCGCTGACAAGGATAGTTTCTCTTCGGGATTGTTGGAGCACCCGAATTTCACTCGCCCGCGCGAGTTCAATGGTGCAGAAGTGCCGGAGATTTTGCTGGGTGGAAATCACAAATTAATCGGGGAGTGGAAAGACAAGGTTTCTGCCTTGGTCACTCTCGCGAAAAGACCGGATCTTTTTCAGGCGCATCTTGAAAAAGAAAATGAAAAGTACCGTGGTCTGAAAAAGAAAAAGACCGAAGCTCCCCTGAAGGAGCTTAAAAAATTTTGGATGAATATGTCCGAGCGGGAGCGCCAGACCCTGGGGCTTCACGAGCTCGGTGAGGAAGATTTCAATGGCTGAAAATTCAATCTATGTTCCACGTCTGGCGATTGGCCTGGTTCACTATCCCGTGCGGGATCGTCAGAATAAAACAGTGGCCACCAACATCACGAATTTCGATATCCATGATATTGCGAGAGCGGCTCAGACTTTTGGGGTGGAAAAATATTACATTATCCATCCGATGAAAGAGCAGTTGATGTTTGTGGATCGCGTATTGGATCACTGGCGCACGGGGCAGGGGTCAGCATACAACCCGATGAGAAAAACGGCCCTGGGCTCGGTTAAAGCCATTGAGAGTGTCGAAAAGGCCCTGGAGGACTGGAATACTCCCGAGACATTGTTAATTTCGACTTCAGCGCGGGACGAGGGTTTGAAAAAGTACTCGTTTAGCGAGCTGCGTCATGAAATGCACGTAGAAAAAAAGCCCGTATTCATGTTATTTGGTACAGGCAACGGCATGACAACAGAGCTTCTAAGATCCTGCTCCGGAGTATTAGAAAGCATTCGGGGAGCACCCCCGCAAGATTACCGCCATCTTTCTGTAAGATCGGCAGTAAGTATCTGTCTTGACCGCGTAATGGGTCCATGGTAGACCCTTGTTTTACTTTTTGTGAAAATTTGATTGGCATAAGGGACTAAGCAATGGCTAAAGCTGTAAAAAAGACTGTAAAAAAGACTGTAAAAGCAAAATCTGAAGTTAAAGAAACTAACCTGGTTCGCCGTGTAAGCGTTAAGGCTGCTAACAAAAGCATCCAAGCTTTCGACTCTGGTGACACAGTTAACGTATACGTAAAAGTAAAAGAGGGCGAAAAAGAACGCGTTCAGCTTTACAAAGGTATCGTAACTAAAATCCAAGGTTCTGGCGCTGCGAAGTCTTTCACAGTTCGTAAAATCTCTGCAGGTGTTGGCGTAGAAAGAACTTTCCCGTTCAACTCTCCAGCATTGGACAAAGTTGAATTGGTAAACATCGGTAAAGTTCGTCGTTCTAAACTTTACTTCCTTCGCAACCTTTCTGGTAAAGCTGCGAAAATCGAATCTGAGTTGGTAACTGCATCTTCTGCAGCTGCTGAGTAGTCTTAGATTCCCGAAATTTCTGTAAATGAAATTTTCCAAAGACCTGGTTCTGACGAGCCAGGTCTTTTTCTTTTTTCCAGTGACCACTGGAATCTCCTCTGTCTAAAATCACCGGACTCGACATCAAGTTAAGGCAATTACAATAACGGCGGTTACGGCAGGCATGGCAAAAACAAAAAAGAAAAAACCAACAGGCAAAATCACGAAGTACGCAGCGGTGGAGAAATCATCCCGTGCGGGCAAGTCGTTGACTGTGGTTAAGGCCAAGAAGTCTGCAAAACCGAAAAAAGAATTGGATTTGCCTAAAGTGGAGTGGCAGGAATTTTTGCCAACTCCGATCATTGGTGTGGATGAAGTGGGGCGTGGATGCCTTGCGGGGCCAGTGTATGCGGCTGCCGTGATTTTTGAATCCGCAGATTTGCAAGATCTGGTCACGGACTCAAAACTTCTGTCCGAGGAGCGTCGCGAGGAACTTGCGACGTTGATTAAGCAAAAACATAAAGTTGGTATTGGCTCTGCAAGCGTTGAGGAGATCGACGAGTTAAATATCCTGCAGGCCTCTCTTCTTGCTATGAAGCGCGCAATTGAAGCCCTGGGTGTCAGTGGTGGACATGTTCTGGTGGATGGGAATCAAAAGATTCCAAATCTTAAGGGATATCAACAGACCACTGTAATCAAGGGGGATCTGCGTGTGGCGCCGATTTCGGCGGCATCAATTGTGGCCAAGGTAACTCGCGATAACTTGATGAAAAAGTTAGGAGCGAAATACCCACTCTATGGCTTCGAAGGTCACAAAGGTTACTCAACCCCAGTCCACAAGCAATCCATCGTCGAGCACGGACCATGCGCAGAACATCGCAAGTCCTTCGCTGGCGTCAAAGAGTACGTCTGATAAGAAAATCTATTGGGCGCACAAACGAGGCATCCAATCGGAAGAGTTCGTTTCCAAGTATTATATCAATCGAAATTATCAGCTATTAAAACAGCGAGTGAAAACTCCCTATGCGGAGATTGATTTGCTGTTTCGTTCTCCCAGTCGGGAAAAACTTTTGATGGTGGAAGTAAAGACGGCAAACCAGGCGACGTTTTATAATGCGCGAATATCTCCGCGGCAAAAATTTCGTCTTATGGGAGCGGCAGTTTTCCTTGCAGCCCGATTCAACTGTCAGGTCGAAGTGCACTGGGCCTTTGTGACCCGGTTTGGGGAAATCACAATAATAGACGACGTAACATAACTGTTGAGTGGAAAATTAGAATCCGAATTGATCCAGAGCTTCTGGTGGAATTGGCGGTTTAATAACTCCGTCGAAGTTGAATTCAAAGTTCAGGCGCAAGTTGGTGTCACCACCGGTCACCTGATCTTGAATGAAAGTGATCATCCAGCAGTCGCCAGGGGGTTTGAATTGCGCGATATAGGCCCAGGATTTTGGATTTCGAACTCCGGAATTCTGAGTGTTGGCATCGTAAACGAATCGGCCCATCAGGTTCACATAGCGGGAAATAAACCCTGCAGAGAGTGTCCAATCCTCAGTGCGCCCGGATTCATCAACAGGCTTCCCGGGAGCGATCTTATATTGTTGGGTCAGCGCAACTTGTGCGAACTGACCTCGGTCATTGAGTACACGCACACGCGAAGAGGCGTTGGTTACTCCGTGATAAGGGTAGTAATTGAAGATCGAGTAAGTTTGGAAGCGTGGTAAGCGAACATCAAGAATGGCACTCAGATCCGACCAAGGTTCCGCTTGGGATTTGTTGTTCTGAGTTCCGTCGTAAGACTGCGCAAGTTTTAGATAGCCAATTTGCTGATATTCGGGACGATCGCCCACCCAGGCTTTGCGGATAAGTTTATTCGTCAAAGCAAGAGTCACCAGATTGCGATCGTAAACCCGGTCAGTGTAGTCAAACTGCAAACCATAGTCAGAACCCAAATCCAGATCTGAAATAGAATCCGTGGATGTGTAAGGGGCGTCATTCGTCTGTCCCTGACCATAAAACGGATGGGAAGCCTGATCGATCCAGGGAATATTGGTGTAGGAAACCTCTGGGATGATTTCGTGCTTTAAACGTGTTGCCCTGGCATCGATGCGATCACCATAGATGCGGCTGAAATCCATCCGTCCCGTAAGCTCCGTGCGGGCGTAGCGACGCACGAAATACCTTTCATCACCAACTTCGAAATTGTAGTGAGTTTCGCGGTAGCTGATTCGGGGGAGTACATCCACGCCGTCGGTGACTTTAATCGGATAAGAAAGAGTAGGAAGGAAATCCAGACGTTGCCCGGTACGGATCAAATCTGTTGAAGGGTCGTAGCCGTCATAGACCTTGTAGCAACCCGGTTTGTCGGACCAATTCGGATCCTGACCGCAGGAGGTTCTGATGATACGGACTTTATTTCCGTTGGTAGGATCTGTGTAGTATTCCATGTCATCAAATGCCTGACCAGCTCTGGCAAAGTTCACGTAATCCAGATTCAAAGTATAGACGAAGTTTGTGTCGCCGATATTTTTTTCCACTTGAGACCAGCGGATCTCAGGCGCACGGTGAACAGCGTCCTCATTGTTGGAAAGAGGATTCGATTGCAAAAGATTATAGTAATAAGATGTATCCACCATGAAGAGCGTGTCTTTGGTGTTTTTAGTTAATGACATACGGCTTTCCATGGCCGAGTCACCATAGTTCATGGTCTCCAGAGGGAAGTCCTTCGGATACTGCAGGTCGCTTGCCAGGTTGACTGTCGAGCGATGAATGTAACCGCCGGGCATGTCATAGTAGTGATCGTATTTTACATACCAACGTTCCAGTGGTTCGTTGGTGTCGCTCGCGGGTCTAAAGCGATTCAAAAGTTCATCCGTACCAAAGGAGCGATCGTACAAAGATGCTGAAGAGAACGTGCCTTTGCTGTTTTCATTTAAGGCATAGCGATATTCCAGCATCCCTTTGAGGCCACGCTTTTCGTAGTTTTTCACAGTGATCGTCGCATCTGTACTGCGCGAAATAGCCCAGAAGTAAGGTATGTAGGCTGTGAAGCCCCCCTTGTCTGACAGTTCGAAACCCGGAGTCAATACGCCTGATTGGCGATCGCTCTTCAGTGGCACGACAAGATAGGGAAACCAAAACACTGGAACATCAGAAATTCTTAGAATGGCATTTTTAATGTAAGCATAACCACCCATCTCGGCGCGAACGGTTGAGCCTGAAAAACTCCAGGAAGCGGGGCAGTTGGTACAGGTCGTGTAATCGGCATTGTTGACGATGAATTCTTCGGGGCCGGTTTTTTCCAGGACACTTCCCGAAAAGGCCACAGGACCTGATGAAACATAACCATCATAAATTATCCCGGTACTGTTTTCGTAATCCAGTTTGACGTGGGAGCCGGCAATGGTGTTTTTCATGTCGCTGATTTCGACATTGCCATAAAGCTCAGCTCGGTGTGTGCGCAGGTGAACGGTGGCTTTATCTGCCTTGATGTGCTGTCCCTGATAGACGATTTGAACATTGCCTTCCAGTTCAACGGTCTCTTTTTCATTATCACGGAACATGCTGTCAGCATTGAGCATTATGCCCTGAATTTTTGCTGCAGGTGTTTCTACGGACTGAGCCGCAGAATACGTCGCGAAGGACAGGAATAATGATAAGAACAAGATGACCGAGCTAAGTTGCACCCAACTATGGTAGGGAGTCTTTGGCCCTTTGTCGAGCCTGAAATTTGGACTCAAAACGGCATGAAAATGAACCGTTAAGTAGCTGGTAATTATCTGGGGATAATGAAGTGCAGAAAGGGATTTTCATGGATTTGAAGCTCGTGTTGGACGGGGATATTACTATCATTTCTTTAAGTGGACGTATTGAGATTGAAAAAGCTCAGTCCTTTAAAAAGGCTTGTCTGACGACTTTGGCGGATAAGAAGGTCGTTTTCTGCATGAAAAACCTGAATTTTGTGGGGTCATCGGGTATTCAATCATTCTTTGGTTTGTTGAATGAGATGAATGCTGAGAAGCAGCTGAATGTGAAAATTGCGGGATTGAATCCAGATTTCCAGCGCCTTTTTGCATTTTCTCAATGCCCGGCGCTGGAAGTTCATGAAAGTATCGAAGGCGCTCTACAGTCCTTCTGATCCCATTCGGCGGACCGAAGTCCGCCGTAGCCTTGGCGAAGGCGGATTATTTTCTTAAATCGTTCAATTTCTGACTGAGCTCAAGGTTTAGGCGCTCCAATGCGGCCGCTGCAACCTTGAGTTTTTCATTTTCTTCGTTCTTAGCATTCCACATATAACGAAGGCTTTCCAACTGTTCGAAATACTGACGATTCTCTCGCTCCAACTTTTGAATAACTTCTTGATCTTGTACTACGCGGATTTGCAAATCCGCATGTTCAACACCCAGTTTTTGATTCTGACGCGTAAGCTCAGTCATGCGCTCTTGCTGGCGATTCAGTTCTTGTTCCAAGCGGTGGCGAACGTCTTCTTTGCTGCGACGAACGACGACCAGCTCGTTTTCCAAAGTATCCTGACGCTCTAGAGCTGAATGCAATTTTGCAGTCTTAGCTTCAAGATCTTCTTGAGCTTGATGTAATACTTTAAGTTCTTTCGACATGCTTGCGATCTGGTCTTCGTAGTGTTGGACCATTTCTTGAGCTTTTTTGTCGGAAGTTTCCACTTGGTAGCGGGCATTTTTAGTCACTTCAATGACCTGGTGTCTTAGATCACGAAGCAAAGCTTCTTTGTGATTAAGATCAACTTCAAGTTCAGAAACGCGTGCATCCTGAGCAGCAGAGTATTCTTTCAGTTGAGAGATGTAGGGTTTGACCTGATTTTTGATGCGATCATGATATTTTTCATGACGGACCAAATCAGAGGTCATGCCTCTCACTTTTTCCTGAAGGGCACGAAGTTTCTCGGCCTGAATTTCTCTTTCACGCTCGATTTGATCAACCTTGTGTTTCCACATGTTGTCTTTTTCGCGCCATACAAGAATCTGATCTGTCACAGAAGACTGTGATAGGCGAGCCTTGTTGGTCTCTTCGCTGAGTTTTTGATTTTCATTTTCCAACAAAGAAAGCCGGCGAATGGCGACCTTGAGTCTCGCCATCAAATCTTCGTTTTGGGAAATTAGATTTTCCACCGTCGAAGATTTCAGGATTTCTTTGGGTAAATGACTGACGTCGGCTCGTTTTGGGAGCTCGTCAGGGAGTGGAATTGAGGCAGCCACGGGCTGTTGCTCGAATTCGAAGTCCAGATGTCCTAATTTAGCGCTTTGGAATTGTTCGGTGTCCATAGCCCTCCTCCATGAAGTCTAGGTCGCCCTTAATCTAGTTTCTCAGTATGAGGCGAGTCCGTCAAACCAAAGGCTTAAGACTGGACCTTGGTAGTAATAAATGAGCTTCAATCTTTGCTGGGAAAGTCCGAAAAGAAAGATATGGCAGTTCCTGCAATTAAAGATAATGCCGCTGTGGCAAGTGAAAATAAAAACAACGACGCCGGTCTATTTGATATGGGCACGGTGGATCGTACGGATTTGGGTAATCCCGAGTCTTTTCGCTTTAAAATTCTGACATGGGTTTTGGCAGAGCGCTATGATCGGGCGATTGAGGAGTTGAAAGACTTCTTGGAGGCGCCATCTGACTATCCTGATTTCAAAGGCAAAGTAACTCGCTATATTCATCACGGCATCGACCTTATATATGCAATCAAGGCCAAGCGTGGTTTCCCTGGGATCAATTCTTTAACTCGCGCCAAGCAACAAGAGTTGCGCGAGAAATTTAAAGAGCACTTTAAAGAGCTGCAGTATATTCTTAAAACTATTGAAAAAATTCAGACTGATTTGCGTATCGCTGATGCCCGATCCACGATTTATGTGGTTCGCGCCTTGTGTGCGGCTTCGTTGGGGATCGTTATTCTGGCTTTTTGGTTGGATATCGTAAACGGTTTGGCGTCGACAAGTATCATTGTCTTTGATGATGCCTTTGGCAGGTTGGCGAACTGGCTGGTTGGACTGGTCGGGTTGTAAAAAAAAGCCACCTCAAGGGTGGCTTTTTTTATTCTATTTCTTGATAGCTCTGTAAACTTCTTCAAGTACCGGTTTAGATTGTCCGCCGGTGAGTAGCTTTCCATTTACAAAAACAGTGGGAGTTCCTTGGATCTGAGCGGTCTCACCCTCTTTTGCCATTCCACTGATCAGCTCCAGTGTTGCAGTATCGCTAGAGCACTTTTTAAGTTCATCGGCAGGAATGCCAGTTGCCGTTGCAACTTGATCCAATAGTTTATCTAAAATCGGAGCGCCCATGAATTCAGCTTGTTTTTCAAAGATGAAATCGTGAGCAGTCCAGCCTTTTTGGGCAATTTTATCTGCACAGAATACAGAGGCTGCAAGTCCGCAGCGGACTCCATCACCACCACCTTGAACGGCTTTGTTACAAGTGCCATCAATAGGGAATGGTTTGAAAACCAACTTCACATCTGTGTGACCTTTAACAAAAGAGTGAATTGGTGGGGCTGCATGTTTGCAATGCGGGCAGAAGAAATCCGCGAATTCAACAATGGTCATAACTGCTGGCTCGGAGCCCATTTGTAAAGTCAGGCCTTTGGAGTTGTCGAATTGTTGCTCCGGAGCCATTGTCCAATAGCCTACGCGCTCTTTGGAGATTTTCTCCATATCGCCGAAACCTTTGGTTTCTGTGTACATAAGATTTGCGATGAAAGCGATGACCGGGATTGCGACCAAACTGCCCAGGAACCATTTATCACTGACGAACGCGTCCTTGATATCTTCAGTCAGGTTGCTGATGGTTGGGTTTGTTGCCCCTTTCCATGCTCCAACGAATGAAATCAGAGATAAGATGTATGTTCCAATACAGAATAGGCAGTATGCCGTCATGGATGTAATGGAGATTACTCCCATAACCACGGATCCCAAAAGAACCAGGATGGACATAAGGAAGGCATAGCGCGAAGTCTTGTCGCGATCTAGTGTGAGATTCCAACGAGTTATGCACAAAAGGAAAAGTAGAATCAAATTGGCGGCAACGCCCCACATAGCCATAGGGATGCCAAGAAAAGAGGCAAACTTACTGGCAGTCACAGTGTCGCAATTAAAGGTGCTGCTCACGTTACAAACGGATGTGCCCTCAAGGGTTCCAAACTTCACAGCGTAAAAGTGTTGAGTCAGGTAGGTGTGAAAGCCGATGGCAATCAGGGTTGCGATCACGGCCACAAGAAGGAACATGTTTTTGCTTGATGTGTTTTTCATGCCTTATTGAATCTTAGAATCATGTTTGAAATCAACGAATTTTATGCAAAAATTAAAGCCGCTATCAAGGAAGACAGCTTTGAACGACATACAAAAGTGGATTCGCATTCGCAAAGACCTCTATCTGCAGATGGAGAAACAGGTTCGTCATCGTCTGGGGGAGGACACCCCCGAGCTGATGCGCTATCATAAAACATATCAAAATGAGTTCTCGCGGAAGTGGCAAGCTGCTGAGCATGCCGAACTTTGGGATCAGATTGCTGATTCTCAAGTGGTTCTCATGGGGGATTTTCACGCACTTCATCAGTCTCAAAAGGCGCAGTTGCGGGTGCTGCGTAATATTCCCAAAAATCGACCCCTTGTTTTGGCGGTTGAGTTTTTTGATGCTGCCGATCAATTAAAAATTGATAAGTTTATGTCGGGGAAAATGTCCGAAAAGGATTTTCTGAAGTCCATTCAGTGGGAAGCCAAATGGGGCTTTCCCTGGGAGCACTATCGTCCGATTCTGCGTTATGCACAAAAGAATAAAATTCCAGTTTTTGGGTTGAATAAAGCGTTCGCCAAACGAAATGCCACGACCCTGAAGTCCCGGGATGTTTTTGCGGGTAAAAAAATCTCTGATTTGACGATGAGCCATCCCGAAAGCCTGATTTTTGTGGTGTACGGGGATTTGCATTTAGCCAGCGCGCACATTCCCTTCGAAATTCAAAAAAATCTGGGTAAACCGTTCGCTAAAAAAGTACTGAGTCTGTTTCAAAACTCCGACAAACTTTATTTTCAGCTGCTTAAAAAGGGTGAAGAGGGCAGTACGGATCTGATTCGTATCAATCGAAACACTTTTTGTTTGATGAGCGTTCCGCCATGGGTGAAGTGGCAGAACTATCTGATGTATCTGGAACAGGCCTACGATGAAGGTTTGCACTTTACCAGTGATGAAGAAGACGATGACGATTGGGATGATGACGAGGATTCTGACTTTGCACCCGTGGATTTCACGGACCATGTGGGTCGTTATGTGAAAATCATGGCGGATGAGCTGGGTTTGAAGGTGTCTTTGTCAGGGCTTTCAGTTTACACCGCTCATGATGATTCTTTCTGGTCTCAAGTGCGCGAGCACTATGACGCAAAAAAACAGCTGTGGATTCAGCGCCTGATTGAGGATGAAAATTCCTTTTACCTTCCTGAGATCAGCGCGGCCTATCTGGCACGGGGAACAGTGAATCATGCGGCAACTTTGGCGATGCACTACGTGCATGCGCAAGTGAGCGAAGCAAAAACACTGTTCAGTGAGGTTCCTCAGGATTTCCTGCGCTTGATTTGGATGGAAGCCGTTGCGTATTTCGGCTCAAAGATGATCAATCCAAAAAGAAAAACAGACACGATCGCCGACATCAAGGCAAGTCTGGTGCACAAGGAGTCCTCGGAGATCGGTAAAGAGGCTCTGCAGCTGGCTCTTGCGCAAAAAATGCATGAACTCATGGTCATCACGGGGGTTCCCGGTCATCGCCTGCAAGCCCGGCCTCGGCGAAAATTAAGCTATATGGTGGCGGCAACTTTGTTGGGTGGCATGATGGGGGAGCGTTTGTTTAACGGGTACCAAAAGAAGCTTTTAAAAGTGTCAGCTTTGGCTTCGTTTCTGCAAAAACCCATGGATAACAAGAATTTTGAAGCAGCTTATTATGGCATCTTAGAGGTGGTGGAATCACTGCCAGCTCCCTTTCAAAGCAAAAAGGAAAAGCTATGAAGAAAACCTGGTTTCGAAGTGTGAATTTAAGACCCCAAGGGCCTTACAGTCTGGAAGAAATGCGTGCTTTCATTCATCGTGGCGAAGTCGGTTTTCAAGATTTGATTTTGGATGAAAGCAAAGGGGATGTCTGGAAAGCAGCGGCCGATTGGGGTGTCTTTGAGTTGACGCTGTTTCCGGCTGGGCAATCTTTTATACCAGGTATGTCTATCAATGAAGAAGCGCAGGAGTGGGTAGTGCTTGTCGGGCAAAATGGCGGTGTGCCATTGCAGGAAGGACCTTATTCCGTGGCAGATATTAAAGCAGGTTTGAAGGCTGGGCGAATTTCGCCGTACCAACTTATCTGGAAGAGCGGCTTAAGCGGCTGGTGTCAGGTTAAAGACCGTCCTGAGTACTACAGCTGCATCAGCTCAGATCAGCTTAGTTCAGAGAGTCTTTAAGATCCTTGCCTGGTTTGAATCTTGGTACGTGGGCGCTGGGAATTTTGACTGCCTGGCCGGTTTTTGGATTGCGGCCCTGACGGGGCTTGCGAGTGGCTTTGGAGAATGTTCCAAAGCCAACGAGTTTGACCTCGTCACCTTTTTTTAAGGCCTCCTGAATAACACGAAGGGTGGCGTCAAGAATATTTTCAGATTGAGCTTTCGTGGATTTTGTACGTTCAGCCACGATGTCGATGAGTTGAGCTTTATTCATTGCCATCTTCCCTTTCAGAGCAGGGGACAGACACTAAGTTTGAGAATGAATTTGGTCAAGATATTTTACGGAAATAAGGAGATTTAAATATGGCAAATTTGCTTAAGGTTTTTATCGTTATATTGTTTCCATTGACTTTATCTGCGCAACAAAAAGTGGCCGCTGAATTGTTTGATTTGAAGTCAGATCGAAAGCAAAAGCTCTACGATTTGAATCTGGAAATTACTCCACAGGGGGCCGAAACACGCATGCACGGCGAGTTTCGTGACACACAAGGAAAAGTTGTGGTGGTCGAAAAAGGCGCTGCAGCAGGTGACAAATTTGTCAGTTATGAAATTGTAAGATCTCAGACGGGCGAAAAAGGACGCATCACTTTGGAGGGTGACAAAATCAAATTTGAATATGAAGGGTCTGATGGCAAAACGAAAACAAGTGAAGAGAAGTCCAAAGGGATTCTGCTGAGTACGGCAAATTTTGCACCCTTCGTTTTGTCTCACTGGGAGGAATTTCAAAAGGGAAGCTCCATCAGTGTCCGCTATGCGGTTTGGGATCGACTGGAGACTGTGGGATTCACCCTGAAAAAAGTCGGTGAAACTGAAGTGGCCGGTGAAAAACTGATGGAGCTGCAGATGAAGCCAACCAGTTTCGTGATCGCTGCCCTCGTGGATCCAGTGCATTTTTGGTACTCCGATAAAGACAGGACTTTGCGCGTTTTGAAGGGTCGCGTGCCGGTAAAGCAGATGAAGAACGGCAAGTGGTCTGACTTGGATGCAGAAGTGGTTTATACCAAGGTCCAGACGCCAGTCTCAAAATAATACAGTCTCAATTTTTAGCTGTTTCCCGCCGATAAGTGGGGCATGAAGAATCAGAACTCAATCTTTGTGGTTTTCTGTTTGTGCCTCACTATTGGTATCGTGGCCGTCTATGGCGTATTGGTGGGGCATTTTAACGGCCATCAGAAATACGAAATCCAGATCTCTGCTCTTAATAAAAAAATTGAACAAGAGCAGTTTGATAATTCCCTTTTAACTTATCAGCTTAAAGACTTTCAACAGGCTGTGGCCCAGGCGCTTCCGGGTGATAAAACCCTTCAGGCAAAGTATGAATTGAACAATCTTGCTGCGGCGGTGCGTACTCCAGCCAGTGAGTCCAAGGTTGATTTGTCGCCTGTTGTTTATGAGCGTGCGAAAAAATACTTCAATCAAAAGAATTATGACAAGGCTATCAGTGAGTTTAATGGCTTGCTTGAGAAGTATCCTTTAAGTTCGCACGGGGTTGAGGCGCACTTTTTCATTGCTGAAAGTTACTTTCTTAAAAAAGACTTCCGTAGCTCTCTGGCGCAGATTGACGACATGGTGACTCAGTATCCTGAAAGTGACCTTACCGGGTTCATTTTGCTGCGTATGGGGCAAATCAGTGAGTACAACAATCAAGTCGATGAAGCCGCTGAAGTTTACAATACAGTTCTGAAGAATTTTAAAAATGAGGATCTGCGCAAACAGGCCCGCAAACTGGCGAACAGCGTGGAATTCAAATAATGAAAAAGTTCTTTCAGATTTTCATGTTTTTGCTGGCGTTTCAGGTGGAGGTTCGGGTTCGGGCTTCCGCGGATACGTTGCAGGAGCCGGCAGCCTGCCTGAAGTCCTCTGAAAGCTGTGCATTGCATGTGGTGGGACCCGCGTTTCATCTAAAACAGGGTAATTTGAAAATTCATGCAGGAGAAAAATCCACTTTGGTGCGTCTTTCGCAGGAAAAGTGGCGTTTGGTAAAAGGTGTTTTATGGGTTGAGTCCGCACCTGGTGTTCAGGTGGAAACGCCCTTCATGACAGCAAAATCCTCCCATGGTCAGTACTGGATCATTGAGCGTGGTGAAAAGCAGATTGTGCGCAATATCGATGCGGAACTCCATGTAGTGCTTCGAGATGGTAAAAAACTGGAAGTTCCGGGGGGGTTCGAGTTTTGGGTTTCTGGGATCAACTCCAAGGGTAAGAATGAGTTTGGCATGATCCAGACCGTGGATTTGAAAGATCATCTGCTTCAGTGGAATCAATTGTTTGTGGGTACCAAAGAACAGTTTAAATCTGAAGTTTCGCATTTGCGGGGCAATTGGGCGGATCTTAGTGAGCGTGGCGCGAGTCTGTATGAAAAGATCGCGCTTCGACAGCTGGCTTCCGTGGAAGAGGCTCGCCGCATTGAGGAAGAAAAAAAGCGTGAAGCCCAGGCTGAGCGCCAAAAAACCCGGGAGCTCATGTTCCAGCGGGCTTTTGACCGATAAATCCCTCAAACCTAGGTCCTGTTTTTATTTAACCAGCTCAGAGTCCTGAAGTTTCTTTGCCTTCCGCATGCTATTCTGCAGGCTGGGGAGGATAGGATGTCTTCTATTTCATCAGACCGCTCGCGCCAGGACGAAAAAATCAGACAAACTCGTGAAGAGTATGAAAATCGGGAAACCGAGAATACCAAGCGCCGTAATGCGGAAATCAAACGCCTTGAGCAACGTTATCACGACGAAGTGAAATCCATCACTGATAACTATGAAAATAAAATCGACTCTCTGAAAGAGCGTAATCGTGATTTGTTGACCGACAAGGATCTGGATAACAACCGTAAAATTGATGAAGTTCGTAATACTTATCGCGAATCTTTGCGCAATAAGACTGAAGAATCCTACAATGATCGCGCTCTGTTGCGTAATTCCTATGAAGCTCAACTAAGTAAGCAAAAAGAAGTGAATGAATCACAAAAGAACAATCTGGTGGGGCAGTTGAACACGGAAATCAAAAGCCGTGATGAGCAGTTGCAGCGATCGACAGATGAAAATCGTGAAAAAGCACGTCAGAATGTTGCAAACAATGCGCGTCGACTGAACGATGCTCATGAGAAAGAAAGAAACGCTATGGCGTCTTCTCATCAGCAGGAAGTGGCCACAAAAAATCGTGCTATGAACGAGATGAGAAAGTCTTACGAGGGCCGTATCAAGCAAAGCGAGACGATGCGCGAGAACGACAAAGAGTCATACCAGCAGAAAATTTCCGATATTATTACCAATGGTAAAGAGACATATTCAGACAATCTGCAGATGAAGCAGGTGGTGATGGACTCCGAGTTGAACCGTGTGCGTGACAAGTATCACAATACTTTGGAGCGCAAAATGGAAACCTTGGATGGTCAAAATGCGGAATTCCGCGACACTGTAAATGAAAGAATTAACACTCAGGTGCGCTCCAAGGACTCGCAAATTCAACGTTTGAACAGCAAGTTGAATAACGAGATGGCCAAGAATGAAAAACTGCGTGGTATTGAAAGAAAGAATCTGACACAAGCATATGAAAAGCAGTTGGATTTGGTGGATCAGCGCCGTGAAGATGCTGTTCATCGTATGCGCGAACTGTCGGATGAGCGAGTTGACAAAATGAACCACAAGAATGCGCAGCTATTGCGCAATGTGGATCGTGAATATCAATCACAGGCCAATGTTGCAAATGCACGCAGCTCCCTGGATCGTGAAACTATGAAACAGCAACACGAGGATCAAATGATCCAAGTGAACTCCACGGCTGAGTCCCGCGTTAAGAAAATTACGGATTTGTCTTCAAATAATGCAAAAAGATTGGGTGAGTACTACGGTAGTTCCCTGGAACAAATGGAAGACAACTATTCGCAACGCATGGATGGTCAACGTCAGCGTTTTGCAGAGGATCAGATCGCTACAAACAAGGCCATGACAGAGCGATTCCGTGGCATGGAGCAGAGCTTCAATTCGCGTCTTGAACAAACTGTGAAGTCCTACGAGGACAAAATCACAAAACTTAAAGACAATCAGGACAAAGAGGTAAAGCGTCTTGAGCGCATGTACGGTCAGCGTATGGACAATCAAGGCAAGGCTTCCAAGAACGAAAAAGAATCTGTAACTATGCAGTATGAAGCAAAGCTTGCGCAACTCAGCGAGTCGCACCAAGATCAACTTGATAGAATGAATAGACGCCACCAGGAGGATATGCAAAACTTGTCTACAAAGATGAGTGCATACTCTAGGAAGGCGTAGTTTCAATGTTAGCAGACCGACGAGCAAAGATTGTGGCGACCATCGGGCCGTCTACTCGTGATGAGAAAAACCTAGAAAAAGCAATTAAGGCGGGCATGAATGTGGCTCGCCTTAACTTTTCTCACGGGACCCATGAAGATCATTTAAAAGTGATTCACTCACTTCGTAAACTTTCCAAGGACATGAATGCTCCCGTGACAATTCTTCAGGATTTGCAGGGGCCAAAGGTTCGTGTCGGAAAAATTGAAAACGGAAAAATTGAGATTAAGCCTGGTGAGAAGTTCACCTTCACGACGGCTCCGGTATTAGGACGTCAAGGATTGATTCCATCTGACTTTAAAGAGCTTCCACTGGCTTGTTCGCCAGGCACGCGCATTCTTTTGGATGACGGCCTTATGCAAGTCGAAGTATTGCAGGTTCGTGGTGAAGAGGTTGACGTTGTTGTTATCGACGGCGGCATCCTGAAGGATCGTAAAGGTATGAATCTGCCAGGTGTGAATTTGCCGGTGGATCCGATGACTCCGAAAGATCTTGAGGATCTTGAATTTGGTATTGCCAACAAAGTTGACTATATCGCTTTAAGTTTCGTGCGCCATGCCCGTGATATTCGCAAACTGCGTGAAATCATCGAATCCCGTGGCTCACAGGCGAAGATCATTGCTAAAATTGAAATGATTGAGGCCTTGGAGAATCTTGAAGAGATCTGCCGTCTTTCAGACGCTGTCATGGTGGCTCGTGGAGACCTTGCTGTAGAAGTGGGTCAAAGTCGTCTTCCGGGTTTCCAAAAACGTATCATCAATGTCTGCAATCAGTTGGGGCGTCCGGTAATCACGGCGACTCAGATGCTTGAGAGTATGATTGAGAATCCTCGTCCAACGCGTGCTGAAATCACAGACGTGGCCAATGCGGTTTTGGATGGTTCTGATGCCTTGATGCTGTCGGCTGAATCAGCAAGTGGTAAACATCCATTTAAAGCTATTCGCACCATGCATGAGATCATTCTGGAAGTTGAGCGCAACGAAGAGAAGTACTATAAGATCTCTCTTGAAAGTGAGTTCTTGAGCACGCCTGCGGCTATTGCTGCCAGTGCCTCTTTGAGCGCGTTGAAGTTGAATGCCACGGCAATCATCTGTTTAACCAGCACAGGTAAAACAGCAAGCATCATTTCCAGCTTCCGTCCCAAGGCGCGCATCATTTCTGTGACTCAGCACCATGAAGTGTTGAACTCGATGGAATTGAACTGGGGTATTCAAACTCACGCGATCAAACCTTATAAAAACATGGAAGACATTTTGTCTGAAGTGGATAAGTTGTTGGTGACTCATGGTTTGTCCAAAACCGGTGATAAGGTGATCCTTACTCTGGGGCAGCCTATCGCGAGTGGCATCAAAACAAACTCACTCTATGTTCACACTGTGGGCGCAGAGAGCCTGGTAAGATTGCCGGATGAGCAGTTGCCACTGCGCTGTCAAACCGATCCAAATATCGATTAGTTCAAATTAAAAAAAAGGCTTTAGTGGTGAACTAAAGCCTTTTTAATTTTCTAACGAAGTTTCTTTTTCAGATTGTTTACCAGGGACCAGTTTTGGGCTTGCGGTTCGACGAAGGGAAGCTCCACTGGAGCGAAGACGGATGTGCCGTCCATGATCTTGTCGCCCAGGTATTTTTTCTCAACCAGGCTGTTGGCATCGTCGGGTTTAATCAGTGCGCCGACTTCCTTCATGGATTCATTTTGCACAACACTTAAATCAACTTTGTTCAGACCTTTGTTGTCGGTCGGGATTTTTTTCGCAAATAGAATCAGTGCATTCAGAACTTTGCATTCTTGTTCTGTCAGTGGTTCTTTGCGGTCTTTTTCCTGTTTAAACAACCAGTCGTTGTACCAATCAACAAATGCAAATAACTCGGCCGCTTTGAGGTTGGTAATTTTCTGTGTTCCGTCGCCACGATCTTCCTGTGTCAGATAACCCAGTTCAGTCAGGGCATTCACCATCGCGGTCATTTTATTTGTGGCTTCCTGGAAAATCTGAATCGTGTAATTGCGAAGCAGAACAGAGGAAATACTGACGCCAGTGGCTTCCGGTTTTCCGTATTTATTAAACACGAAATTCAGGATCGACATGAATTTATTGATCACGTGAGGTGGGAAGCGCTCTTCATCTGCATTTGCAGTTTCAAGTTGTTTGATCTTTTTATTGGATTCACGAATGGTTTCATTCAAATTTTTTAAAATCGCGCGAACCCATACTGGTAACTGATCGAGCTGTTTGTTCAAAGAGTCATAGGGCAGGGCAATGACTTCAGTTTCCTTGATGGCTTTGACATTTGCGCTGCGAGGTTTGTTGTCGAACAAGCCCATCTCGCCAACCATGGCGCCAGGATTAATTTCGGCAAGCATGACTTCAGATTGGCCTTTGGTTTTCGTTACAGCCAACAGACCGGATTTAATGATGTACATCGCATCCGCTGCATCACCCTCACGAAACAAGTAATTGTCTTTTGCAAGCTTCTTAGCCTCAGCCACGCCCAGATCCTTCCCGAGAAATTGTTGTATTTAGTATCCCTGAAACAAAAGTTCAGGGCAATTTGTAGGAAGGAGGCTGGACGTAGGTACGGACTTACCTTAGAACGTCATCGCTTTGCAGTCAGGCGCAATTGTCATTTTGCCCTCTGTCGCAGCAAGAACTTTTTCTGGTGATAAATCAGGAGCATATTCTTTTAAAACGAATCCTTGATCTGTCACTTCGATCACACCGAAATCGCTGACGATTTTCTTGATGCACTTGATGCCAGTCAAAGGCAGAGTGCACTTGGTGCGAAGTTTGGAGTTTCCTTCTTTGTCAGTGTGTTGCATGGCTACGATTACATTGCGGGCACCGGCTACAAGATCCATGGCGCCGCCCATTCCCTTAACCATTTTTCCAGGAACCATCCAGTTGGCGATGGAGCCTTGCTCATCGACTTCCATGGCGCCCAAAACTGTAAGGTCCACGTGGCCACCACGAATCATCGCAAAACTGTCTGCGCTGGAAAAGAAACTCGCTCCTGGAACTGCTGTCACAGTTTGTTTGCCGGCATTCACCAGATCCGCGTCGACTTTGTCTTCAGTTGGGTAAGCGCCCATTCCCAAAAGACCGTTTTCGCTCTGTAACATAACGGACATTCCTTTCGGAATGTAGTTGGCAACCAAAGTTGGAATGCCAATTCCAAGATTTACGCAGTAACCATCCTGAACTTCTTTGGAGATTCGTTGTGCAATTTGTTCTCTTGTTAAAGGCATAACTATCCCTTACTCACTGTGCGCTGTTCGATGCGTTTTTGATAGTTCGTTCCTTGAAAGATTCTTTGAACGAACACGCCTGGAGTGTGAACCTGATCCGGATCCAATTCTCCCACTTCAACCAATTCCTCAACCTCTGCCACTGTGATTTTACCCGCAGTTGCAGCCATGGGATTGAAATTGCGCGCGGTTTTTCTGAAGATCAGATTGCCGAACTTGTCGCCCTTCCAGGCTTTGACCAAGGCAAAGTCACCAACGATGCCGCGCTCAAGAACATAGTCGCGGCCATCAAAGTTTTTAATTTCTTTGCCTTCCGCAACCAGAGTCCCAACTCCTGTTGGAGTATAGAATCCGGCGATACCAGCGCCGCCGGCCCGAATGCGTTCTGCCAAAGTGCCCTGAGGGCAGAACTCAAGGTCAAGTTCGCCACTCATGTATTGTTTTTCAAAGAGGGCGTTTTCACCTACGTAGGAAGAGATCATTTTTTTGATCTGACGTTTTTGCAAAAGCAAACCCAATCCAAAATCATCCACCCCGGCATTGTTGGAAACGCACGTCAGGTTTTTAACCCCGCGCTCAACAAGGGCCGCGATGGAGTTTTCGGGAATTCCACAAAGACCAAAGCCGCCAACGACCAAAGTCATTCCGTCTTTGACCCCGTCAAGGGCAGACATGGCGTCTTTATAAACTTTTTTGCTCATGATGTCGGGCCCCTTATCAGTTAGGCTTTTTCAATGATCAATGCGACTGCTTCGCCGCCACCAATACACAAAGTCGCCAAACCATAGCGTTTGTTGTGAGTGTGAAGAGCGTGAACCAAAGTCGTCAAAATGCGCGCACCAGAAGCACCGATAGGGTGACCGATGGCAACGGCACCGCCGTGTACGTTTACTTTCTCTGCCGGGATTTCCAATTCCTTCATTGCTACTTGAGTGACAACTGCGAAAGCCTCGTTGATTTCCCAAAGATCGATGTCACCCACTTTCAAGCCCGCTTTATCCAAAGCTTTCTTGATCGCGCCAACAGGTGCTGTTGTGAAGTACTTGGGTTCGTGAGCGAAAGTTCCGTGTGCCACGATTTTTGCCAAAGGTTTCGCGCCACGTTTTTTTGCTTCTGATTCAGACATCAAAACGTGAGCTGCGCCCCCGTCATTGATTTTGGAGGCATTTGCCGCCGTGATTGTGCCCGCTTTATCGAATGCCGGTTTCAACCCTGGAATTTTGTCGAAGTTGGTGTTGAATGGTTCTTCGTCTTTATCGATAACCACGTCACCTTTACGGCCCGCAACAGTCACCGGAACGATTTCGTTTTTGAATACGCCATCAGCCCAGGCTTTTTGCGCTTTTTTATAAGAATCAACCGCGAAAGCATCTTGTTGCTCACGTGTGAAGTTATGTTCTTTTACGCAAATCTCTGCGGCATTTCCCATATGGAAATTATTGTACGGATCCCAAAGACCATCTTTGATCATGGAGTCAGTCATTTGTGTTGGTCCCATGCGGTAACCAGAACGGGAATTTTCAAGCAAGTGCGGAGCCAAGGTCATGTTTTCCTGACCGCCAGCCACAGCAACTTTAGTGTTCCCAAGTTTGATGTTGTCGGCAGCAAGCATGACTGCTTTCAAGCCGGACCCACAAACTTTATTAATCGTCATGCATGGAGTGTTGTTGCCAAGACCCGCATATAGAGCAGCTTGACGAGCTGGAGCTTGTCCCACGCCTGCAGTCAGTACTTCACCCATGATCACTTCGTCGATTTCATTTGGAGAGACACCGGCGCGATTCAAAGCTTCTTTAATCGCAGCGGCGCCCAGTTTTGGAGCAGGTACTGCACCGAAACCACCTTGAAA
The DNA here is from genome assembly GCF_047305935.1 of Bdellovibrio sp. HCB288. Taxonomy (GTDB): domain Bacteria; phylum Bdellovibrionota; class Bdellovibrionia; order Bdellovibrionales; family Bdellovibrionaceae; genus Bdellovibrio. The sequence continues at coordinate 3,112,830 of NZ_CP178619.1, forward strand.
GGATGCGACAGGAGTTCTGACGCTGCTGACAATCACTACATTTTCCATAATTCACCTCTTGATGTTGAAAATCTAAAAAAAATTAACTTAAATAGAGTCTGAGTCAATATTTCAGAATTTGGAGACAACGCATGTCAGCGATCACCGTCATCTTGATAAGTCTTTTCGTTCAGCCTCTTTGGGCAGCCACATTTGAGGCTCCTGTGCAGGAAGGAACTCGTTTGGTTATTAAGGGCCTCGACGCCCAGGTTCAACTGGTCGCAGCTCCCGGCGCAAATTCTGTAAAAATCTCAGGTGTTGAAGAGTCGGGTTTTGAAGGTGCCTATGTGGTTACCAAAAAAGAGAATATCATTGAGGTCTCCATGAATGAATTCGGGAGCAAGAAAACCTGGATGAATATCTTGCCGAAAGCGAGTTCCCAAGCGAAAAAGATCGAAATTTCCGGCGCTGCTGTGCCAGTGGAAGTTCAGCTTAAAAGTGGCAGCGTTGTTGCTCAAAGATGGAGCAAAGATCTGAAAGTGAGTATGACTTCAGGACGCGTTGCCACAGCCAATGGGACAGGTACTTTGCAGCTCTATGTGCAAAAGGGCGAGATCAGCGTTGCTGACCATGTGGGGCGCGTTAACGCTGATGGATACTCTGGTGCCATGAGCTTAAAAAATATCCAAGGGGACGTGGATGCCTCGATGTTCTCAGGGCAATTGAATCTGGAAAAAGTTCGCGGCTTTGTCTCGCTTAAGACGCAGCAGGCGACCGCAAAAGTGAATCAGGGTTCCGGAACAATTCAATTTGAAAATGGCAAGGGGAGCCTGAGCTTACAGGCGTTTCAAGGGCGCCTTGAAGGGCAGAATCAAGATGGCAATGTCACCATCAACATGACTTTGGATTCAGAGGTCGATGTAAAATCAAAAGCCGGACGTGTGAATATCATCTCTCCAGCGGCTTCGGGGGCTAGCGTCAATCTATACACCGTTGATGGAGAAATTTTCGTTCCCAACGAACTCAGAGTCAGCAAGTTGAGCTCTGAGAAAAGCGTAAGGGGGCGTCTGCGTGGCACAGCACAAAGAGGCAGCATTTCCGTACGCGGCCAAGAGACAACAATTCAAGTAAAATGAGTTGACAGCCCAAGCTCTATGATTCAGGTATTTGAAGGTACATTCATCATCGTCAACTAGGTAAAACTATGGCAAAAATCGTAAAAAAGAAGCCCGCAGCAAAGACTCCAGCCAAACCCGCTAAAAAAGCGCCGGTAAAAGCTGCGTCTAAACCAGCCCCTAAAAAGGCAGCGCCTAAGACTGTAGTTAAAAAGAAGGCCGAGAAAGCACCTGTAAAGGCAGCTCCTAAAAAGCCGGAAGTTAAGAAAAAAGTCGAAGCCAAAGTTGAACCGAAAGCGAAAGTTTCCGCGAAATCCGTAAAGGAAGTGAAAGAAACTAAAGCCGAAGTTTCCAAAAAGGAAAAAGTCGAAAAGAAGGCGGCACCAGCCCCTGTTCCTGAAAAAGCCGTAGCGCCTAAGAAAGATGCGAAAGCACCGAAAAAAGGTAAAGGCAAAAAGGAAAAAGAAGAATCCGACATGGATGACGACTTTATCGCTGATGACGACGCCATGATGGGCGACGAAATTGGTGAGTACGAAGAGGAATTGAAGGCTGTCGAGGAATCCGAAGAGGAAATCGAAGTCATCGAGGACTGGACAGCGGAAGAGAAAGACAAATCTGACGAAGAGATCGTTTTGACGGATGCTGAAGGTCGCCGCTACTGCCGTGCTCGCGATTGCGATCAAGTGGCTGTGGTTGATGTGTACTGCCGTTATCACTACCTGTTGTTCTGGAAGAAAATCCAAGTTCGTAAGAAAATCCTTACTGATGGAAAACTGGAGCGTTACGTTGAGGAATTGACGTCTCGTTATCCGGATAAATTCCTTGAGATGATCCGCCGTGACCTTCGCACTGAGAAGGACTTCCTGGCTGCGATCCAAGAGCTTGAGATCGATGAATCAGCTGGTGAAGGGGAATTTGAAGAGGATACGAACGCGTTTATCGAAGAAGTGCGCGGAATGGGCGACTCGGGTGGTTCTGTTTCAGACGACGACGAGTACTAGGGCGCACCAGCAAATCCGTTTTACCTGCGTTGCTGCGTCGTCGCTGTACCTTCAGTACAGCTTCCTCCTGGCACCTTGTTAAAACGAATTTTCCGGCACGCTAAAGATGGCCTCACTCTTGGAGTGGGGCTTTTTTTTGGCCAAATTACACGCTGCATAAACATATGAAAATCCGGCGGTTTTTGGGGAAATGTTAAGGGAATTGATGATTTACAAATGTTAATTTGGGGTCGCAGAGTATTCAGGGGCGCGTCACGAAATTTTGTGGTACAAATTTGAATTGCAATCTGGAAATGGGATTGGTAGCAGTAGCCGCAAGTTGAACACTAAATATATGTCGGAAATATGGTCCGACGTTTCTACCTGCCACCAGTTTTAATGGCAGACTATTTGGAGATATATGAAGAACCTATTCGTTCTTTGCGCGATTCTAGTCGTTTCCTTGTCATCTTTTGCACAAGATAACTATCCAGTTGGACCAGATCAAAATCTGACTCCTGGTGCGTTGTGCAATCGTCCGACGGAGCACCGTTACCCAGAGCAAATCAACTATTGCGAGCGCAACGTTGATACTCAAACTAAAAAAGGTCGTTTCGCAGCATACGATCAACAGTTGGGTTTCCACACTCGTCAGATGAATCGTCAGGATTTCAAAATTGACCATTACATCCCACTTTGCATGGGTGGTTCTAACGACATCAAAAACCTATGGCCACAATACAAAGAAGTTTACGAGATCACAGATCCTTTGGAAGGTCTTCTTTGTGAGAAAATGGCTCAAGGCAAGCTTCTTCAAAAAGACGCTATCCAAATCATCATGCGCGCTAAGAACAACCTTAGTGAAGTTCCAGCAATCTTTGCTCGCGTTCAAGATCTTTAGTCTGAATTAAATATCTCTCATCGAGGGGTTAGGCTCGCTTCCACCATGTGGGGTGAGCCTTTTTAGTTTCTGGGGATGTTGGAAGCAGATTTGAGGCGAAAAAAAAGCTCCTAATGGAGCTTCTTTTTGTTTCCGCTGAACATTTTTGGACCCTTATTGTCGTCATCGTCTTCTTCAATCGACTCTGACTCTTCACCGTGATCTTCGTAGTCTTCGTCGTCTCGCGGTGGGCTTAGCTCTTCGCTTTGTTCTGCGCGAGTCAGGGCATCTTCGGATTCCGATTCCTCATAAACGATGCTGTCGTCTTCCACGCCCAAGAGTTTATTGGCTTCCGCTTCAAGGTTGGAGTTTTCAGTCGTGAATTGCACGTAAAGCTTTTTACCCTGGAATGGGATTTCCTTCCAAACGTACGGGAAGTCCACTTCGCCGTCGTTTTCAAAGTATTCCACCATCATGGAGGCAGCAGCGTCCACGCAGTTGTGAATACGAGTGATGGCATCTTGTTGTTCCTGAGAGTAATTCATGGAAACTTCAAAATTTGCCTGAGCCAGGCGGCCGTCCTCATGATATCCGACGCGCAGCACTATCTCTTCGGTGTAGATACGACCTTCGATAATCAGCTCTGCATTCTCTAGGTATTGAGCGAAATTTTCGTTAAATACCGTCTGAATTTGATTTGAGTACTCTTTGGGAAAATTAGTCCATTTTTTGGAATTTTTCAGTCTTGGATTCATAGCAAGAGGCTCCTCGAACTTTGACATTTCTAAAGTGCTCCTCTATAACTCACTTTCTTTGATGACACAAGAGGTAAGACAGTGGATGAAGTGAGCCAAATTCCTGAAATCACCAAGCAAATTGAAGGCATTAATCAAGATGTTGGTCAGGGCCGTGGTGTCTATATTTCCACTTACGGATGTCAGATGAACGTGAACGACACGGAACGCATGTATTCTCTTTTAGAGATGCAAAACTTTGCGCCCGTGGATAAGCCTGAAGACGCGTCTTTGATCATCATCAACTCCTGCAGTGTGCGTGAAAAACCGGTTCATAAAGTTTATTCCGAAGTCGGAACTTTCAGAAAAATGAAAGAAAAAAATCCTGACTTGCGAATCGGTGTTGGCGGCTGTGTGGGTCAGCAGGAAAAAGAAAATCTAATCAAGAACCAACCGATGATCGACTTCGTATTTGGTACGGATCAAATCGACAGTCTTCCGTACTTGGTTGCAGACAGCTTCATGGATCGCGAAAAGCGCATCAATGCGAAGTTTCAGCACCGCGCCCCTTATCACATTGAAACCATGGTTCGTAATCCAGGTGTGGCGACGTTTGTTAACATCACCAAGGGTTGCGATAATTTCTGTACCTTCTGCGTGGTTCCGTACACTCGCGGTCGTGAAAAATCCCGTCCCTTGCAACACATTCTGACGGACATCCGTCACCTGGTGAAACGCGGGATGAAAGAAGTTACTTTGCTGGGGCAAAACGTAAATTCATATTCTGACAGCGATGTGGATTTTGCTGATTTGATGGCGAAGGTTGCCACTGAGACGGATGTTGAAAGAATTCGTTTTACCACATCTCATCCAAAAGATTTCAATCAGAAGCTGGCGGACACGATGGCAAAACATCAGGACAAGATCATGGAGTACATCCATCTGCCATTCCAAAGCGGCAGCACGCGTGTCCTGGAGCGTATGAATCGTATTTACACTCGTGAAGAGTATCTGGAAAAGATCGCAATGCTGCGCAAGTCGATTCCTAATGTGGTGTTCTCAACAGATATCATCGTGGGTTTCCCGGGTGAGACTGAAGAGGACTTCCAGGATACAATGAAGATGGTTCAAGAGGGTGGTTTTGAAACTATTTTTGCTTTCAAATATTCCCCTCGTCCGTTCACCAAAGCTGCAAAGTTTGAAGATCAAATTGCGGAAGAGGTTAAGACGGAGCGTTTGAATCGTTTGTTTGATATGCATGATAAAATGTCCTTCGAACTGGTAAAACGTTACGAAGGTCAGATTATGAAAGTTCTGGTTGAAAACACAGATCGTGAAGAAGGTAAAGTTCACGGTCGTTCCACGGGGAATAAACTGGTGCACTTGAAAGGTTCACCGGATTTGATCGGTAAAACGGTCGATGTGCGTATCACGCGTGCCTTCCCGGCTACCTTTCATGGAGAGTTGGTTCAGTAATGAAAGAAGAAGTTTTAGATTTTCAAAATCTGAAAGCACAAATCATTTTCGCGGAGGAATCCGGCGACGAGGAAACTTTCCATCAGGACGACTTGGTGCGCTTGTTTCCATATGGTCTTTCTGTGACGGGTGATATTTCCCGTCCTTTTCTTTTGTTAAAAGACGAATCGCATTCCCATACTCTGCCGGTGGCAGTTTCTCCGATTGAAGCGGGTGTGGCTTTGTCACAATCGAATAAAAGCATTGCCGAGTCGACTCCGCACAAGTTCACTGAGCTTTTGATGCAATCATTGGGGATAGAAGTCCGTCAGGCGGTGTTTGTGGAAATCAAGGGGGCGAGTCAGTACGTTCGTCTTTATTTGACCGGCCATCCAAAAACAAATTCAATTAAAGTGCGTGCTGATGAAGCGATGTCTCTTTGCTTGCATTTGGGCACGCCTATTTTTGCGACTAGAAACTACATTGGTCGTTCAAAAATCATGAATGCGACCGTGGAAAGCAATTCCCACGTACTCCAAAACATGTCTGGCGAAAAGCCCAGATATCTAAACTAAAAAAAAGCACCAAATTGCTGTACTGCAAATTGTGTAATGGCCCTGTTGTTGAAACAATAGGGCATGATTCATTTGCCTCCATTGATATACGACCTTGGCATCATCCTGGTAGTGGGAGCCCTGGTTACACTGCTTTTCAAAAAACTTCGCCAACCAGTGGTGTTGGGTTACCTCGTTGCGGGTTTCCTGGTCAGTCAGCATTTTCCTTATCTACCGACAATTCAGGATAAAGCGAGTCTTTCCACGTGGGCGGAGATCGGTGTTATATTCCTGTTGTTCGGCCTGGGGCTGGAGTTCAGCTTCAAGAAGCTTGTTAAAGTCGGGGGATCTGCTGGTTTCACAGCGGTCTTTGAAGTCATCTTCATGGTCGGTCTTGGCTATATGGTTGGCCGTCTGATTGGTTGGAATTCGATCGACAGTCTGTTCATGGGTGGGGTCCTTTCAATTTCCTCCACCACGATCATCGTTCGCGCTTTTCAGGAACTGAATATGAAGGGCCAGCGATTTGTGGAGCTGGTGTTTGGTATATTGATTGTTGAAGATATTGTGGCGGTCCTGCTGCTGGTCTTGTTGCCTTCGCTGGCGTTAAGTGAAGGTTTGAACATGGGAACGTTGGCGTCCGTCACCTTCAGGATGGTTTTCTTTATCCTTTTGTGGTTTGTGGTGGGAATTTTTCTTTTGCCGGCATTCTTAAGAAAAATTCGCAACCTCATGGAGGAAGAGATCACTTTGATCGTTTCCATCGCTCTGTGTTTTATGATGGTGGCGATTTCTTCACTGGCGGGTTTTTCTCCGGCACTGGGGGCCTTTGTAATGGGGTCCTTGCTGGCTGAAACACCAGAAGGTCATCGTGTTGAAAAGCTGATCAATCCGGTGAAAAATCTTTTCGCCGCGGTCTTCTTTGTTTCGGTCGGAACGATGATTGATCCTAAAATCATCGTTGAAAAGCCGGGGCTGATTTTGCTTCTGACGGCCGTGACTATATTCGGTAAATTTATCAGCACTTACTTGGGGGCGTTGCTTTCCGGACAAAGTCGCAAGATCTCCATGCAGTCAGGGATGAGTTTGGCGCAAATCGGGGAGTTCTCGTTTATCATCGCCTCTCTGGGGATGACCTTAAAGGTAACCAGTGATTTTATTTATCCACTGGCAGTGGCGGTTTCCGCGGTCACGACTTTCACGACACCTTATTTGATCAAGTCTTCCTCCTGGTGTTCTGAGCGTGTGGATCAAATTCTTCCTGACAGATTTAAAAAGGTTCTCGATAATTATAAATCGACATTTGAAAGACAGGGCAGTCGCACTGTGGCCTCTTTGCTGGTTGAAGCCTACGGAATGAAAGTTATTCTGAATTCAGTGGTGATCGTGGCCTTGGCGTTTGGTTTTAAACTTTATGCGACTGAATTTTTGCGCATGATTCTTCCGGACTTCAGACATATTCAAGGCTTCACATTGGGCTTGTGTATGGTGGTGTCAGTTCCGTTTTTCTGGGGATTGGTAAAGGGACGTCCGGCGAAAAAGCTGACTCAGGACCTGGATGTCATGGCGCGTTTGCGCCGTCTGATTCCGGTGGTGACAGTCGTTCGGGTTCTGCTTGCCATAATTTTACTGTCGGTGATGGTGGCGCAGTTTGTGTCTTTGAAGGTCGCGTCGGGAGCTCTTTTTGGTGCGATTCTGGTTATGGGTGTTCTTGCATATCGCTACGGGGAAGTGTTTTACAAGTTCTTTGAGGGTGAGTTTTTGTCGAATCTGACGGAGCGTGAGCGCGAGGAAATCTCCAAGCGCGATGAAATCACTCAGTTGGCGTTGCCTTGGGATGCATCAATCAGTGTGATTGAAGTGGCAATTGATTCAAACTGGGCGGGAAAAACCTTGCGCGATCTGAAGTTCAAGGAAAATTACAGTGTGACGATCGCTTCTATCATACGCGGTTCGCGCAGATTTTTTGCGCCTTCGGGAAATTTCCTGCTATGGCCCTATGACAAGATTGTTTGCTTCGGCAGTGATTCGGAACTGCAGGATCTGAATCATAAAGTCGAACAAGAGCGCGCAAGTTTAAGCTCTGAAGCTGAAGCGCCCAAGTATCGCATGGGTTCGTTTGTTGTTCAGGCTGATGATATTTATGTCGGAAAAACAATCCGCGAAAGCGGGATTCGTGAGTCGCAGAAGATTTTGGTTGTTTGTATTGAAAGAGGCCCGACTAGAATCCTGGGACCGTCGGCAGGAACGTCAATGCAGGCCGGTGATCTAGTCTGGTTTGTGTCGGAATAAATATTTACCTAAAAATTCCCGGGCGGGAAAATAAGAAGATCTTTCAAGGTTCTGACTGGAAAGGCTTCGATCATGAAACCATTGATGTCCCGCCGTCTTATTTTATTTCCCATTCTGGTTGTATTTGCCGTGCTCTTCACTGGAGGCTCGGCGTTTTTTGAAAAGCGAAATTTGAAACTGCAGGAAACAGATGTTCGTGGGGACGTATCGACTTTGGAAGAAAGTGAGATTCCCGAAGAGTTTGTCATGAGTCCTCTAAATCCCAATTTCCGCCAAAGCATGGTTTGGATTCCGGGAGGTGAATTTTGGATGGGCAGTGCAAATAAATCAGTTCTGGATGCGCAGCCGGTTCATCGTGTTCAGGTGGATGGATTTTGGATGGATCAATATCTGGTCACAAATCAGGATTTTGCAGAATTTGTCGATGAAACCGGTTACATCACCATTGCCGAAAGAAGACTGGATCCAAAAGATCATCCGGATCTTCCACCGGAGTTGCTGGAGCCCGGTTCGATCATTTTCAGTCCAAGGATTGAGCGCGCTGATGTGGGCATCAGTGGTTCTGCTTATTGGCGCTGGCAACCGGGTGCCAACTGGCGACATCCTGAAGGACCGCAAAGTGATTTGCGGGGACGTGAGTTGATGCCTGTCATTCATGTTTCCTATACGGATGCTGAAGCCTATGCGAAGTTCCGTGGAAAACGACTGCCCACTGAAGCCGAGTGGGAGTTCGCGGCACGCGGAGGTCTGGATCGTATGCCATTTAGTTGGGGAACTGAATTTCGCCCCGCCGGCAAATTCATGGCGAACACCTGGCAGGGGAATTTCCCTTATTTTGACTCTGCAGAAGATGGGTTTAAAGGATTGTCTCCGGTGGGGAGTTTTCCACCGAACGGCTATGAACTTTTTGATATGACTGGAAACGTCTGGCAGTGGGTCTCGGACTGGTATCGGGATGACTACTTCAGGGAGTTTGCAAAACAGGCGGTGGTGCGAAATCCCCGTGGGCCTGATAAATCTGAAAATGAGCTGGATCCTTCTTTGAAAAAGCGTGTGCAAAAAGGTGGATCTTATTTGTGCACCGACGCTTATTGTTCCAACCTGGATCCTGCGGCTCGACGTCATGGGGATATCTGGAGTGGCTCGCCTCAGGTGGGTTTTCGTCTGGTGACCTCGGATCCCAAAAATGCATCGCAAGCCGAGAAACGAAAATTTTCGCAAATCAATACAGAGCTGTGATAGCATTGTTTCCTGAGGTTTATATGAGCAGTCCATTTGTTAAGGCACGCGGTAAACAACCGGTTGTGGCTGAAAAAGTTTTTATTGCAGACAACGCGCGCATCATCAGTGATGTGGAAATCGGGGAAGGCTCCTCGATCTGGTACAATGTCACCGTTCGCGGTGATGTCATGCCGATAAAAATTGGCAAAGAAGTGAATGTTCAGGATGGCAGTGTCATTCATGGCACATACGGAAAGTATGGAACCACTTTGCACGATCGTGTGACTATTGGTCACTTGGTGATGTTGCATGGCTGTGAGATTGGCCGGGCAACACTTGTGGGTATGGGTTCTATTGTTATGGATGGAGTTAAAGTTGGCGATCATTGCCTGATCGGTGCTGGCTCCCTCGTGACCGAAGGGACCGAGATTCCTCCCCGCAGTCTTGTCGTGGGACGTCCGGCCAAGGTAAAGCGCGCATTATCCGATGAAGAGGTCGCATTGCTGGAGAAGTCAGCGGACAACTATTTGCTCTATAAAACCTGGTACGAATAAGCCACGACTTTGGTCAATTTCCTGACAGATTCCTGATGGTGTTCTTGTTGAACTCTGCATTGATTCAACACAGAATATTCACAGGAGTTTTATATGGAACGTGAGATCCCTTTTGCACTGACATTTGATGATATTTTGCTGCTTCCTCAATTTTCTGAAATCACACCGACGGAAGTGGTTCCACGCAGCTTTTTCGCCCGCGACAAATATTTAAACACGCCAGTCATATCTGCTGCGATGGATACGGTGACTGAAAATCGCACAGCGCGGGTGATGGCGCAATTCGGTGGCCTGGGAATTATTCATAAAAATCTGACAATTGATAAACAGGCCCTGGAAGTTGAAAAGGTAAAAAAATACGAGAGCGGTATGATCATGGACCCGCTGACCTTGGGGCCGGATCATTTGGTGCAAGAGGCTTTGGATTTGATGGAAAAGTATTCCATCAGCGGTGTGCCGATTACAGTAGATGGATTGTTGGTGGGGATTTTAACAAATCGCGACCTGCGTTTTGAAGAAAACTTTAATCAACCCATTCGCAATCTAATGACTCAGGAAAGTCTGGTCACGGCGAAAATGGGAACGACTCTGGATGAAGCTAAAAAAATTCTGCAAAAGCATCGTATTGAAAAACTTCCGGTGGTTGATGCCAAAGGAAAGTTAAAAGGTCTGATCACTATCAAGGATATCGAAAAGGCCAGAAATTATCCGCAGGCGACCAAGGATAATCACGGCCGTTTGTTCGTGGGTGCGGCGATCGGTGTGGGTACTGATTCTGCGGAGCGTGCAGAAGCACTTGTCGCGGCGGGCGTGGATGTTCTTTGTGTGGACACGGCTCATGGACATTCAAAAAATGTCGTGGACATGGTGAAGCATGTTTCCAAAAAATTTAAAGACGTGATTGTGGTTGCCGGTAATGTGGTGACTGCTGATGGTACCAAAGCTCTGATTGAAGCGGGTGCTGACGTTGTCAAAGTGGGGGTCGGTCCTGGCAGTATTTGCACCACGCGTGTGGTGGCAGGTGTTGGTATGCCTCAGATATCTGCGGTGATGGATTGCGCACGTATTGCCAAAGCCAAAGGAAAAACAATCATTGCTGATGGTGGTATTAAGTTTTCCGGCGATATTACGAAAGCTCTGGCATTGGGTGCGAACACGGTGATGATCGGAAATCTTCTTGCTGGTGCCGAAGAATCCCCAGGCGAAACAATTCTTTTCCAGGGGCGCAGTTACAAAGTTTATCGCGGCATGGGCTCGCTGGGTGCTATGGCCAAGGGTTCCAAGGATCGCTACGGTCAAATGGATATAGAAGACAATGAAAAGCTGGTTCCTGAAGGCATCGAAGGCAAGGTGGCCTACAAGGGACCCGCAAGCGGAATTATCCATCAGCTGGTCGGTGGTTTGAAATCTGGTATGGGCTATTTGGGAGCTGGAAATATTGATGAGCTTCAGGCGCGTGCAAAATTTGTTCAAATCAGCGCAGCGGGTCTGCGTGAGTCGCACGTTCATGATGTCAGTATCACCAAAGAAGCTCCGAACTACAGAATTGAAAGTTAATTATTATGCTGCGTGGATTTATAATTTTGGATTTTGGTTCGCAATTCACACAGTTGATTGCGCGCCGTTTACGTGAAATGGGATATTATTCGGAAATTCATTCCTATAAATATCCAACAGAAGAAATTCTTAAAAAGAAACCTTATGGAATCATTCTAAGTGGCGGACCTAATTCAGTTTATGAGACTGGAGCTCCGCAACGAGATATCCAGGAACTTCGTAACATAAGTCCTTTGTTTTGCGTTTGCTATGGGATGCAATTGCTGACTCACTCATTGGGTGGTCGTGTTGCAAAAGCCCAGCATCGTGAGTATGGATTGAATTATGTAACATGGACGGAAGTCGTAAAGGGCGTTCCGCAAAAGCAGAAAGTTTGGATGAGCCATGGTGACGTCGTTGAGGCGGTCCCTGAGGGCTTTAAAGTCATCGCAAATTCTGATGGCGATCATCCGGCGGCCATGCGCGGAGAAAATGTCCTGGCAGTTCAGTTTCATCCGGAAGTGGCTCATACCGAGCACGGATTGGATTTGTTAAAATACTACACGACGGAAATGTGTCACGCCCCTGCTGACTGGGATGCTCCTCATATCAAGGATCACTTGATGGACGACATCCGCAAGAAAGTCCAACCCCAGGATCACGTTTTGGTGGGCTTAAGTGGCGGCGTAGATTCCACCGTGGTCGCGACTTTGCTAACCAAAGCTCTGGGTGCGGACCGTGTTCACTGTGTGTTTGTGGATAACGGTTTGCTGCGAAAAAATGAATACGAATCCGTTTTGAAAAACTATGAAGGTCTTGGTTTGAATGTTCGTGGTGTCGATGCGACTCAGGAGTTCATGACTGCACTGGCCGGTAAAACGGATCCTGAAGACAAGCGTAAAGCCATTGGCCGGGTGTTTATTGAAGTCTTTGATAAAAGCTATGATAAGTCATTGCCAATCAAGTGGCTTGCGCAAGGGACTCTGTATCCGGATGTGATTGAAAGCATCTCGTCAATTGGCGGAAGTGTCACAATCAAATCTCATCACAATGTGGGTGGCTTGCCGGAGAAAATGAATCTTAAATTGCTGGAACCGGTGCGTGAGCTTTTTAAAGACGAAGTTCGCGCTATGGGTGCGCAATTGGGGCTTTCAAAAGAGCTATTGTGGCGTCACCCGTTTCCAGGGCCGGGATTGGCAATTCGTGTTCTGGGTGAAGTGACACCAGAGAAATTGCGCATTTTGAAAGAGGCCGATGATATTTACATTTCTGAACTTCGCAAGCACGGCCTGTATGAAAAGATCTGGCAGGCATTCTGTGTGCTTCTGCCGGTTAAGACTGTCGGTGTACAAGGCGACTCCAGAACCTACGATCATGTTCTTGCATTGCGTGCGGTGACCTCCAGTGATGGCATGACAGCTGACTGGTATCCTTTTGAATTTGCCTTCCTTCGTGAAGTATCAAATTTGATCACCAACAAGGTGAAGGGTGTGAATCGCGTCGTTTATGATGTGACCAGTAAGCCTCCGGGAACTATCGAGTGGGAATAGTGTCTTTTGACTTTGGATCTACTGCCACGGGTTGATTTCGATAAACCTAAGGAGAGTAGATTCATTCTCAAAAGATGGAGGTCCACGGTGATTCGCTTAAAGGTGACACGCTTAAAATGGGTGGTGTTCGTTGCCCTTGCCGTAACCAGTGTTTCTTTCGCCGCAGTTCAGATTTTCTTTCAAACCGCCGGCACTTCGGCATTCGGCTACGTCACGGATTTAAACAATCTTCGTCAGGTTCGTAAGGCCATTCAAAATTACGAAATGCTGGTTCGCTACAATCAGGACTCAACGCAAAGTTTGTTCCTGGTTGATAGCAGGCTTAAAACCAATTATTCCCTGGATCAAGATGGTATTTTCGGTGAACTCAAAATGGAAGTCGTCACCGGGGAGAATCTAAAAACCCCAGCATGGAAGAAAACCGAAGAAGCCACGTTGATCAACTACGATCATGAATTTGGACTGGTCACCACGGGGCTTTCGCAGTGCTGTGGCGCTGCCACGGGTTACCGAATTTACGATGTTGCCACTGGTTATTTGATTATATCCTTTAACTCTTTCTCTGAAAATCCTCAGGTGCAGCATCCCTTTGTGTTGGATGTTCCGAATTCGACTCTGCCGCAAAGATATATTGGTGTGATTGGGACCGATAGTACCCGGGATCAGGACTTTGTGTCGCCAGATGCTGGTAAAATGAAGGCGGCTCTGGTGAAGATGGGAATCGTCAGTAAATTCTATCAACGTCTGCAAATAGATATGGCCGTGGCAGAAGGCTTCGGGGTCAGCGTTCTTTCGGTTGAGATGGAGAAAAATCCAAACCTGGCTGGCAGTGATAAAATTGAAATCTCCCGTGACATCGCAACTCTGTGGAATATCGACGGTGGTTCTGAGCCGAGTGGCGTAGAGGGGGTTCAAATTAAAATTATCCTCAACGGCGGGCAAGGCGATAAAACCGTGATCATTCCTGTATTGAAGGATCGGCTGAGCGTGGATCAGGCGACGGTGCCAGAAGGTGTGAGCTTGCGGTCCTTGGCAATCTAGAATCACGAGTTTACTTCTGTTAAGCGTTCTTGCGAAAAATGTGAAGTCGCAATAGAATGAGCAATGCTTATTAATGTTGCTCCCCTTCGTAAATATCGTGATTTCCGGCTTCTTTATTTTGGACAGATGGTTTCTCTTTTGGGGAGCATGGTGACTTATGTGGCGATTCCCTATGAGGTCTATGAGTTGACCAAAGACAACTGGCTGGTGGGGATGTTGGGTTTGGTCCAACTGTTGCCAGTTCTGGTGTTTGGAATTTTAGGCGGAACTTTCGCCGATCGCATTGATCGCAGAAAGCTGCTGCTGACTTCAGAAATCATCATGACATTGATTATTCTGGCTCAGGCCTTGAATGCGTGTCGGGAAAAACCATCAGTGCCGTTGATCTTTGTTTTAGTTGCGATCTTTCAGTCTGTTCTGGGGTTTCATCGTCCTGCGATGGAGGCCATGACTCAAAAAATTGTTGAGCCCGAGGATTATCCGGCCATCGGTGCACTGGGAAGTTTTCGTTGGGCGGCAGGTGCCATCGTGGGGCCGGCCCTGGGGGGTGTGTTGATTGCGAAGTTTGGCGTTAAAGGCGCTTACTTTTTTGATGTTGTCAGTTTTGCAGCAGCCTTTGTTGCTTTGTATATGATGAGTCGTATGCCGGCTCCTGAAAAGCGGAATGAATCCCCGTTGGAAGATGCCAAGGTCGGACTTAAATATGCCCTTTCAAAACCCGAACTTGTCGGTACCTATGTGATCGATATTGTTGCGATGGTATTTGCATTTCCTGTCGCATTGTTTCCGGCCATGTCTGAAAATTGGGGAGGAGCCACAGCAGCAGGAGCTTTGTTTTCTGCGATGGCCGTGGGCTCTTTGATAATGACTTTGTTCAGTGGTTGGACCGGAAAGGTTCGGCATCACGGCCGTGCGGTGGTGATTGCGGCAACTCTTTGGGCGGTGTTCATCATCGGAGTGGGATTTGCTCAGAATCTTTGGGTGGCCGTTTTGTTTTTAGCATTGGCCGGTGCTGCGGATATGATGAGTGGCTTGTTTAGAGGAATCATTTGGAATCAGACAGTTCCCAACAACCTGCGCGGCCGGTTGTCAGGAATTGAAATGATCTCGTATATGTCGGGGCCGCTATTGGGAAATGCCCGTGCGGGTTGGGTGGCAGCGAAGTATTCCGTGCCTGTCAGTGTTGCGAGTGGTGGATTGATTTGTGCTGTCATGGTCGTTTTAACAGGCTTTTTGTTGCCTCAGTTTTGGCGCTATCAGAGTCAAGGCAAAGATGAGCAAAAACTTACTCCCCCAGAGGGGTTAACGCAAGGCTCCTAATTTGAATAAACGACGTGGCTAAGATATGAATTTAGCATGTCTTTTGTTCATCTGCACACCCATTCAGAATACTCCCTTTTAGAGGCTGCCTGCCGAGTTAAAGCAATCGCAAAAAAAGCGGCTGCCATGAACATGCCTGCGGCAGCGTTAACAGATAACGGCAACATGTTTGGTGCTGTTGAGTTTTACTTTGCCTGCAAGGATAACAACGTAAAACCACTATTGGGTTTGGATGCATATCTTGCTCCGGGTTCGCGTTTGGAAAAAAAACAAGACCGTGATCAGGTCGCTCAAGGGCCGCGCCGTCTGGTCTTCCTTGCGCAAAATACCAAGGGCTATCAAAATCTTTGTAAGCTTTCGACGATCGGCTATCAGGAAGGTTTTTACTGGAAACCGCGTATCGATTACGAAGTTATCAAAGAATACAATTCTGATTTGATCTGTTTGACGGGTGGATTGCGTGGTGAGGTTGCTGAAGCCTTTATGAAAGAAGGCGCGGATGCAGCTCTGGGCAAGATCCGCCAACTGAAAGAAATCTTTGATGATCGTCTGTATCTGGAAATGTGCCGCACTGGCGTTCCAGAGTGGGATCAGATCAATCCCTTCCTTTTGGAAGCTTCAAAAATCACGGGCGTCCCTGTGGTGGCAAGTAATGATGTTCATTATATGACTCAGGACGATCAGATCGCCCAAGAGGTTTTGATCTGTATCGGAACCAATAAAACTTTGAGTGATGAAGGTCGTTTCCGTTTGGGAACGGATGAGTTCTATTTTAAAAAACCAGAGCAAATGGTTGAATTGTTCTCTGATATTCCAGAGGCCATCAGTAACACTTTGCAAATCGCCGAGCGCTGCGATGTGAAATTCAAACTTAAGGACGACGCTGGCAAGCCCATTTATCACTTGCCAACATTCCCCACTGACGAAGGCGTGACTTTGAAAGAAGACATTGCCCGTCGTTCAAAAGAAGGCCTGTTGCAGCGCTTTGAAGAGGCTGCAGAACGCGGGGAGGCTGTCCCTGAAGAGAAAAAGCCGGACTACTTTGCTCGTTTGGATTATGAGCTGGGTATCATTGATCGCATGGGGTTTAACGGTTACTTCTTGATCGTCCAGGATTTCATCGGCTGGGCAAAGGATCACGACATCCCTGTGGGACCAGGCCGTGGATCCGGTGCGGGTTCTCTGGTTGCATATGTATTAAAAATTACGGATTTGGATCCACTCCCAAATTTCCTTCTGTTTGAGCGTTTCCTGAATCCGGAACGTATCTCCATGCCCGACTTCGATATCGACTTCTGTCAGGATCGTCGTCAGGAAGTGATTCGTTATGTGACCGAGAAATACGGTCAGGCTTCAGTTTCTCAGATCATCACCTACGGTAAGTTGCAGACTCGTGCCGCTCTGAAAGACGTGGGTCGTGTATTGGGAATGCTTTTCGCTGAGGTGGATCAAGTGACAAAGCTGATTCCGGATAAATTGGGGATCAGTTTGAAAGAGTCTCTTGAGATGGAACCTCGTCTGACTGAGATGATGGAGATGAATCCAACGGTTGCGACTCTGATCGATCTTGCACAGCGTGTGGAAGGTATGGTTCGAAACGCAGGGATCCATGCGGCCGGTGTTATCATCGGTGACGGTCAGTTGGTAAAACACGCACCGCTTTATAAAGGCGCTGATGGCGAGCAGGTCGTTCAATACGACATGAAGCATGCCGAGAAAATCGGTTTGATCAAATTCGACTTCCTGGGGTTGAAGACGCTGACTCACATCAACATGGCGTTGAAACATATCAAAAAGAATCGTGGCAAGGCGATCACGTCACGCATGATTCCGATGACCGATACTGCCACCTTTGAAATGATGTCACGTGGTGATACTGCAGGGGTGTTCCAGTTCGAGGGTGAGGGCATCACCGATGCCACTCGAAAAATCCGTCCATCGTCATTTGCCGATATCACTGCGATCACATCATTGTACCGTCCGGGTCCGATGGCAAATATTCCTGACTTTACAGATCGTAAACACGGTAAAGCGCCGGTTGAATATCTTCTGGAAGACACTCGTGAGGTCTTGTCTGAGACCTACGGGATCATGGTTTATCAAGAACAGGTTATGGGTATCGCCTCGCGAATCGCCGGTTACTCTCTCGGAGAAGCCGATATGCTTCGTCGTGCGATGGGTAAGAAGATCAAAGAGGAGATGGATCAGCACCGTGAACGTTTCATGAAGGGTGCGATCGAAAGAGGTCACAACAAAGATCGTTCCTCTGAGTTGTTTGATCTGATGTATAAGTTTGCGGATTACGGTTTCAATAAATCCCATGCCGCTGCTTACTCCGTTGTTACGTTACAGACGGCCTGGTTGAAGTGCCACTATCCTGTTGAGTTCTTTGCTGCACTTCTTTCCACCGAGTTGTCTGATACGGATAAAATCGTCAAGTACTCCAAGGATGCGGCAAAACGTGGAATCACGGTTAAATCCCCGCATGTGAATTTCTCGGAATATTTCTTTGGTGCCCATGGGGACGAAGTTTACTTCGGTCTGGGCGGGATCAAGGGTGTTGGGCAAAATGCGGTTGAAGCCATTGTTGAAGCCCGTGAAAACATGCCCGACAAGAAGTTCAATTCTCTGGATGAATTTTTCAATGCGATCGATCTTCGTCGCGTGAATAAAAAAGTGATCGAGTGTTTGATTAAAGCTGGTGCCTTCGATGGGTTCGGTGCGCATCGTGCTCAATTGATTGGTGGTTATCAGAAATTCCTGGATCGGGCTCAAGGTTTGCAAAAAGACCGTGAGCTGGGGCAGTCGTCATTGTTTGATCTGGGGCCTTCTACAGAAACTATTGTTAAACTGGAAGAGGTAAAATCCTGGAACCGTACAGCGACTCTGGCTTACGAAAAAGAAGTTTTGGGTTTCTATCTGAGTGATCACCCGTTGAAGGGTTTTGATACACTTTCTGAGATCTTTACGACATGTAAAGTCGTGGATTTGCCAGCCCAGATGCCAGCTCAGGGTTCACCTGAATGGGAAGCCATGCAGGCTGCCAAGAAAGACTGGAAAAACCGCGATGCTGCGAAAAAGCGTGTGATCGTCGCCGGCCTCATCACTGAGTTGCGTGAGTTGATCACGAAAAAAGGAACCCGCATGGCTTTCGGTAAGATCGAGGATCTGACCGGGGCGGTGGAGTTGGTGATCTTCCCCGATGCTTTTGCCAAGAATGGTGAGATGCTGAAAGATGAGCGTCCGATGTTGATCGGCGGTGGTCTTGAGGTCGAGGAAGGGGTGGCAAAGATCATGGTGGATTCAGTGTCGCCGTTAGAGGATATTTTAAAGAAAACCAAACGTATGGTCTTTAGGCTGGATCGCATCCCGCACCAGGATTATCAGAGTTTGAGTTTATTGATGAAGGATAATCCCGGTCCAACGGCAGTAAGTCTGGAAATTGATATACCCGACGTCCGTCGCCGTGTGATGATGGAAGTAGGCGATATATCCGGTGTGAATGTCAGCAATGAGTTCTTTGAAGGCGTCCATTCCTTGTTTGGGCGAACGGATTTTATTGAATTGAGGTAAGGAAAATGCGTTTTGCATCTTTGATTGTTTTCTTCGTGATGTTTTCTTCTATCGTATTTGCACAACAAGCGGATCTTCTGGAGCGTAACTTCGCCGGAACTTCCAAGCAAACAACTCCGCAGGCTGCAAAGGCGGATATTCAAAATCAAGCTTCGCAAAAGATTTCCGAGGAAGTTATCAAGGATTTGATTGGCGAGGAACGATACTCCAAAAACAAAACCTTGATCGCGAATAAAGTGATCAAGCTTTCGCCCCGTTATATTCCATTCGTGAAGCCTTCACCGATCACTCAGGAAGGTGAAGAATACAAGATGACAGTGAACATGAAAGTGTCACTGACGGATCTGAAACAGCTTTTGCAGGTGAATTCACTTTTGAACGAAAACGACACCATTCCGGTGGTATTGCCGGTGATCAGCGTTGTGGATCGTGTTGAAGGGCGCAGTTACCGTTGGTGGCAGGCGTCTTCGGACAAGAATCAAGGCTTTCTGGTAAAACAAAATCGCACCATTGAAGAAGCCCTTCGCGGTTCTTTTTTGAAAAGCGGTTTTTATGTGATCAAGCCCGTCGAATCGGGTTTGGGAATCAATGTTCCCGGCAGTTATCAGAATGAAAGAATTGCTGGTGATGATGCGCAGTTTTTTGCGCAGTACTTCAATGCACCGGTATTGATCGATGGCCAGATCTTTTTAAGTAAAGCAGATAAAGGCAACGGCTATAAAGTGGAAGTTCGCATGACCGCCCTGCAGGTGAGCAATGCCCGCCCGATTGCGGATGTATCTCGTCGTTACGATGTGCAGGGTTCCTTTGAAGGTGCGGTTGATAAAAAAATCCGCGAAGTGGCCGAGGCGGTTTCCAACGACCTGGCCTCCCAGGTGTTCGAAGCTTGGCAAAGAGGTTCCGTGGGTACTTCCGTTATTCGCGTGACGGTTACTGGCAAGCATACGCTGCCTTCGATGGAAGCTTTGAAAGAGCGCATTCGCTCCCAGTTGACTCAGGTTAAAAACATTCGTGAGAGATTGGTGAGTTCTGACTCTGTCAGTTTTGAAGTGGACACTGCGGCTTCGGCAGCAGAGCTTGCCACAAAGCTTGAGACATTGGATGTCAATGGCAAGAAACTGGTTAAAGTATCTGAAGATCGCGAAGAAATTATTTTAAAGCTGGCGCAATAAGGAGGCTCTGGTGAGATTGCTTTTGGTTTTGACGGCCGTTTTGTCCATGGTGGGATGTATGACGGTGGATCGCGGTGGCGGTCCTCAGCGCGAAGTTCGTGATGACAACCAGGTCTCTTATAAGAATGATTCTTCGCCTCGCAAGCGTTTGATGGTTCTGCCATTTTTGGATTCTTCAGATAAACGCCCCCAAAGTGTACGGGATCGTGCTCGTGCAGCTTTTATTTCGGATTTAAATCGTTCCGGCGAGTTGATCGCTATGGACAGTCGAGAACTAAATATTGATTTGACCAAAATGATGGATCCCGCAGGAGGATATAAACTTTCTGAAGTATCCAAAGCTGCTGGTGCCTTGGGTTTTAATGCTGTTTTGGAAGGTCGTGTTCTGGATGTGCGAGTCAAGCGCAGTGCTGACAACGTAGGTGTTGTTCGACAAATGACCACGGGTTTTGAAGTCGTGGCCCAAGTTCGCGTTGTCACAGCTCGCAGTGGTCAGGAAGTTTTTAACACTATCAAGACAGTCACTCTTAAAGACCAAGGCGTTCGAGTTGGTGAGAGAGTGGAGACTGACAAGTTTTTGCAAAACAATCCTGATATGATCGATGTTATTGTTAAAGATGCTTTTTTGGATTTCTCTCCGCAGGTATTAACGGCGCTTGAGAAGATTTCCTGGGAAGGTCGTATTGCTGCAATACAGGGAGATCGCATTTATCTGAATGTTGGCAAGATTTCCGGTTTGGAAATGGGTGATCTTCTAAAGGTGATCGAGGATGGTAATGATATTTACGATCCAGAAAGTGGGACGCATATTGGACGCGCTCCCGGTCGATTGAAGGGCACGCTTGAAGTGATTTCTTACTTTGGAACCGACGGCTCTATTGCCATCATTCATAGTGGTTCCGGTTTTAAAGAAAACGACCGCATAGAGATCTATTAATTCCTGTATTTCGAAAATATTTCGGGTTACGATGAAAGCGTGAAATACTCATTCTTGTTTTGCATATTTACCCTGATGTCTTCAGTCGCGCATGCCAAGGACTGGAAAGTGGCCGTTTTGTACTGGAGTATGAAAATCGAAGGCCAGGTTGCCATGCGCAAAGGCCTCGAAGAACAGATTCAGAAATACAATAGCGAAAACAAAGGAAAAAACTCCATCACCCTGACTCCCTATGTGGCGGGTGAAGGACGTGCCGGGATCGAAAACCAGGTCAATCAATTGCAACAAGCCATAAAAACAAAGCCGGATGCCATCGTCATCCAACCGACTGACAATTCGGCCCTGGCTTCCGGTCTGCAAGAAGCAAATAAACTGAAAATTCCGGTCATAGCCTACGATCAGTATATCGTGAATGGTGATCTGACTGCATTTGTCACGAGTGCGAATTACAATGCGGGGCGGGACAACGGGCAGTTCATCACAAGTTTGTTCAAACCTGAAAAGAAAATTAGAATTGTCGTTTTTGAGTATCCGCAGGTTTCATCAACCACGGAGCGGGTAGATGGTTTTTTTGATTCTTTAAGAAGTCAGAATGCCCGCTTTGAAGTTGTTGGTGTTTATCAGGCGGTTGATCCTGATTCAGGCAAGGCGGCCGTTAAAAAGTTTCTGAAGGATTTTCCGGCCAAAGACAGTGTCGATTTGATTTTGACCGTCAATGACGGTGGTGGTTTGGAGATAGTCAAAGAACTTTACGCCAAGAAAAGAGCCGAAATCAGACACGCCACCTTCGATGGGGATCCGGCTTCGGTTGAAAATATTCGAGAAGATCGTTTGACGGTTATTGATTCAGCTCAGTTCTGTGGGGAGTTGGGGCGTGAATCTGTTCGGGTACTTGTGAAAGTGTTGAACGGGAATCCGGTTGAACGCAAGATTCGTGTCACCACGTTCCCTATCACTAAAAAGAACATTGCTGAGTACCCAGGATGGATGGGTGTGCCTAAAGCCGGTGCTCTTAAAAAAACAGAAAAGAAAACATCTTCTCCTCTGACGCGAGAGGAATTTGACCGAAATCAGAAGCGCATCATCCGTATTGGGACGACTCCACTTTGTCCTTATATTTGTGAAAAGTCCCCGGGTGTATGGACGGGTTATCTTTTTGAAATCCTGGGGGAGGTCTCTCGTGACCTCGGTGTTGAGCTGCGTTTGGAGAATGTGACGACTGCACGGTTGAAGCAAGGGCTGCAAAATCGCAAACTTGATTACATTATCGCGCCGGAATACCTGGTTCGCTATATGGATGACATCCTGGTGGTTGGGCCTCAGTTGGGGGTGAACTACACCGGAGCGCTGTTGGCCAAAGCCAATAAGGCGCCGCAGATTTTTGACCGACAATCCCTGGTAAATAAGAAGATCATTTATTCTGACTTCGGGCTTCAGGATGGACGTATTGAGGCTGAGTTTTCTGGACAGAAAATCAATAAGCTTTCCGGTTCCGACGTTGTGGAGAGAATGGTGCGCATCGTGGCGCAAAAACGCATGGACGTGGCGCTGGGGGATTATAACGTTCTCCGTTATTATCTGCTTCGCGATAAAGGGCAATTTACCCTGCATCCAACTTCCATCACTGGATTTAGCTTTCTAGTCCTAGTGGGACTTAAGAAAAACCCCCAGGTTCAGGTTTTGGGTACGGGTTTGGATGAGTGGTTTGCTCAATCCCGTAAGAACTCTCATCTTCAGGAGATTCTGGGCCGTTATAATCTGACGGACTGGGAGATGTTGGCCCGCGATTAAAATATTGATTTTATAGCGAAAAATACATAATCATAGAGAGTCTGTGAAAGGGCCTTCTATGCAAACGACACTGGTTAAATCACTTTATAGAGAAACTGAAAAACACCTGGATAAAGAAATCCAAATGTCCGGTTGGGTTCGTAAGATCCGTGACCAAAAAAACTTTGGCTTTATTGAGTTGAATGACGGCTCTTTCTTTAAAGGTGTGCAGGTTGTCTTTGACGAAAAAATGGCAAATTTTGCTGATGTGGCAAAGCTTTCTATCGCAAGCTCCATCATCGTCACCGGTAAAGTGGTGAAGTCCCAAGGGGCTGGTCAGTCTTTCGAGGTTTTGGCTTCCAAAGTTGAAGTTATTCAAAAAGCTTCCGCAGAATACCCATTGCAAAACAAACGTCACAGCTTCGAGTACCTGCGCGAGATCGCTCACTTGCGTCCACGTGGAAACACGTTCTCTGCAGTTTTCCGTGTGCGCTCGGTGTTGGCATACGCCATCCATAAATTCTTCCAAGAGCAAAACTTCGTTTACGTGAACACGCCTATCATCACTGGCTCTGATGCTGAAGGTGCTGGTGAGATGTTCCGTGTAACAACATTGAAGTTGGACAATCCGCCAAAAACCGCTGATGGCAAAATTGATGCTTCAAAAGATTTCTTTGGTAAAGAGACGAACTTAACGGTATCAGGCCAATTGAATGGTGAAACATTCTGCGCGGCTTTCCGTGATATCTACACATTCGGTCCAACTTTCCGTGCGGAAAATTCAAATACGTCCCGTCACGCGGCGGAGTTCTGGATGATCGAGCCTGAGATCGCGTTTGCTGATTTGACAGCGAATATGGAATTGGCTGAAGACATGATCAAGTACATCATTCGCTACGTGATGGAACAATGTCCGGAAGAGATGGAATTCTTTAGTCAGTTCATCGAAAAAGGCCTGTTCGACAAGTTGAACAACGTTTTGAACAACAACTTTGCCCGTGTGACTTACACCGAGGCGATCGATATTTTGAAAAAATCCGGCAAGAAGTTTGAGTTCAATGTTGAGTGGGGTATCGACATGCAATCTGAGCATGAACGATTCCTGGCGGAAGAGCACTTTAAGCGTCCGGTGTTTGTGACGGATTATCCAAAAGAAATCAAAGCCTTCTATATGAAGCTGAATGAAGACGGAAAAACCGTTCGCGCGATGGACTTGCTGGCACCTGGTATCGGTGAAATCATCGGTGGTTCACAGCGTGAAGACAATCTGGAGATCCTGGAATCCCGTATGACCGGTCATGGTTTAAAATTGGAAGATTACTCTTTCTATACTGATCTTCGCCGCTACGGCAGCTTCCCGCACGCAGGCTACGGCTTGGGCTTTGAACGTATGCTTATGTACGTGACAGGCATGACGAACATCCGTGACGTGATTCCGTTCCCAAGAACACCAAACAACGCATTGTTCTAGTGCGTCAATGATGGCGTTGGGTGAGCAAGTGCTTGCCCGAAGCCCTCTGTAGCAGATAGATTTATCTCTCCAATTATGTGCGGATATAGCGTAGTTGGTAGCGCGCTTCCTTGACATGGAAGAGGTCACTGGTTCAAGTCCAGTTATTCGCACCAATTCCTTCCCGAGGAAGGAATCTTCCAATCTCCCCTCAGGTAGCATCTCCCTTTTTGTACTGCGATGCGGAACCGATATCGGTTCCGCGTGAAGTCAAACCTAGTGCGTGTCTTGAATATCAGAAATAAAAAAAAGCACTGATTTTAAGTCAGTGCCTCTCAGCGTAAATTCAAAAAAAGACGGCTATGGAATTATCCACCGCAATAGCTTTCAGCGACTACGCCACGGTCAGCACCACCGCGAGACATCTTATGGCAGGCATCGTCGCTGCCGAGTCTTTGATAAATAGTACCGCCGCACATTTGGTCAGAGACAATACCACCATCTGTATCGCCACCTGTCCAAATATGGCAATTGCCATCACTTAGCCATTGATAGATATTTCCACCACATAATTGGCTGCTCACGACACCCAGGTCATCGCCGTCGCTTGAGATCTCGTGGCATTGTCCATCTCTGCTGAACCATACGTGCGATGGAGCAGCAAATGCCGATGATGTCGCCAAAACCAATAGAAGTACTGTTGCAAAGCCTTTAAATTTCATAATATCTCCCTTTTTCATCTAAACTTAGCAAAAGCCAAACCTGGCTCATAAACGTGTAGGTTGCTTTTCGTCTGTAAATAGAATGAACAACGGCTATTTTAGTCACCCTTGTGAACGTATTGTTGCTTTTGAGGGTCATTGGATATTCAATTTACGGCGGAGGTTGTGATGATCGATTTTTATACTGCTGCTACCCCTAATGGTCGTAAAGTCGCTATTATGCTTGAGGAATTGGGTATTCCCTATACCAAGCACATGGTTGATTTAAAGTCGGGTCAGCAGAAGACTCCGGAGTTTTTGGCCATGAATCCCAATGGTCGTATTCCAGTCATTGTCGATCACACCGCTGATGGGGATTTGCCGGTGTTTGAAAGTGCCGCGATTCTTTATTATCTCGCAGAGAAATATAACGGGAAATTCTTTGGATCTGATTTGAAAGAACGCACCTCTGCTATGCAGTGGGTGATGTTTCAAATGTCAGGCGTCGGTCCCAATTTCGGGAATCTGTACTACGGAAAAAACTCGATGACCCCGCACAATCCGGGATTCATCGAGCGCTTTGAAAAAGAAAGTCGCCGCATTATAAGTGTTTTGGAATTGGCCTTGGAAAAGTCAGATTACCTGGCTGGGGCCCATTATACGATCGCCGATATGACGACCTACCCATGGATCGCAGCGAAGCTGCAGATGGCCCCAGAGATGTTTTCAGAGGCCCCTAGGGTTAAGCAGTGGGCTCAGAAGGTTTCGGAGCGTCCGGCTGTTCAGAAAGCAATGGCTTAAGACCTTTAAAATCCCATAAATCGTGGTCCATCATCTGGCTTGGCTTCACATTGCCCATGGCTGTTTGGATGGACGAGTAGATATTGGGAATTTCTTTTTCCAGATCGCGCACCAGTTTCTTGATGCGCACGCGTTTCAGACCATCTTGGGAGCCGCACAGGTTGCACGGAATCACCGGGAATGCCCACGCAGCTGCTAATTCTTCGATATCGCGTTCAGAAACATAAGCCAGGGGGCGGAGTAAAATATTGCGCCCATCATCCGAGCGCAGCTTTGCCGGCATTGCAGCTGTTTGGCCCGTATAAAACATATTTAAAAGTGCAGTATGAACAACGTCATCACGGTGATGGCCCAGGGCCATTTTCGTAAAACCTAATTCATGGGCATAGTCATATAAAATTCCACGGCGAAGTCGGGAACACAAAGAGCAATAAGTGGCCCCTTTGGATTTCTCTTTCACGATTGAATAGGTGTCTTTTTCGATGACGTGAAGCTTAACCCCTAAAGATTCAATCCAGACTTTAAAGTTTGTCGCATCAAAGCCTGGTTGTTTTTGATCCAGAATGGCGGCTTCCACATGAAACTGACGTTCAGAACGTTTTTGAATTTGGGTCAAAAGCGCAAGTAAAACGCTTGAATCCTTGCCGCCAGAAACGCAAACCATCAGCTTATCGCCGTCTTCAATCATGTTGAAATCATTCAAAGCCTGAACGATTTGTTTGCGGATTTTAATAGCTAGTGGGTGCTCAAAGTTTACTGGTGACATCGGAGTCATTTTTAGACGAAATCTCAACGACTTGTCGAGCTAATTTAATGCCCGCTGACGTCAGGTCCGCTATACCCCGCGTATAAACCTTATCGCCGATGCTGTATTGGGAGCTGTAGTGGTCAATAAAGTAAATAATTTTCAGTTCCACCCAGTTTTCATTGGCATCAGACACATAAGCCCATGGCGCCGGGATGCCGCGAACTTCGCCGATTCCAGCCACGATTTTTTCCAGGATCTGTTTTGCCAGCTCCACATTTTCGCCATAGGCCAGACGGAAGATCTGACGGCGCAGAATCGGGTTGTCAGGCGGGGAGAAGTTGGAAATCTGCGCATTGGCCATGAAGCGATTTGAAAAGGTGATGATCTCATCAGAAAAACCCACCAGCGTTGTGGATCTCCAGGAAATTTCTTTTACCTGACCTGTGGCTTTTTGAATACCGCTGGTGATTTCCAACCAGTCTCCGATTTCAAAATTGCGATCCAGCTGCAAAGAAATCCCGGCAAAAAGATTTCCCAAGGTGTCCTGAAGTGCAAGACCCAGAATCACGGATGCCGCGGCCGAAGTTGCAAGCAAAGGTCCCAACTCCAAACCGAAGATTCTGTTGATGCCCCAAAACAACAGGACGATGGACATTAGCAGTGAAAAAATATTTACAAGTAGCAATGGAACACCATGCTTCATGGATCCCAGAAAAAGGTATTGCAATACCATCAAGCGAGTTGTTTTTACGAAAACGATATTGGCCCAGATAAAGGTCAATAATGCAAAGTACGGCGTGAAGCGATTGAAGCTGGCCAGTTGGGCTTCAGAACTTTGCATGAAGATAAATAAAACAAACAAGAAGCTTAGAATAACGAAGTGACGAATCAAAATACGGAAATGATTGCGAATACTTTTGTGACGCTCTTCACTTACTTCTTTTAAAAAGAATTTATAAAACAGCCAGGAGATTGCGAGTAAACATCCAATCAGAATGTAACCTTCAAGTTGAAGAATGTCGTACAGTACCTGAATTTTGATGAACTTCTCTGCCATGCTGATTCCTCAATCGTTAACCATGAGTATAGTGACTATTTTTTAGTCTAGTCGAGCGAAAATTTTTTGCCGAAAACGGTTAGGCAGCTGCGTCGTTAAACCGATAAGTTTCCCATGAGAAACTTGGTATTATCCTTAAGCGCATCCGTTTTTTTAGCTGCTTGTGGGCAACAACTTCCTGTTGCTATTGATGATATGGCATCTCAGACCGTTTCAGACATTGCTTGTAAAAATCAAAAGCTGGAAGAAAAACTCTACGACGGTTTAAAAAGTTATTTAATTGAGCAAAAAACGATTCCCACGGCGGAAGAGTTGAAATCTGCGATGAAAATCCACGTGCAAAAGCTGGCTCAGGAAAACCCTCGCATGACTTCAGCACAAGCCGAGCGGGTCCAAAAAGATCTGGATGGCTTGGTGGATTCACTCTTAGCGGAAGCACCGCAAGGTGAGCGTGTGGAAAACTCTGACCAATTACTGATTTTACTTTCAGCCATTGATGTGGGTGATCGCTCCACAACCTTCCGTTCATACATGCAGGATCGTGTTCGTGCCAATTTCACTCAGCTTTCAACTACGGTAAAGTCCATGGAATTGGAATGTCCTGAAGATTCAGGTTCCAACTCCACAGCGGGCACTGAAACGGAAACAGAAGAGCCTTCCACGCCCGAAGTGGTGGTTAATTCCGACTTTGAATACCATAAAAAACAAGCGGTGGCGGCAGGAGTGCCATTGGCTGTATTCGGAGAGCGTTGGGCTTTGGCGACCGCTTATCAGTCCTGCAACAGTGTTAAGATTCCCGCGTTGGATGACAGTGTCAGCGATATTCAGGGGATTTCCATTACAGGAAAACATTCTGATGGCGTCGGCAATAAACGTATGATCGCGAGTCTTGCAAAAGTTCAAGCCACTCATCCGTATATTAAAGAAGAATCCAATTATCCATCCAGCTGCTTTAATGTACGCCAGAATCCGCTGATCTATGATTACGGTGGCAAACCCTACGCGACGACAGCCACAACATCACCGATCAATTTCTTTAAAAACAGCGGCAGTGGTACCAGCGTTTTGGGTATCGACTGCTCGGCCTATGTTTATTCCTCCATGGCGACGGTGGGTTTGCGAGTCAAGGAAGGGCGGGCGCTGAAGGGGTCTGACTCCTGGGCCTGGGGTTCCACGGCTTTTGTGGAGCCTACTAAGAATGGTCTGACTTGCCTGAATAAAATCTCTGTCACGCCGGATATGAGTTTGAAAGCTGGGGATATCGTGGCTGTTCCAGGACACGTGTTGCTGGTGGATAAAGTGGGTGCTGATCCATTTGGTATTGCCAATGCCAGAACCACAAGTGATTGCAGTAAAATCACTTCTGAAAGTTTCGATTTTTCAGTGGCACAAAGTTCACCAAGTAAAGAAGGTGTCGGCATCAATCACTCCGTTGCCAAAGACTATCTTCCAACCAGCGAAAAGATGAAGGCGGGACTTGAGAAATACGCATATTATGCGTGCCTGGCTAAAATCAACTCCAAGTCCTACACACCAAATCTGGGAACATTGTCGGTGGTTCGTCATAAGGGCACGACAGCTTGCATGGATAAGCGGGTTTCGCTGTCTCAAGAAAGCTGCATCCAATCCTGTTCCTCTAGTGTATTTACCCAATAATTCCTTGAAAAAAGGACATGGCTTCCCGGGGGCTCCAACGCATGGGCCCCTTTTTAATTATAAAAGAGAAATATCCGAAGCAATTCTTTGTTTTAGGTTCTGGCTGAGCTATAACGACCCCCATGAAAACACTGTCTATCTTGGTATCTTTGATTATCGTGGGTTCGGGAAGTTTGGCATTCTCTAAATCGGCTTCTTATTGCGACGATATCACTCGTCTGGATCAGTTGCCTCGTTTGAATTCTGAACAATTTAAGAACTTTTTTATCGATGGCACAAAGGTCGACCGCATCGTTATCTCCAAAGATCGCAAGAAGCTTTATGCTTTGCGATCGGATGTGGTTTTGAAGTCCTATGATGTGGCTTTTGGTGGCGCACCATTCGGTCACAAACAGTTTGAGGGCGACAACAAGACACCAGAGGGAACTTACCTTATTGATTCCAAAAACCCTGAGAGTCTTTACTACCGTGGGTTGCATATTAATTATCCCAACAAGGCCGATCGCGCCTATGCAAAATCCAAAGGGAGGTCTGCTGGCGGGGATATTATGATTCACGGTTTCCCTAATGACCCGACTAAAAACGCTTTGGTTACCGCAGTTCATCCATTCTACAATTGGACCCAGGGCTGTATTGCCATGACGAATCTCGAAATTGAACAGTTATATATGATGACGGGTAAGGGAACGACGGTGGAGATCTGTAAAATGAGCGCCCCTCCACAATACCCAACCCCTCCGCCAGAGACTCCACTTCCACCGGATGAAGTGGAACATTAAAAAAATCGAAGAAGGCTCCCTCTTGAGGGGGCTTTTTTTATGTCAAAAATAGTCCAGTCCGTGAAGGAATCCTTCGAGAATTTGAGGAAATCCCATAACATAATACAAAGCGTGTTTAGCATAAAATCGAGGACTTTAGTCGGTAAGCCTAGGTTCTTGTTAAGTATTTACCGTGATGTACCGAAAAGAACCACAACTATGAGGTCGTTATGAGATTGAAATTGAAGCCGATGTCAGCCATCAAAACACTTGCAGCGAGCTTGTCTGTATTTACATTTTGTATAGCTCCCGTTGCACAAGGTGCAGCAGCGGCCAATCAAAAGCAATTGGTTAACCAGTTTTTGAAAGAGACGAAAATCTCCACTCAAAAACAAACTGTCGGTCAATTCTGGCAACGTGTTCGTCACGTATTCCCGAAACAATCGCAAAGCCAATTGGATCAATGGGTTCGTCTTAATGGTAATGAACCAATGCCAAAGGTTGATGCGACCAGCTTTAAAGGTCCTGATGGTCAGGAACAGATTCGCCTGAACTTGTTGATGAATGACGGCAAGACCATGACTTTGACCTTCACAGGTGATGAAGATCGATTTGTAAAAATCAATTCTGTGTATTTGTCTGAAAAAGACGTTCGCAAATATAAGAACCTAGATCATCTTGTGGCTAAGCTTTCAAAAGATCCAATGATCAAAAAGTCATTGCAGGTTCCGGTTGAAAAAACTGTGAAGACTTCAAAATTCACAACGCAAAAAAGATTCTTGAAAGGTCGCGAGATCGCGAAACTTCCAACTCTTCGTGCGCAAGTGGATTACATGCTTCGTATGAGAGCGGCTTCCGAGGCTGCAGACAAAGTTTTCACTTCCGGTGGTAAAAAAGGCGCTATGAATGAGATCCTGAATTATGAGGATCCGACACAGTATGTATGGGGTTTGATGATCCCGGAAGCAAACGCAGCGACGGGCCCGTGTGTGGCTTCAGGTTGGATTGCATCTTATCACCAAAACTCATGTGCTCGTGCCTCTTTGGGGCGTGATACTTTGATTGCGGAATCGCGCAAGCTTCCATTTAATGACACGATCAAAGCAAAAGTTGAGAGCTGTGCAAACTCTGGTGGTTTGCCATGTAATCCGATGATCTTTGGCTTCGAAGACAATAACGGTACACCACACTGTATTAAGCAGTCTGTTAAGACGGCAACCTATCAGTGTAACGAGAGAGCTCCGTTGACGACGGCGGGTAAAGAAAAAATCATTCAATCCATCGTGGCAGCAAAAGGCAAAGATGGTTCACTTTGTAAATTGAATGGGGAATCAACAGTTTCACAAGCCTGCTTGGATGGTCTTGATAACTATACAGATGGTTTAAGACAGCACTACTCTAATGCTGCTGACTTCTGTACAAGTGGTTCTGTAAAAACTCCGGAAGATAAAGACTCTTGGGTGACTCGCTCTGATATCAAAGGTGACCAGGCTCAAGCTTGTAATGCTTTGAGAGATCGTTACTTCGGTTTGGCTGCCCTGGTTGATCAAGGTCCTCCAATCACGATCGCTCCTCCGCCAATCAAAGAAGACAATTGTGCGAAACAGGTTGCTGGCACTAAGATGAATGCCGGTGGCGAGTGTGTTTGTGAATCCACGAATGCTCCCCCAACTGATTCAGGCGACAGTGATCACCCTAAAGTGTGTGCGGCTGCGGTCGGCGCTGCTGGTGCAGGTGAAAAAGTAGCGAAAGAAGAAGAATGTTCTGAGTGGAGCTGGTGTAAGAAGAAAGGCCTTTATATCGGTCTGGGTGTTGGTTTAACACTTCTTCTTGCAGGTCTTCTGTTGTTGAAAAAAGACAAGAAGAAGAAACAAAAAGATCCTGTATACGAGACTCCAGTAGAAACTCCGGTACCAACGCCTTCACCGACAGCAACGGCGACGACTCCGGGCACTGTGATTGAAACTCCAGAGCCGAATCCGGTGGATCCAACGTGTGATTCTCCGAATACTCTGGTCAACGGAGTCTGTACTCCACCGACGATCGTACTTCCGGAACCTCCTCCTTCTGAAGGCGGAACGACCGAAGGAACTGTGATCAACGGCGGCGTTCGCTAGAAGTCACATGACTTTTAATCACGAAATCGAAAAACAAGAAAATCCACAGCGGGCTCCTCGGAAACGAGAAGCCCCTGTGCCTTTAAGGGGTCCGTCGAAAGATGTTTTTAAGTCCTCCAAGGATTTGGGTTTTGTCGGCACGGGATTTCAAGGCGGGCCCTTACGCAAGCGCAAAGGTTATCGCCTGGCTTTGTGGTCACTGCTGGCTTCATTTGTGGATTTCCTGGTTTTAATTGCTATCAGCTGCGCTTTCCTGATTGTGTTTTCATTGTTGATGAAAACCTCTGCGGGGTCGGTGTTAAAGCTGCTCTTTCATTCTGATTCTCAACTTTTACTCATCGCTGAAATCTTTGCTTTAAGTAGCGGACTTTATCTGATCGCCATGCGCGCATTCATGGGTTCCAGCATCGGGGAATGGGCTTGTAATATCCGATTGGGTCAGCCCCATGAACGCTTGGAATCCCGCTACATTCTGCGAGTCTTTGTGCGCACGTCTTTAATTGTTCTTACGGGTGTGGTCGTTCTGCCGGCCTTGTCATTGATTCTGGGTGGCGACCTGACGGGTAAGCTTTGCGGGCTTCGCCTATTTTCTTTGAAGTAAACTTAAAACTTCGTAGTGGTTGGTCTGTGGGAATTGATCCACGATCGCTATTTCCGTTAATTCATAGCCATAAGACTGCAGGCGCTGCATGTCCTTGGCCATCGACTCTGGAAAGCACGACATATAGATAAAAAACGGCGGCCTTTGTTGTGGCTGCAATGATTCCAAAGGGTTTAAAAATCCCATCAAGCCTGAACGGGGCGGATTCGCCAAGACCCCATCGAATTGAGAGAAATCCTGCAGGATCTTCTTTTGAAAATCACCACGATAGATTGTTAATTTCGCAGCGTGATCTTTCAAATTGGAGGGTAACATAAGAACTGTTTTCTCAAGTCCCTCCAAAGAAAGTGCATCGATTTCACAAGCCAAAACAGTTTTCGCTGTTGCAAGTGCTGGTATCGTCAGATTGCCAATGCCAGAGCCGAATTCAATGATTCTGGCGTCGGGAAATTGGCCCACCCATGTGGAGATCTTATCAGCGATCAGAGTGTTTGCTTTAAGGCTTGGTTGGGTGAAACTTGCGATGTGGCAGTAAAGAGGCACTGGAACTTCCTGAATCCACGTCGTAAACCAAGTATTTAGCTCGGGATCTTTAAGTTTAAACTCATTGCCGGTCCACACGGGAACTTTGCGGCGCTGACCGATTTCAACAAAGGCATGTTCTAATAATGACTTAAGAATCAACTGTTCATCCAAAAGAGCTTTGATGTCGATATTGGCAAAATCCAGCCACGCACCTCGTTTGCCATCAGGACCGACACGCAAGCGGATGGATCCCTTGGTGAAGGGCCATTTGATTTTGCGAAACTCGGTGTACCATTTTTGCAGTTCTGGCGAAAGCTGGGCACACACTTCAATATCCACGATCTCCCGGGAGTTTTTGCCATAGAGCCCCAGTCGGCCCTCTTGCAGGCTGAAATCCAGGCGGTCCCGTAAGTAAGCTGCACCGGCTGACATAAAGTCGATCTGGGAAGGCGTATGGATGCCATGTTCTTTTAAAAGCTGACTCAGTTCACTGGTTTTTTTCTTTATCTGATAACCATAGGGAATATCCAGCAACTGGCAGCCAGAGCAGGTCTTTTCATACGGGCATGGAATTAGAGTTTGTGGATCTGTGGCTATCATTTAGAACGGGGACCGGGCTCCATTTTGTATACGCAGCTGGCAGCATCTTTAACAACGCCATCTTCATAGTGTAAGTCGCGCTCAGTATACCCCAAGGTCACGTGCGGGAAAAACAATTCCGCTTTAAATTCACCAGATTTCCCACCTTTACGGATATAAAGCTCCTCAATTGCTTTGCGGATCTTGAAAAGGGCTTCAGACTCCACCACCACGAAATACGTGCTTTCCTCTTTTCCATTCAGATTCACGCGACCTTGTCCCAGACATAGGGGGTGATATGGGCTTTTTTGCAGCTGCATGTTTTCAGCAAGGGAATGGATATCCTGCATCTTCAGGCGGCGGCTAAGAACTTTGTCAAATTCAACCGGCGTCACAACTGTGATGTGGGATTCGCCGCGACTTTTTAGTGGGGTTTTTAGCAAAGTCTGCAGCTGTTTCAGGATCGGCTGGTAGCCATCATGGCTAAGATTGTACGCCAGATAGTTTTTAAAAGGTCCATCGCCCGTATGTGGGATGAAAGGGGCTGGGGTGTAGATCTCATCCGTATAGGTCATCTCAGGAATTTGATTCGTCATCGTCGTACATGAACTTAATAACAACATGCTGGTAATCCATTGAAATGCGCGCACAAAACCTCCTGCAATTTCAAGCCTATAGGTTTTTACCGTCTAAAGAACCTTCGAATTTACTTGAGGTGCAGTCTGGGTCTTAAGAAACCACATGAAGATTTAGTCGTAGATTACGCAGGGGAGTCCAGAAAAATCAGAAGGGGAGTGGTTGGACTCCCCTTCTGATTTTGATTTATTAAAGTGTCGGGAATTTCAATTTCGAGCATTTGCTCTTTAAGAACTTTGCCAGATTCTTATCAGTGTACTTCACGTAAGGATCCATATCTTCAGTATAACTAAAGATATCCCCGATGCTGATGGCACAGGTTCTGCCGGTTTCATCTGTGAAAGTACCTTTTGCGCGAGGATTGCTGGTGGGTGCTGCCCCCATTTTAAATCCGGCATCGAAAACCAGACCTTTATATTTTTTGATTTCCACGCCCCCGCCATTTGTTTTTGAAATTTCGGCAGCGACTTGGGTGACGGCCTTGTTTGATCCCTTCAATTCAGCTGTTTCATAGTCGAAGTAATATTCATCACCCGTTGTGGAGGTCACCACAAGCTGACGTTGCTCCTCGTTCCATGTGAATGTCGGGTACTTGGAACGACGTGGGAAGAAATAAAACTCACGAGCCCCTGTCGTTTCGGAAATGGGACCGGATCCGAAGGAATTGAAAACCATTAGATTGCCATCGGCTGCAAAAAGGTAATTACGATAAAACATTGTGTTTAGTTTGTAGTTGCCAACAGAAAGGAAGCAATTGCCTTTATCTGTAGGACGAACCTGGACTTGGATGGATCCACCGCGCTCAACAAGATCCGGGCAGGTTTGGCTGTCCTGAAAATGGTTGGAAGCAAAAACCGGGGTCGCAAATAGGAGCGAAAGCAAAAGTTGCATAAAAACCTCACTGAGTTCCTTAAGCAAACATCAGCGCAAAGAAGCTGTCAGTAACGGAAACGCAGCGGCAAAATATTTCTTCAACAAAACTTTAACCAATTCTGGACTCGATGTTCATTAACCTTTCGTGGTTTTATAGGAGTCTCCCATCGAGAGGGTTTGCCGATGTCTTCATTTTCCGACGAATTTAAAAAGTATCAAAAACAGGAACGCCGCCTGACTGGAGCTATCGTTTTGGTCTCGGTTCTGGCTCCGGTTTCTTTTACTTTATTGCTGGAAAGAAAATTTCATTGGGCCGTATGTGGATCAACAGCATTTGCGTTTTTAGTTTCAGCAGTGGCGTTACATATCTATCGCTCGCATGTTTCGCAAAAGCTGCTGAAGAAGTACGAGACTCTGGATGTGGGGTCTGTCCTTGCGAAAAAGATTTCACCAAAGAACCCAAGTCGTTTTGTGATCACCAACACTGGGTACAATCATTTTTACCTGCGCTGCCTGAATACGGGTGAGCAAACTCTCGTGTCTAAACACAGAGTTCGTGAAGATTTCGACATTGCAAATTGATTTCAAGAATCTCATAGAGGAGCCTATCCGAAATGGAGGCAACCGTGAGAGGACTTGCGCTAATTGTGGCGTTGTTTTCGCTATTTTCCCTAAGGACATCATTTGCGGG
The DNA here is from genome assembly GCF_047305935.1 of Bdellovibrio sp. HCB288. Classification (GTDB taxonomy): domain Bacteria; phylum Bdellovibrionota; class Bdellovibrionia; order Bdellovibrionales; family Bdellovibrionaceae; genus Bdellovibrio. The sequence goes on from NZ_CP178619.1 coordinate 3,148,689, forward strand.
TGTCCTGGAAGCCCATTGCTCTTCTAAAGTATTCAGCGGCACTAATGTAAAATTTTGTGTTAACAATGTTGATCGCAGTCGCAATCAGGACATCGTTTATTTCTTTCACGGAATTTCTGCGACAGAAAAATCCTGGTTCAATAAGAATGACACCAGATCCATTGCGCGGAAATGGATGAGCGACGGTTACGAACCCACGGTGGTCACGATATCCTTTGGTCGTGTGTGGATGATGGTTGAAAATCAAAAGCACCAGTATTTATCACTATTTCGCGATCAGATTTTACCCTATTTAGAAGATCAGCTGGGCGGTCTTCGCCAAGGCCGGCGAATGTTGATCGGTCAATCTATGGGTGGCTTTAATGCGGTTCAAGCCAGCTTGCGACTTCCGGGCTATTTTGAGCGGGTCGTTTTGCTTTGTCCTGCCGTCACCGTTGTTGGCCCTTATTCCACCCCTCAGGAAATCCGTGATTATATCAAGCGCACCCGGGCAGAAACTCTGCTGGTGGATTCTTTGATTGGAATTTCCAGACAGTACATCAGCGATGCCAACGATTGGGATGTTCATAGTGCTTTGAAACTTCCGGAGCGATACCCGATAGGAATGTTGAAGCCTTCTTATTATGTTTCAACGGGTCGGGGAGACAATTTCGGATTTCAAGAAGGATCACAGCTTTTCGTAAACATAGCACAACAATTGGGATTCCAGGCGCACTCAGCTCCGGTCCATGGCTTTCACTGCAGTTTTGACCGCCACGGGGTTTCTGATTTTATTAGAGGAGTTTCACCATGAATGATTTTGAGCCCTACAAAGGTTTCAAGGATGAAAATCGCATCAAGGGCGATGACGTCAATGCGGATGAATATCGCGAGGAGATTCGCGTTTTAATTGAAAAAATGGTGCGTTTTCTGGTGGATCAGCCAGACACCGTCACCGTCACAACCTATGTAGGTCCCAAGACCACGGTGTACCGGGTGAATTGCGCTAAGGACAACCTGGGACAGGTTATTGGAGCCCAAGGTAAAACCATCATGGGCCTTCGTGCCGTGGTGCATGCGATGACAGCTCGAAACGGAATTCGCTCGATTGTGGAGATTCCGGTATAGGCGGGATTGATGACGAAAAACTCGTTGTTTATTTTGGTGGTCCTGATTGTTGTCGGATTTGGTATTTGGTTTACCAAGTTCGGCAAGGAACTAAAGAAAACACAGGCGCTCGTAACTGAATCCAAGGATGATACCGAAAAACTAATCAAGAGGCGGACCGCGGCAGTCGCAGATCCGTCTCAAGCCAATGCACCGGAAAATGCACTTAAAAAGACTCAGCTGCAACAAGAGGTGCAGGCTCTTTCTGAGCAGCTCCTTCAGGAGAATCAAAAGCTCGATACCCAAAAGCAATACCTTGATCAATTACGACAGCGAAGTAATCCCGATCGTATTGAGCTCAATTATAGAAATCAGGTCAGTCAGGCCTACCAGGAAATCCAATCTTTAAATGAAACCCTTAATAACGACCAGATGACTCAAGGCGGGCTGCAGCAGGAGATCCAACAGGCCCTCAGTGCGCAGAGTGTGTCCCTGCGCTATTACTCCGAGCAAATGGATCAAAACATTTTACAACAGGAAAGCCTGGTTAAGAAGACCCAGGAGGATCTGGAATATTGGAAGTCGAATTACAACTACCTGAATCTGCGGGATCAAAAAGTTCAGGAGATCCAGTCGGTGCTTGATGAACAGCTACAGGCTCTGCAGGACATGAAAGTTCAAAAACTTCAATTGGCAGCGCAAGCCCTGGAGCAGGCACAGCAAATGCAGCAACAGGCCCGACAGGCGGCCAGTGATAATTCAGCGGCGCGAGAGGAGATTCAGGAAGAGATCAGTTCCCTGCGCGAGGACATCCAACGTTTGGAGTACTCCTATCGGCAAAATCGTCTTACCCAAATGTCGGCGCAATCTCAAGTGCAACAGGCTGAAAGAAATTTACAAGGTCAGGAAGACGTGATTCGATCTATACGTGACCTGTTGCAGGAAAAACAAAATCAGTTAGAGAAACTTCAGTAAGGTTTGTATGGAAATATTCAAAAATAAAAAAGCCCTGGCGATCCTGATTGTATTAGTCATCCTTATCGTTGTGTTTGTTATTTTCTATCCCAAGAAGACAGACACTGATATTGAGGCTGGAGGTGAGGTCGGGGAGATGAAGCCTCCCGTTATTCCGGAAAACATGCTCAATCGCGTGCAACTATCCACAGGAACGGATCAGGTAAAGCTTTTGGATGCTCCCAAACCGGAAGCCAAAGTCCTGGAGTTGAATGCCGGCAACTTTGAAAGCATGGTTTCAAGATGTTTTCAGGGCGAAGCTTGTGTATTAACCGATGACCCTGTGAAAATGTATCAGGACTTTAAGTCGGCCGGAAACGCGCGCGCCAACGACAACCTTATTTCCTTTTTAAGATCCAAGCTTAGAAATCCGGAATTTAAAGATAAATACAAAGATGTTGTGCTAAATATGATTGCGGACTTCTATCCTCAGGAAGAACAGAAGTTTCAAGAAGCCGCATATTACAACTATCTGGGGGATTTAAATAAATCTCTGGATTTGTATTTGGACCTGGAAGAAAAATCGAAACATAATCCTGGGCTCAAAAAAGCGCCCGCACTGAATATCGCCAACACCTACTATGACTTACGCAAATACGCTGAAGCCCAACCTTACTATGAGCAAGCTCTGGCGGAACTGACTTCGGGGGCGCCAGTGCCTCAACCGGACCCCACAGCCTTTGTTGAAGAGCGCATTTCCGAGATCAAGGCGCGCCTTTATCACTACCAATAACTTCCCTGTGGGCCCGCGAAAAACGGCCCCTGTCGATAGTTTTGAGCCCTTTAAGAGCATGAGGGCCTTCATATTTAATCTCAAGGCGGTCTGGATTTCGCAAGATATGCCCTGATGGATTTCGTACGTAAACTGTTTAAAAATTCACTTATTGCCGCCTTCGTCCTGACTGTCCTTGCAGTTGTGGATGCAGCCGCATCCCCGAATCTTGCCTGTACGAGTGTTTTTGAGCAAAAGACTGCCCCAATCTCATCCCTGTTCCTGAATGAAAAGATCGACCATCAACTGATCGATTCCGTGATCATTGAGACTATTGAAGGTCAGGGAAACATCACCAGTCGCTACACTGTCAATCAGACCGAAGCATTGGCTATGGGGGAGCGATGGATGGGGGATGGCTATAAGCAAATTGGCAAAGCCGGCAGCGGCGTTTTTGTCAGTGCCGATGGCAAACGGCGTTTTCGCATTGATAACAATTCCGTAATTGGCAACCATGCCCCGGGGAAGCCCCACGTCCATCTGGAGCTGGTTAACCCCATCACTCAGGTTGTAATCTCAAATAATCATATTATTCTAGCCATAAACTGATTGGAGATTCCATGGATGAATCTGATTTTGAAGGCACGGAAGTTTTAGAGCAAATTGCAGCCATCGGAAAGCTGGATGATTTTTTCGAAGCTATTGATTCAGATGATTTTAGCCGGGCCGTCTCTTTGATGAAAAAGGCCCAGATTGATTCTGAAACGATAGAAATCGTCGTTAGAAAAATGAAAGAAGCTGATGGCAGGCACTAATTTAGCGGTATTTGGGAACTATTTATAAGGTTTCAGAGAGTATACACCCCTTTGGGGGGAGTCTATTTTGTTTTCAGTAAGTAATGGTTACCTCTGGGCACCACTGGTGTGGACATCCTGAATTGCCTCTACTATAAAGCTCTCATGATTTCGCCTTTAGAATACCAGGACTATCAAACTTTCCTTAAAGACCTATTTGCCAGCAAGGTCGCGCATCGCAACCTGAGCCTGCGCAGCTTCGCGCGCATAGCTGGCATCAGCCACTCTTACTTGTCGCGGGTGATGAACTCACAAAAGACTCTTTCAATCGGTGCTGCCAGCAAGATCAGTCAGATCCTGGATATGTCCCCTGAAGAAGAAGCTCATTTGATGCGTTTGGTGGCCCGGGATCAGTTACATGAAAGCTCGCGCAGTGGTCAGCAGCTGCGCGCACGTATTCTAAAGGTTCAGCGCAATACCAAATCCGTGATTTCCCAGGATAGCTTTAAGGCTGTGGCCGAGTGGCATCACTTTGCAATTTTGGCGCTGTTAAACACTAAAGACTTCAAGGGAACTGGGAAATGGATCGGGGAGCGATTGGGAATCCCCCATGAAATTGCCAAGGAATCCTTTCACCGTCTGATCAAGCTTGGTTTTATCGTCAAAGAAAACGGCAAGTACGCCGTTATGAACGATGGTGATATCCAGACTCCCCATGATATCCCTTCCCAGGCTGTTCGCGAAAACCATCGCCAGCAGAACTATCTGGCGGGGCTGGCCCTTTCCGCACAACCGACTGAGGAAATCGAATTTCAAAATGCCTCGATTCCGATTTTAAGAGCCGATATTCCAAAGGCAAAAAAACGTCTGCGCCTTTTTATGGATCAATTCATTCGCGATATCGAAAAAAATCCTGGCGAAGAAGTTTATCAAATCAATCTGCAGTTTTTCTCTTTGACCAAAAATCCTACCAAGGGACTTTTATGAAATCGTTATTGATTCTTTTTGCGACATTTTTGGCGACAACTGCTTGGGCGGCTCCGCGGGTAAATAACGGCGGTGGCGGTTGGGCTTGCAGAAACTCGAATACTGGTGAAGTCATTTGGATTAAAGCAGCTGATTTGACCAAGGTTGAATTCTACAGCCCCGGCAAATTGACAGAGAAAGCCGGCAACGCCTGGGATTTGTTGCAGGAACAGCATAACTACATCAACAGAGTCTTGCCACGACTTGCCTCCATCATGAAAACCAATCCTTTGGATCTAAGATTCAAAATGCGCGGTGTGGATTATCCATTGAGTTACATTCCTGATGCTGAACTTCGGTACAAACCACCGGTTTCAAGTTGTCCCGGCGGTGTTGTTTCTTACGTCCAGTTGGCAGATGCGACGGACGGGGACGTGACATACTCAAATCGAGTCTGGAATTTGCCCGTGTTTTCGTCGTTTCAAAAATCCGCTATCATGTTGCATGAGCAAATGTACTTTGCTCTTCGTAAGACCTATGGTGATGGCAGTTCTTACAGAACGCGCCAAATTATTGGTTTGATGTACTCGGGTCTTTCTGATTTTGAATTGAATCGTCAGGTCAATGAAGTGTTAGAAAACACAGCAAGAAAGCAACAAGGGATATTCGGCTTTATAAATGGGCCTGCGTTATTCAACGTTCAGGTGACTTGTACGTTAAGTATTAATGACGATTACACTTACAGCTGGACACCGGATTTGGAAGTGCCGGAATTCTATATGGTGATTCACGGATTTAAATTCTTTGTGGATATCAATACAGTAGATGGCAGTCCGGTGCGTTTGCAGATCAAAGACATGCAGAGCAAATTAAGTGCGATTTCTGAAATCCCGGAAACAATTCCGATGTTTAATTCCATGAAACGCGTTCAGCTTTTATTGAAAGGTGAGTCCACAAAAGCCCGTCTTGGTTGCGAATCAAAAAGCCACCTTGATTCAGACCCGTTATAAAAGTTGCGAACAGGACAAATCTAACCAATACTTCTGAAATGCTGTATGTCTGGTTGGTTTGTCTTATTTTTCTGTTCCATTCTCCTACCTTTGGCGCCGACGTTTTTAAAATATCTGGTCACCCCGAATTTCCACCATTGATGTTTAAGTCGGGTGATCAAATAGCCGGTGTTTTTCCTGATATAATTAATGAATCTTTACGGAAATTGAATATTCCAACGCAAACCATTTATGTTGGACCTTGGCCTCGAGTGCAAAGTATTGCTGAAAAAGGCGAGATCGATGGCATTGTCGGAATCTACAAAAATGTAAATCGCGAAAAATACCTGGATTTTATTTTGGTTCCATTGATCAAAAACAAAGCCGTCGTTTACGTTAAAAAAGGCGATCCGTTTCAATTCAAATCATGGGATTCGCTGAAAGGCAGAACCCTGGGGATACTGATTGGTGATCGCTATATGGAACGTTTTGAACTGTTTTTAAGTTCTCATAGAAAAGAAATAAAAGTTGAACGCATCAAAACGATTCGACAGCTATTTCTGATGTTGGCGTCAGGTAGAATCGATACCGTGATCTATAGTAATTTCGTGGGAGATCTGGTTATTAAAGAAGCTGGACTCGCGGATAAGATCGAAATGCTTCAACCGGAAGTTTATTCGGCAGAATTTTTCTTTGCAATTTCAAGAAAGAGTTCATTCATAAAAGATAGATCCAACATAGAGAAACAGTTGAAAGCTACGATTGCAAAGAACCATATCGAATCCCTGGTGAAAAAGAACGCCGAAGAATATCTGAAAATTCGTGGCGGTAAGGCCCCGTGAATTTTCCTGATCCGCTTTAACGAGTCATTAAAATAATTGAAAACATTATCGCATCAGCCATGGCGTGGGTTAACCAGGCCAATGAAAACGATTTGAATATCCTGTACTGAATTGCAATGGCAGCTCCCCACAGGGCTGTTAGTAAGACCCCCATCCAGCCTTGTGGAAATGCATTCGAGAAATGTAAAAAGCCAAACAATACAGCCTGAAGCCCAACAACATACCAAACAGGTGAGTGGGTGTGAGTGTTATTTTGTATGAATCCCCGATAAAAAATCTCTTCACGCAATCCATTAACCAAAGCGATGGCTAAAACAAGAATTGGCAAACTCCACATTGGCACGTTCAAAACTGGCCACATATTGGAAACTTCAGGATGGGCATTGTAGTACCAATACAATATGGCTATGGAAGGAATATTAATGATAAATACTGATGCAAGTTCCCAGCGTGAAAAAGAAAATGACCATTTCAAACGATCGACGGGCTTCTTAAGAACGTATTTTAAAAATATAAAACCAATCAACGTCGTCAAAAAGAAATCAACCGGCCATGCCAAGTAACGTTCATCGAAAATCGTTAGAAACCTAAAGAATGAAAAGCAAATCCCAATAGTTAAAAACAGATAAAAATGTTGCCGCAAAGGTTTGATTAAGATTTTAGCGATTAAAATACCAATCCAAGCCCAAAAAGCCGTACTGAAATCACGCTCCACAAAGTATAGAAACGATAAAAGCAAATAACTCATTAGAGAGAACAGATAAGTAAGCTGATTTTGCATTCGAAAACCTTATTAGGTAAAAAATTGAATTTGGCAGGGGATAGGGGAAACTACTCCCCTCTTGTTGAAGGCATCCATTTCAGCTTTAACAGTAAATTCCAAATTTTCTGACTGAACCCAATGGTGACTGCCAGTAAAATATAAAAGCTGCCAGTTCCAAAAATCATTCTGAAGATAAATGAAACTTCTATTGATGAATTCAACGCGATCCAGAAGTAGATCAAGGCTTTCGCGACAAAATAGATCAGCCAAAACAAAGTAATCAATCTAAAGAAGAATGTTTTATCTGGAGACGGTTCAGTAGAAACTCGCCCTTGTTGTTCAGAGACTTCTTCCACCAAAGACTTCGGCCTAAACAATGAAGCTCCAAAATAGGCTCCCATTAAGAGACTTAGTATTCCAGATTCGTATTTGAAGAACTCATTATTTGTCGAAAGCAGATCTACCAGTCCAAATCCACAGATCAATACGAAGGAAATAATCATAAACGAATTAAAATGGCGCTTTTTAAGTTTCAAAAGAATGATTTGAACCACAGAAAAAACCAAGGCTGCGGCAATAGCAGGTTTCAACCCATAAAAATGCTGGGTGATTTGAAACAAGATAATAGAGCCAAAGTTTTCTAGTACCCAATTAATGATCTTCATGGAGAAGTAATCTATTTTATTGAATAGATCGAAGCAAAAGTTGATGAATTAGTCCTATAAATTAACGCAGGAAGAGGCTTATAAATACTTCTGATAAGTTATATTATGTAACATTGAGTTAGGGTGTGTATTTGAATTGAGGCTGATTTAGCCGTTTAAAAGCTATAGATTTGATTTGGGATATCTTTGCTTTAATAGCCCGCTTCATTGATTCTTTCAGATTTGTCTTCTGAATCAAGGCTCTGTTAGGCTTTCCCCCAATGTTCTAGACCTGTTTGTTTGGGTCCTTTATTGGGAGTTTCTATGGTTAAGGCTGCCTTTTCGTTAATTCTTGCTCTTTTTGCTGGGTTTATCCTGGCTGCCTGCACACTTAAAAATGAAACCCCAAAGAACCCCGAAAATACCCCCCTTAATGAGACTCAAAAACCTGATAATTCATGGCAATCCGGCTATCCGGCACATTGGTGGAAACCGGTTCCTAAAAAGGATGGAAAAACCTGGGAAATATTGCCTCAAGATGCAGGCTTTATGGAGGTTGTTTTAAGCAAACGAAATGAGCTGGGTATTTTGTCGAATTTCTCTGAAGCATCCTTTGTATTCCATGGGGTTTGTTATCCCACGGTCGAAGCTTTCTGGCAGATGATGAAATATCCTGAAGGCCAAAATGATCCGCGCTGGGCTTGGGCTAAAAACTGGAAATATACGCGTGAGCAAGTGTCTCAATTCAATGGATATGCAGCAAAATCTGCAGGAAATTATGCAAACTTCTTGATGGATAAAAACGATGCGAATTGGGTGACCTTTGAAGGCAAAGTCATTCCATTTGCAACCAAAGAACCCCAGGAACATTATCAATTAATCTGGGATGTATTAATTGAAAAGATCCGTCAAAACCCAGAGGTTTTAAAAACTCTAATGGCCACCAAGGATCTAAAACTGATCCCAGACCATGGTATATCTGACAAAGCACCTCGTGAATGGCACTATAATTTGCTATGGATGGATATTCGTAAACTCATTCAAGAAAACCAGTTAAATCTTGAAACTCAGGAAGATCTTTCTTTGAAAACCTGCAAAGGTTTGAATAAGTAATTATGTTTCATAGTTTTGCAGGTGAGTTTGAGAAATACAAAGGCACCCGCTTTATTAATTTAAACAACGGAACCCTGGGACTTTGTCCTTCCAGCGTTATCGATCATCAAAAGGCCGAATTAGAACGTTTTGAAATGAACACATCACTGAGCCTTGGTGATTCATGGGCGCGTTTATGGGCTGTTCAGGAGCATTTGGGAGCGTTCTTAAATGCGGATGCTTCAGATGTTTTTCTAAGACCCAATGTCACCCTCGCTTTAAATGAAATAATCATGGGGCTTAGACTCCCCGTCGAATCTGAAATTCTGACGACGACCTTTGAGTACGGTGCCGTCGTGAATATCTTGAAGTATAAGGCTCAACAAGACGACCTTTCGCTGCGTTTTATCCAGCCAGATGAATTATATCAGGACATTTCAACTGCTGAAGTCGTAAGGGCTCTTACAAATAATTTTACTGATAAAACCAAAGTCTTTGCTATCAGCCATATATTCACAGGCAATGGCATTGAAGTTCCACTTAAAGAGCTGGCGATAGAGTGCCGTAAAAAAGGTGTTTTATTGGTGGTTGATGGAGCTCACGCACCAGGTATTCTGAATTTGGATTTTAAATCTGATCTTCAGGATGTCGATTACTATGCTGGTAATCTACATAAATGGTTTATGGGTCCCAAAGGGACTGCTTTTGGCTGGGTGAATCCAATTCATCAGGATAAAACTTATCCTTTGTATGGTTCCTGGACGACGGAATTCAATACGCCACTTGTGATGCAAAAGTATACCCAAAATCCCTTTGCGGAACGTATGCTTTGGTCTCATTCCCAGAGTTTTTCGTCTTACTATGGATTGGAAGCTTGTTTCAATTTTTGGCAAAAGCATGGGAAAGAAAATATTTTCTCCCAGATTTCATTGCGTATGAAGTATCTGGAAGATGGCTTGCGCGCCAAAGGCCTGAAGCCGTTGAAATCAACTTCATCTGAAGTCCCAGCCCGACTTCTTTGTTATAAGATATCTGATTTTAAGAGCATCGAATTTGAGGGGCTTATGGTGAAAGGATCAAATCCTTTGTTGCAAGTGGGTCTGCCTAAAGTTCCAGGTTTTCCTGTTATCAGGCTTACGCCCCATATTCACAATACGCAGCAGGAATTAGATTCCGCGATTCAAACTCTCACAAAATCCATTTAGTATCTACTCGATGTAAGTTCCGCCGTATTTATCAAAGAAGGACTTCATTTTTCCGGATGCTTTAAGTTCGACAACGGCTTTATCCAGATCTTTCTTTTTAACGCTGCTTTGGCGGCCGATAGAACAGAGAATTGGATATTCCTGCAAAGAGAAAGCTTCGCGATTTTTACTGATCGTCGGATGCAACATGCGGAAGTAATCCAGAAAAATCTGATCGGTGACCAGGTATTGGATACGACCATTTAAAAGTTTTTTTAAATTCGCCTCTTCACTGACATTGTCTTCACGCTTCATTTTTCCGGACTCAAAATATGGATCCAGCAAAGGATACACATACTGTAGAATTGTACCGATAGTCTGCCCTTCAAAGCCGTTCAGCTTTTTGGGAAGGGGTGTTGGCCCGACAATAATCTCGCGCTTAATAAACAAGGTTTTCGAGAATTCAAGAAAGTCTCTGTTAGCATCCCAGATCTTGCTGGTGTAGCAAAGCAGATCCACTTTCCCGCTTAAAAGATAACCATCCAGACGATACCTGGTGACAACACTATAACTCGCCTTTCGACCCAGTTTTTCTGCGATCGCATTGGTATAATCGACAATCAAACCTTCCATTTTGCCATTTTTTTCCATCAACAAAGGCGGCGCTAGTCCGGCTGGAATTGCCACGCGTAGGTCACTCAGACCTGCACCAAAGGCAGCTTGATTCGCAGAGAAAAGAAAAAAATAGATCAAAAGAGAGAGTTTCATTCTTGAGTAAGATTGTATGGGACTTCAAACGTAAGCTCTAGGCATAACGCAAGATGTTCCAAATTACAGGCGAACCTTTGTGAAAACTGGAGGTTTGCTATTTGTATACAAACTGCACAGCTGCAGACGCAAATTGCCTCTTTCTCAAAATGAGACGGGGAGACGACTCACACTCCCCGTTCAGGTCTTTTATAGTGCTTAATGCCTAGCACAGGGCTTGCTTTTAGATTCTATAAGACAACGAGGAGTCTATGTATGTCTATGCATAATCTGTTTAAATTTGTCCTGTCACTGGTACTTGCTATCAGCTTCATGAGCCCGGCCCAAGCCGCACTCATGTGCGAACAGGTCTTTACGGATCATTTGGTCAAAGCCCGCGGCACTGAATTCGGTCTACGCTCTGATGCCAAACAAGTTGAAACTCCTCGCGAGCTTTTGGAGTTTGCCGGAACCAAGGCCAAACTTTGGGCCACACTTAAAAAGATTCCTGCAGAACGCAGAGCTCAGGTAGAGCATCTATTAGCTGCTGTCGAGTTCTTTGATTACACACATACAGCCAAAGAGATTTTGCCGAACTTCCTGGATGGTACCAATAAGGTTTTGGATTTTTCCAAAATGTACGATCGTTGGGGTGAATCCACAGAGGCCGCTCCATACAAAGGCTTCTTAAATGCTCGTGATAACTATTTAAGAAAAGAAAAACCACCAATTACAGCGGACCTTTTACCTGAAATCCACAAACGCATCATGGAAAATGGAGTTGAAGGAATCGCACCCGCTCAACTCGGTGTTTGGCGCAATGGTCACTGGATGGGTAACGTTGCCGGTGACTTCATGATGATCCCCAAAGAAGTTACAGTTGTCGAATCGAACCCCTATCTAGCTTGGCAACAAACCGGCACAACGAAGAAAGACTTGAATGTTGGTCTTTGGGAGCAAATCAGAATCTGGGGTTCTCAAAAAGACATGGCTATTGGCGGTGGTACAATCACGCTGATCAGTGGTCGCATTCACTACCCTTTCGTAACTACACCAAAACAGGAAACATTGGATCTAATCAAGGATACACATCCTGAGGTATATGCAAAAATCCTGGAATATCGCAAAGAAAAAAGACCTTCGTATGACACCCAGGCCACGCCGGAGTTGGAACAAGCTTTCACCAAGGCCCTGGTTGAAAATCGTTTTGCGAAATTCAATGCCGAGCGCGCAGCTTTGGGTGACATCAAAATCGGAGTTAACGAACAACAATACATTGATATCGTAGCGGATTTCCAACGTGACCTGGTTGCGATTCATCCTGTTCTGAACGGTAACGGTCGTACAACCCGCTTATTCATGAATTACCTTCTGACTAAAGAGGGCTTGCCTCCAGTTCGTCTGGTGGATCCATTCCTGGATGTACAGGTCTCACAAAAAGAATGGCGTGAATACGTTCATAAAGGTGTCGTAAACAACGCAAAACTACAGGCAGACATCATGTATCGCCTGGAAAATGGAATGACGATCGAGCATTCTCCGGAGCTTCTGTATCCGGGCTTGCCAGAGATGGTCAATATCTCCTTGAAACAGCAGGGCAAGACCAAAGAAGTTAAAAACTACGTCCAAGCCAAGGTTGATGCTGAGCAATTCAATGCTTTCCTGAAAACTTTGTATCAAGCTCATCCGGAACTGAAACAGGAAATCCTGAATGATCGCCTGCGCACAATGTCCCGTATCGCAGACATGTTTGTGGAATACTATAGCTCGAAAACCATCCGCTACATCCATGATAAAGATGGTGAACGCGAGATTGGTTTGCGCCTGATTGACCCTGATTTTGTTGCAGCCTTTGGTAAAAACAAATCCAACTCGAAGTACTTGTGGGATGCTAAAATCGATCGCTGGTACGACAAGGAAATGCTGGTTTGGCGCGGCCTTTCTAACAGAAATCGAGAGCTGACTCGTCAAGACCTGTTGGAATACTTCAGAACTCCAAAATCGCACCTGGTTTCAAACAGTGTTCTTAGAGCTGTCCAGGCAGGAAAGCCTTTGGTTGAAGCTATTAAAGATGACTTTGTACTGTTCAACAAAGAGACCATCACTGGTGAAATGGTTGACATGGCGATTGATCACCACAGAAGCGGTCCTAAGTACGGAGTCTCTTACGGTTACTCCACATCCAAGCGTGAAGTGGTCGGTAAAGCCTTCGCCATGGGCGCCATGGTTGTTGGTAAGTACGGTGAACACACGGATCCAAAACTTCAGGCGATGCTAAAATCCCGCATTAACGTGGCTTCATACCGCGCCATTAAAGATGTGGATTTGGGCAGATTGAAAGCCTTTGACCCGAATTTCTCGTACAAGTACGGTCGTCAGGCTGAAGTTATGGGTATTGGTGGTACGGATCCAGATGCTGTCATGTTGATCCAACGCCTGGATGCGAAAGGTAATGTAACTGAGACACTACTAAGAAATACCGACAAGCCATTTGAAGTAATGGTTATTGAGGGCCGCTACGTACCTGGTGAAGGTCCGCTTCCAAAAGAGCGAATTAAAGAGCGCCTGACTATTCAGCCAGCCACTCCTTAAATCCTGCTTTTTGCGCGACTGCAAGGTCCTTACGATCGATTTCGTAGACATTGCAGTTGCCCGTAGGACTGCCGCAAACCTGAATTCGCATCATCCCATCATTTTGATTTTTTGTAGAATAGACCTGGATAGCACCCAGGTCTTTTTGCATTTCAGCGATCGCGATTTTTTTACCCTGACCGCATTGCAAAGAACCATCTGGTTTAAAGACTTTCACTCGGTCTGTTGTATTACTGGATGCCACTGCAGCTCCTGTTGCCTCAGCTTGAGATGTTTTCTTTTTCTCCCCACGGCAATCACCGTGAGAACAAGCAGCCAAAATTAGTACTGGAATAAGTGCCGTAATTAATTTTTTCATCTCATGCTCCCCGACTTTTAATCAGCTAGTAGTTACTGCGAACCCATTGTGCATCAATCGCGTAAAGATTGGCTTCTCCAGAGATAAAATACACACGGTTTGATTTTTCATCCACCTGAGGTGCCGCCAGAATTCCGCGACCAGGCTCCATGGAGCCCAATGGTTGTCCAGTTCCTGCATCCAGGAATTGCAAATGTCCTTGCGACTCACCAAAGGTCAAAATGCCTTTGAATAGTTTCACTTGCGTTGCGATTCCGTCCTTAACTTTAAAGCTCCAGATTGTTTGACCTGTTGCTTTGTTTAGAGCCAGCACTTCGCCCGTAGTGGTTGGATAATAAATACGATCTGCAGCAACTGTCACAGAGCTATATCCACCCTGATCCACTCTCCACAGAACCTCGCCTTTGGCCGCTGAAACAGCATAAAGTTTGTCATCGTAACCAGCGATATAAATCTGCTCGCCATCCAAAATTGGGCTGGCATCGATATCACGGAAACGTTTATTGCGATTCAATTGAAGTTCCCAGGAAACAGCTCCTGTTTTTGCGTTAAACGCAACCAGGGATCCGTCAGAGAATCCAATGTACAAAGTTCCATTGCGAATTGCCGGCTTACTGCCTCCACGAATCGAGAACACCGAAGTGTCCTGACGGGAGTACAACCAGACCTGCTTCCCTGTAGCTGCATCCAATGCGTAAAGCACATTGTTACCAGCCAGGAAGTACACAGTACCTTCATCAAGCAATGGCTCTGAAAGATTTTCTGATTTCGTTGGGAAAGTCCATTGAACACGGCCGGTGGAGGCCTCTACGGAATAAAAGTTACCATCGCTGGCACCCACAAACAGACGATCACGAATCAAAGTGGCGCTGGGCTCAACGCCATTTTTGATCGGCAGTTTCCATTTCAACTGACCGTCGCCACGACCATAAGCTGAAAGGGAGTCCATGCCGTTCCCCTGGATAATCAGATCGCCCGCCATAATCGGAGTCATGCGGTTGATTTTTCTGAACCCCAGGTTGTCTTTATAAGTAGTTTGGCGAACCCATGCGGTTTTGACCTCGAAGGTTCTTTTGCTGCTGTTAAGGGCGCGCCATTGATCAACAGTCTTATCAACTGACTGATCCAGTGTCGTACAACCCATCATTAAAAGAGCCAAAGCCCCCAGATACAAAAACTTCATGTTTCGATCCTGTGAATCCTAAAGATTCTGTTTTGCCTTCAATAGACGAAGGTATTTGGCAGCTTCACGAGTCGCTGCTGTATCTGCATTCTGTGCATCCGTGTTTTTTGCAACTTCAGTGTACAATTGCTCAGCTTTTGCAGCATCATTCATGGTTTCATAGCAAAGACCCTGGCGCAATTTAGCTTCGTCATGAGCGTATGAGAAAGATTTGGAAGCAACGACTGCATCCCATTTGGCAACAGCACCTTTGCAGTCACCTTTATCCGCCAGGATGTTGCCCATCTGCATCCATACCAAGCCAGAAGTCAGGTCCGATTTATTCAAACCAGCTTCCACTTTGCTCAGGGATGCCATCGCTTCGTCATACATTTTGTGAGACACGTAGATGTCGCTCAAATTCAATGCCGCCATTTGACCAGCTGTTGTTTTTGGAGACTCATTCAAAAGCGCTTCAAAGCCAGTGATCACTGTGCCGTAGTCTTTTTGAATGTCGCCAGTTGGCTTCTTGCTTGGATCCACGGCTGGAGCATTCTTTTTGTCTTTAGCCGCTGCTGCAGTCACTTCTGCGCGCAAAGCTTCGTCGAAACCACGTTTTTTCTCGGTGTAAGCCTTTTCCAAAGCAAAGTATTTACCTTGAGTCTCAGCATCCTTTTTGTGTGAAAGGTAGTTCATCAAAGCCATACCACCACCGATAACGATGAAAGCAAAAACCGCCGTGATAACGATTTTTGAGTGAGTTGTGGTCCACACAAAACCTTCTCTCAACGTTTTTGTAACTTGGTCAGGGCTTTTCAACTCTTCTTTAGTAAACTTAGTGCTCAAGATAATTCCTCGCTGTTAATAAATACTTAGACGCAATAATTGTTAAGCTGGACCCCTAGAGTGTCAACCCCGAGCGCCCAGTGGTTCGCTGCGTCGATAAGAATAAAAAGGCCCGTTACCAAATGGCAACGAGCCTTCGAATAGTTGCTTCAGCTTCTGCGACTGTCGTCGCGACAGCTCTGCCCGCAGGGGCGGATTAGCGGTTGTAAACTTCTTTCAACGTTGTGAATGAACGAGAAGATTTACCTGGGTGACGTTGTTTCAAGCGACCAATTGTTTTGATGCGCTCTTCAGCCATACGGTCTGCAGCAGTGTGCGTACCGATATTGTCACGTTTAGCGATTTCGTAAACTTTAAGGATGTTATCGTACACGCGTTTTGTTTTTTCAAACGCACGCTCTGGAGAATAACCCTCAAGCTCAACGAATACGTTCATCAAGCCACCGGCATTGATCA
The DNA here is from genome assembly GCF_047305935.1 of Bdellovibrio sp. HCB288. Taxonomy (GTDB): domain Bacteria; phylum Bdellovibrionota; class Bdellovibrionia; order Bdellovibrionales; family Bdellovibrionaceae; genus Bdellovibrio. The sequence continues at coordinate 3,164,936 of NZ_CP178619.1, forward strand.
CGTAATCTGGAGCGTAAAGGATGCCCAATTCTTTCAATTGATCACCGTGACGAGCTTCTGCCAACACGTTATTAGCGCCACCAGCAATAACTTTAGTTTTGAATTTGGTGATGGATTGATCGTTTACGATCGCGCCCAAAGCACATGGAGCCAAGATGTCGCATTCTGCGAAAAGAATTTCGTCAGAGCTAACCGCTTTAGAACCATAAATTTCAGCCATTTTTTTAGTGCGCGCCATATCGATGTCCGCAACGATAGTTTCAGCGCCTTCTTCTTTTAGGTACTTCACAAGGTTGGAACCTACGTTTCCAAGACCTTGAACCGCAATGCGCATACCTTTCAAAGAGTCGGTACCGAATTTTTCTTTAGCGGAAGCTTTGATACCCATCAATACACCGTGTGCAGTGTATGGAGATGGATCGCCGGAACCACCAAAATCTTTAGGAATACCAGTCACCCATGGAGTTTCCATGTAGATATGTTCCATATCTTGTACAGACGTACCAACGTCTTCAGCAGTGATGTATTTACCATTCAAAGAGTTCACGAATTGACCGAAAGCACGGAACAAGCCTTCAGACTTTTGAGTTTTAGCATCACCGATAATAACGGCTTTACCACCACCCAAGTTCAAACCGGATGCTGCAGCTTTATAAGTCATACCTTTAGAAAGACGTAGAACGTCAACCAACGCTTCATCTTCGTTTTTATAGTTCCACATACGAGTACCGCCCAAAGCAGGACCCAATGCAGTGTTATGAATTGCGATGATTGCTTTTAGACCAACAGCAGGATCGTTACAGAATACAACTTGCTCGTGATCACCATGTTTAGAGATTACCTCAAACGTTCCCATGGAATATTCTCCTTAATTAGAATTGCCATGGGATCATTGTTCCATTTGAGTAAAAAGACTAGCACTTATGCTCAGTGCTAGATGCACTGAGCTAAATGCTCTCAATATACTTACATTTTCTCCGGCGCTGGCATTCCCAGAACAGCCATACCTTGCTTCAAAGTCGCGCCTACAGCGGCACTCAACGCCAAACGTGCCTCACGAACAGATTCTTCTTTTTCTGTTCCAATAGGACACTCATGATAGAAGACATTAAATTTTTTCGCTGTCTCATACAAATAAGTGCAGATCGCAGCTGGTTTGTAGTTCTCAGCAGCCTGCGCCACAGCCGTATTAAATCCAGACAAAGCCTGCATCATTTGTTTTTCTGCTGGATGAGTCAGCAACGCCCAGTTCACATTTTTTTGCGTGCGCGGGAATTTACGCAACAAGCTCTGAATACGCGCATGGGAGTACTGAATAAACGGACCAGACTCGCCGTCCAGCTTCAGCCACTCGTTCATATCGAATACGATTTTCTTGTTCGTATCCATACGAAGCATTCCATAGAAGATGGCACCTTTCGCCACTTGCGCAGCGATCAAGCTAACGTCTTCCTGAGACCACTCGTCTTTATAGCGAGCCAGGTATTGTGTCTTAACGTGTTCTTCCATATTGCGAACCAGATCATTCAAAGGAACGATATTGCCCTTACGAGAGCTCATCGCACCATCTGGAAGTTCCACATAGTTGTATTGAAGATGGAAGCAATTCTTAGCCTGTTCAAAACCCAGAATTTCAAGCACACGGAAAACTTGTTTGAAATGCAAAGCTTGGCGCATATCAACGATGTACACTGATTTTTCGATATGCACGTCCTGGAATTTATGACGAGCCAACAATAGATCTTTAGTGGCGTAAAGTCCTGTACCATCGGATTTCAAAAGCATGCAGAAGCCCAATTTCTCGGCTTCCAAATTCATACCGATCGCACCTTCTGATTTTTCAAGTTTGCCTTCAGCATAAAGTTCCTTAACCCACGCTGCAGAAGGGGCGTCCATTTCAGATTCAAAATACCACTCGTCAAAAGAAACATCTGCCCACTTATAGACAGACTTCATCAACTCAATAGACCACTCGCGAGTTTCTTTCCAAAGATCATAATAAGGACCGCTTTCAGCTTCCAATTGTTTTAGGATCGCTGTCAGCTCCTGACGATTCAGATCTTCCTGGGGAGTTCCGTTTTGATCTTCCAATAACAAATTCGCTTTGGAATACATGCTACCCAACCATTCACCTTTTCCAGTTGCCGGAACAGGTTCTTGATTGTGTTTTTTCATATACCAAAGACATTTCGCCACGTGAGTTCCCATGTCGCCTGGGAAAGTTGCCGAAACGATTTCACGACCCGAGTATCTCAACATACGAACGATAGAGTCACCTAAGCACAAGTTACGCATGTGACCCACGTGAAGTTCTTTGTGCGTATTTGGTTGAGAGTACTCGATCATTGTTTTCGGTGCTTTTTCAACAAGGGCTTTTTTAAAGTGCTCACCCGTCAAAATAGGATTCAAGACTTTTTCACCGAATGCTTGCGGAGCAAAAGTAAGATTCAAATAAGGTCCAGCCGCTTGTGCCTTAATAAGGTTTGAATCAAGTTCCAAATTAGCAGCTAGCTCGCCAGAAATCTGCGGAGGGCCTTTTTTCAAAGATTTCGCCAAAATAAAGCAACCGTAAGCTAAGTCGCCCATATCTGAATTTGGTGGTTCAACCAAAGCTTTATAGATTTCGTCAGCCGAAAGGTCATGACCCATCTTTTGAATCGCGGCTGCGATTTTCTCAGTGGCTAAAAGGCGGATTGAATCGTGTTTAATCATATAAATTTCCAAACTAAAAAGACGGCGGCCCAAACGAGCGACATAGAAAGAATGAATATACTGATTTTTCGGTGAAATTTAAGGTCTTTTTTAAGCTTTGCGACTTCTGCATTCAAAGCCTGCTTTTCAGCCGAAAAACCATCCAATTTGCGCGATAAAACCGACATTTCTGCCTGTCTTTCAGCTTTTTCTGATTCCAATTCCTGCAAAGCCTTCTGATGCAAGACTTGCGGGCTTTGATTCATGAAATATTGCGGCGTTAAGCCTGGGATTTTCTCGTTCAAAATCAAATACCACTGAAGAGCACGCCAAATATGCGGGGGAGCTTCGTCACCTTGCTTCGTCCATCGCGTCCAGGAGCTTGGATCGACCATCAATAATTGGCTCATTTTACGCTGTGAAAGTCCTAATCCTAGGCGAATCGACTCCAAATCCCCCATCTGACGACGAAGAACTGAAATCTGAGCTTCATAATGCATCCTTAAAGAGGTCTTTGAACGGGGAGATGCCTCCCCGCCCTCGATTTCAAATGAAGGGTTTAAAGAGCCCTCAGCATACCCCTCGTTTGAAACGTCGTTTTCATGGGGGTCCATGCCTAGACCCTGGGTCTCCATATCCATCTAAAGCCTCCCAGACTGTTGTATTTCACAATATTAGTATTGTCTTACACATTGAAAGTGGTTGTGAAATACATGTATACTTTAAAAGGCCCCACCAGGGAGTCAAGCTAAGTCTTTGAAACCACAAAAGAATCCGCCCCGGGTGCCCCTATAGACCCATTTTTCAATTCAGACTATAGCTTATAGCCATAAGCTTTAGTGCTATGTGTTTGAATTTACTGGTTATTTTATATGGTTGTTTTCGAAGGAATCATTTCGACGCGTCGAGTCTAGTAGATATAAACAAAAATTATTTACCTATCACTACTTTTGAATGCAGCGCGTTATGAGATATCGATTGCCAGACCCCATTTAACTTTTGAATGATGAATTATGGCTCCGGCACCTAGGTATCAACTCAATAAAAACAAATATCTCCTCGAACCCGAGGTTGAACGTTTGCGAAAAATTCTCACGGATTTTGAACTCAAAGATCCACGCAATTGTTTGATGTTTTGGGTGGGTTTAAAGACCGGCGCCAGGGCCCAGGAAATTCTTAATATTCAAAGGTCCGATTTGAATCCCTACGATGAAAGCATCTTTATCCGGGGCTTAAAGAACTCAAATGACCGGGAAATTCCAATTCATTCAGCCATTTTTGAACGACTTCATAGGTTCGCTGAGCAGCAGGGCGGGCACCAAGTTTTTCCGATCACCTATCCCCGACTTTATCAAATCTGGGAAATGTATCGCCCAGTCCCTAAAAAGTTCCACTCTTTAAGGCATACTTTTGCAATCGAACTGTATCGAAAAACCAAGGATTTGCGCCTGGTGCAGGTCGCTTTGGGACACAGGAACATCGCAAATACGATGGTCTATGCAGATTACGTCTATTCCCAACAAGAACTTCGAAAACTTATTCTTTAAAAAGAAAAAGCGCCGGTCGGGGGAAACCAGCGCCTTTAGGAGTGTATTTCGGGGTGGATTTTGTATTATTGATCCGTCTTGCGAATTTCGTTCGCAAGACGGTCAAATTGCATGTCTTTAACTGCAGGCTCAGCAGCAGTTCTTTCTTTAGCAAAACGCATGAAATCTTTGTTAGTTGGTGAACTATAAGAAGAACCGGATGCTTCAACGATAACGATCTTCTCTTTCTTAACAACTTCGCGAGAGTCGTGTAGGTTTTCACGAACTGCGTGGTGAAGTTCTTTTTGAGCTGCTGCGTTTTCAGAAATCATGGAGCTGAAATCAGCAACTTTAGCGAAAGAGGTCATTGGGATCAAAGTCATCATTGCGATCAAAATTTGCTTCTTCATAATTCACTCCTTGGTTATACCACTACCTATTGCATCGGTGGTGCCAAGGCTGGCATGCATATATTTGAGTTGGCACAGGGCTGTGACTTTCCGCGCTCCGCGCCTGTAAAGGAAATGAACATCGCCCCTTGCGTTGAAGGCTATTTCATCCTAAAGTCTCAATATTAGACAGGAATTTCGTCTCAAAAGAGCACAGTTCGGACAGGTAATTGATGATCAAAACCCTCTTTCCAACATTCGTTTATTATAGCCCTCTTCAGGAGGCGGCAAAAACCAAGGTTCTAAACAAGGACCTGAAAATGGAATCCCTTAAAATTGCCGAAATCGATGAGGAGGGTCAGGTTTGGTCCAAGAAGAACTATAAGGGTGGTTTTACTTCCTATGGTTCCATGGCTCAACTTCATCAGTTTTCCAGCACCTTCAATGATCTGGAAAAACAGATCGATAAACACGTGCGCAAGTTCGTCAAGCACCTGGAGATGGATATTAATCCCAAAGAACTTCGCATGAGCTCATGCTGGGTAAACATCATGCCATCCGATGTGATTCACACCATGCATCTACACCCGCTTTCGGTTATTAGCGGGACTTATTATTTACAAACACCCAAGAATTGCTCAGCCATCAAATTTGAAGATCCTCGCATGGATTCATTCATGGCGTCGCCACCACGCAAACACAACGCAAAGGTGCATAATCAGCGCTACCACTCCATAGAGCCGCAAGAAGGTCATGTTGTGTTGTTTGAAAGCTGGTTGCGCCACGAAGTCCCGGCAAACACTTCTGATAAAGAGCGCATCAGCATCAGCTTTAACTACGACTGGGTTTAAGAATGTCGGAACTTTCAGGCATTCAGATTCAAAATCTCAAGAAAGACTTTGGAACAAAAACCGTTCTGAAGGATTTTTCCCTGCAGATTCCTGAAGGCTCATTCACTTCTTTAGTCGGGCCCTCGGGCTGTGGAAAATCCACGGTTTTAAGATTGATAGCCGGATTGGAAAACGCCACGGCGGGAGAACTTAAAAACTCCCAGAAAAATCATTTCGGCTTTGTATTTCAAGATGCAAATTTACTGCCTTGGAAAACAGTTTTGGAAAATGTCCTATTGCCCTTTGAAATCAGTCCAGAACTTAAAGGAATTTCCAAGAACGAAATCAAATCCAGAGCCTTGGACGCTCTTAATAAAGTAAATCTGCAAGACAGCGCCGACCTGTTTCCCCATCAACTTTCAGGCGGCATGAAGATGCGAGTCTCCATTGCCCGCGCCCTGGTGACAAAACCAAAACTTCTGCTCATGGATGAACCTTTCGCTGCCTTGGATGAATTCACACGCTATCAAATGCAATTGCAAATGCGTGATCTGTGGCAAAGCGAAGGCCTGACTGTTTTATTTGTGACTCACTCATTATCAGAAGCGGTCTTTATTTCTGAACGCGTGGTTTTGATGGCTAAATCCGGCGGAGGCATTGTATTGGACCAAAAACTGAATTTACCCGAGCAACGCCAGGAAGAACTTAGAACATCGCCGGAATTCAACAGCATCATCAAAGAACTTTCAGAAGGGCTAAGACGATGAGGCGCTTCATCCCAGCCCTGGGCTTTTTCCTTTTAATTACCTGTGTTTTACAGGTTTTGGTGAAGCAGAATATTATTGCAGAATCCTTGGTTCCAGCACCGGAAACTGTCGCAAAAACGTTGATCGAGTTGAAACCTGATTATGTTACATCGTTTTCGCAAACTCTTTGGAATACTCTTGCGGGTTGGTTCTTAAGTATTTTATTGGGAACGATACTGGCTGTGGTCTTTTCTTTATCCGACCTTTTAAAGCGTGCTGTTTTGCCATTTGCGGTGTTTTTTCAAACAGTCCCTATCATTGCAGTGGCTCCATTGCTGGTGATCTACTTCGGCTTTGGTGCGCCCACAGTGATTGCTTCAAGTTTCATTGTTTCGATTTTTCCGATCATCGCAAACACCTTGATGGGTCTTGAAAGCGTTCAGGCAAATCAACTGGACCTGTTTAAGATTTATCACGCGAATGCCTGGCAGATTTTGTGGAAACTGAAACTCCCCGCTGCCTATTCCTATATCTATTCCGGTCTGAAAATTTCAGCCGGCTTGTCGATCATTGGCGCCATTGCTGGGGAGTTTGTGGCTGGCGGCGGATTGGGTTCCATGATTGACTCTGCCCGCACACAACAACGGGTTGATATCGTGTTTGGCGCCTTGATATTACTTTCAGTGATGGGTCTTTTGATGATCGGAGCCCTGACATTGGCTCATCGCCTGATTCAAAAACGCCGTCCTTATTTTACGGGAGACTTATGAAATCACTTTTGATCCTGACTTTGACTCTTGGAAGCTCTGTTGTTTTTGCGGCAGAAGCAAAAAACACCAAGCCCACTCCTGTGACCATTGCTTTAAACTGGAAAGCCGAGCCCGAGTTCGGTGGCTTTTATGAAGCTTCCATTGGCGGAATTTATGCAAAGCATGGCATCGATGCGAAAGTTCAAGAGGGCGGTTCTGGCACTCCCACAGTGCAAATGCTGGCGAATGGCAAAGTGGATTTCGCGATCGTCAGTGCTGATGAAGTTGTGATTTCCCAGGATCGTAACCCAAAAAACAAAGTCATCGCATTGTTCGCAGTCTATCAAACAGCTCCCTATATCATCATGACCCATGCCGAGCGCGGTTTTAAAAATTTGCAGGATGTTTATTTAAGTGAAGGCACTCTTTCAGTTCAGGCCGGACTTCCTTATCATCAATATTTGCTGCAGAAATTTGGAAAACCCAAAGCGCAGGTGGTGCCCTATCTTGGTGGTGTTTCAAATTTCCTGAATGACAAGAAGTTCTCGCAGCAAGGTTTCATCACTATTGAGCCATTGGCAGCACAAAAAGGCGGCGCCAAGGTTCAGAGCTTCTTGATTTCGGATGAAGGCTTCAACCCCTATGTGGTTGTACTTGCCGCCCGCGAAGAGACTCTAAAGAAAAATCCGGAGCTGGTGAAAAACGTGGTCGAGGCCACACGCCAAGGCTGGCAGGGATATCTTAAGGATCCCACGAAGACCAATGAGCACATGGCTAAATTGAACAAATCTCTGGATCTGGCGACTTTTAATGAGGGAGCTCAGATTCAAAAGCCCCTGATCGAAGCCAAAGGTCAGGAATTGGGGAAAATGAGTATTGAACGCTGGGAAACCCTGATAAAACAACTAAAAGAGCTAAAACAGATCAAGTCGTCCCCTAACGCTCAGGATCTGTTCAGACCCTAAAAGGTCTCCAAGGTAGCCATTCTCAACTTGACGAAGCGCTTCATACCTTTTAGAAAGGAGCGCTTGTCGGAGTTTATTATATGAAATTATCCATCAATCTTGCTGAAATTCCTGAAGAAGGCCGTACCTATTTGTGGGATACACAATCTGGCGAGGCCAACGCTGTATTAGCCGATTTAATTGGCAAAAACACCTATTCAGCTGAATTTACGATCCGTCCTTTAAACTCCAAAGACTTTGAAATGTCTGGAAAAATCAGCACAAAGATCCCGGATCAATGTTCTCGCTGCGGCACTGATATTCAGTTCCCAATCACCGAGAAATACCGTGAAATCCTGATCCCTAAGCAAGATCAGCCGCGCAATTCCAAATATTCGAAAGTAAATCACATCAGCGATCTTTCCGGTGATGAAACTGATTTCTGCGAATATGAAGGGCAAAATTTCGATATGGCGGAATATTTACACGAGGTTATTGCGCTAGCGACCCCGTATAACCCCGTATGCCCTAAACAAGATAATCCGAACTGCTCAATTTACACAAATCCTGAGCCAGAACAGGGTTTTATCTATAACGAAGAAATGCCGGCCGAGAAGCCAGAAAGTCCTTTTGCAGCTTTAAAGAACTTAAAGCTTAATTAAAGACTTGATTTTTAGTGTACATTATATAAATTACCGTACTTCTGATTCATATTGTTAGATTTAAAAGAGGTCTGAAATGCCAACTCCTAAGAAAAAAACATCCCGTTCTAAACGCGATATGCGCCGTTCTCATGACGGTTTGTCTGCTCCGGCAGTAGCTTTGAACAAAAAAACTGGCGAACTAGTTCGTCCACACCGCGCAACTAAAGGTGCTGACGGCGCTTTGTACTACAAAGGCAAACAAATCAGCGCAGCTAAGTAATAACTTAGAGTTAGGTTGACATCCATGGCAGGAATGTATCGATCTCGTGTAGCAGGGATAGGCTCTTATCTACCTGAAAAGATTCTTTCAAATTTCGATTTGGAGAAGATGGTGGAGACGTCCAATCAATGGATCGTAGAACGCACTGGGATCGAACGCCGCCATATCGCAGCCGAAGGTGAAGGTACATCTGATCTTTGCCTTCGTGCCGCTCAAAAAGCTCTCGCAGACGCAAATCTTACCGCACAAGATATTGATATGATCATCGTCGGCACCGTTACGGGTGATCGTCAGATGCCTTCCACAGCCTGTTACGTACAAAGTAAACTGGGTTGCCGCAATATCGTGGCTTTTGATTTGAATGCGGCCTGCTCGGGATTCCTTTATTCTGTTTCTATTGCTGATCAATTTATCCGTACAGGCATGTACAAAAACGTTTTGGTTCTTGGGGCCGAGGTTCTTTCTCGCTTTGTGAATTTCAAAGACCGTGAAACATGCATCCTGTTTGGTGATGGTGCGGGCGCTTGGGTTCTTCAACGCGCCGAAGACGGTGATAAAAATGTTATCGCCTCCTCTCACCTTCACGCGGATGGCGATTTGGCCGAGCTTCTGACACTTCCAGGTGGCGGCAGTTTGATGCCTCAATCCCAATACGTTCTCGACAACAATTTGCACTACGTTTCTATGAAAGGTCGCGAGATCTTTAAGAATGCAGTTCGCACAATGGCTCTTTGCTGCAAAGAAGCGTTGGAAGCGAACAACATGTCTGCTGATGATGTAGACTGGATTGTTCCTCACCAAGCCAACAAGCGCATCGTGGAAGCTGTTGCTGATCAATTTAAATTCCCAATGGAGCGCGTGATTCTTTACCTTCATGAAACAGGTAATACATCATCAGCTTCAATCCCGTTGGCCTTTGACTGGGCCGTTCAAAATGGAAAAATCAAACGTGGTCAAACGATCTTGCTTACTGCATTTGGTGCAGGCTTGACGTCTGGATCCGTTCTATTGAGGTACTAAAATTATGTTCACTCTGGTATTTCCCGGACAAGGCAGCCAACAACCTGGCATGGGCCGTTTTTTATCCGATAACTTCAAAATCGCTCAACATGTTTTCGAAGAGGGCTCTGAAGCTCTGAAACAAGATATGAAAAAACTGTGCTTCGAAGGTTCTGAAGCAGATCTTGCTTTGACTGAAAACACTCAACCCGCTTTGTTGCTGGTCTCGACTGCGACTCAAAAAGTTTTGCGCTCTGAGTTTGGCGTAAAGGTTCACTCGGCAGCTGGTCACTCCATTGGTGAGTATGCAGCTTTGGTTGCAGCCGATGTGATTCGCTTTGATCAGGCAATACAAGCGGTGCGCACTCGCGGACAAGCAATGCAATCTGCAGTTCCAGTTGGTCAAGGTGGTATGGTGGCTGTTTTGGGTCTTGAACCTGATCAAGTTGAAACACTTTGCCAATGGACAGTGAAAAATTCTGGTTTTGGTCCGCTGTCAGCTGCAAACTTCAACTCCCCGGGACAGATCGTTATTTCTGGCTCTATGAAAGCAATCAACTGGTTAAAAGATAATTTTAAACCAGAAGCTATCTGGGCTGAGGCACCTAAGCGTGCGAAATTGATTCCCCTGCAAGTGTCTGCTCCTTTCCACTGTGAAATGATGAAGCCAGCAGAAGACACTATGCGTTTAGTTTTGACCGCGATGGAATTCAAAACAGCTGCATTCCCTATCGTACAAAACTTCAATGCTAAATTTGAAACTGAAGGCGCAAACCTTCGCGAAAATTTGATCCGTCAAGTTTCAGCACCGGTGCGCTGGACACAATCCATGGAGACTTTAAAAGCTTCTGGACACTCTCAAGTTATCGAATGTGGCGCTGGAAAAGTTATCCAAGGGTTGCTAAAGAAAATTGATGGCGACTTCTTTAAAGTAATGACCACAACTAGCATGGAAGACCTCAAAACTATTGAGGATTTTTTGAAAGCTACGAGTCATTGAAATTTCTTGAGCTTTATTTGGAGTTCGGCCAGAGTGGACTCGCGTAAAAACAATGAGCTTTTGCTTTAGTTTTTTTAGTCGCACAGTTGGCACGACGGCGCGCCGTCGTAGGAACTTAAGGAAAAAGTAATGAGCGGAAATTCACTTCAAGGTAAGAAAATCGTAGTAACCGGTGGCAGCCGAGGTATTGGCGCCGCTATTGTTAAACTTCTTGCTGATGAAGGCGCACAAATTGCTTTCACTTATTCTTCCCGTGAAGAAGCAGCACAACAAGTTGCTCACACTCTAAAAGGCGAAGGTCACTTCTATATCAAAATGGACGTGGCTAATGAACAGTCCGTGAATGAGGCTGTCGATCACATCCTTGAAAAATGGTCTGAAGTCGACGGCGTTGTGAACAATGCCGGAATCACCAAGGATCAATTGTTGTTGCGCATGAAAGCAGAGGATTTTGACTCTGTTGTTTCCACAAATCTTCGTGGAACTTTCCTGGTTACAAAAGCATTTACAAAATCCATGATGAAGGCTCGCAAGGGCTCGATCGTTAACATCACTTCTGTCATTGGCCAAACTGGCAACGCCGGACAAGCCAACTATGCAGCTTCCAAAGCTGGTACAGTTGCCTTTGCTAAATCTGTTGCACTAGAATTGGCATCAAGAAACGTGCGCGTGAACAACGTGGCACCTGGTTACATCGCGACTGAAATGACGGATGTTTTGCCAGAAGAAGTGAAAAACAAAATCTTGGAAAAAGTGCCATTGAACAAAATCGGAGAAGGCACCGACGTCGCTCAAGCAGTCAGATTCCTGCTAAGTGATGAGTCCAAGTACATCACCGGCCAAACACTAAGCGTGAATGGTGGGATGTTCATGGAATAGCTCGCCCAAGGCGAAATATCCCGTTAGTAAAACTATTTTAGTTATTAGAGTTTAAAAATAAATTTGCATGTTACCCAGGAGGATTAAATGGCATTGCATCCAAAAGTAAAAGACATCATCGTAGAACAACTTGGCGTAGATCCAGATAAAGTTAAGCCTGAAGCTTCTTTCATCGACGATCTTGGTGCAGACAGCTTGGATATCGTTGAGCTAGTAATGGCTATGGAAGAAGAATTTGATCTTGAAATCCCAGACGAAGACGCTGAAAAGCTTAAGACTGTTCAAGACGTTGCTTCTTACTTGGAAAAAAAAGGTAAAGCGTAGTCTTTATGACATCCCGATTTGAACGTCCATCCATTCCACAAAGAAGAGTCGTCGTAACTGGTGTTGGCGCCGTCACTCCCCTTGGTAATACCATTGAGGAGAGCTGGTCCAATGCAAAAAAAGGTGTGACTGGCATTGCCCCGATCACCAAGTTTGATACGACAGGCTTCGATGTGACTTTTGCCGGTGAAGTGAAAGGCTTTAATGCTGATCAGTACATCGAGAAAAAAGAACAGAAGAAAATGGATGAGTTCATTCACTATTCAATCGCCGCTTCAAAAATGGCGGTTGAAATGGCGAAATTGGAGCTTTCTGAAAAAGAGAAAGCGACAACGGGAGTTATCATTGGTGTGGGTATCGGCGGGTTGCAAAACCTTGAAGAGACCTCCATCAAGATGAAAGAAAAAGGACCTGGACGTGTAAGTCCGTTCTTTATCCCAAGCGTGATCACAAACCTGGCTGCGGGTCAGGTTTCCATTGCCTTGGGTCTTAAAGGTCCAAATTATTCTGTTACATCCGCTTGCGCATCTGGTGTTCACTCTATCGGAGATGCAGTTCGCTACATCCGCGATGGTGTTGCTGATGTGATGTTGGCTGGTGGCGCAGAAGCGACTATCTGCCGTTTGGCCGTTGGTGGCTTCGCTGCGATGAGAGCTCTCTCAACTCGCAATGATGCCCCTGAAAAAGCCAGTCGTCCTTGGGATAAAGACCGTGATGGTTTTGTTCTGGGCGAAGGTGCTGCGATGTTGTGTATTGAATCTTTGGAGCACGCTGAAAAACGTGGCGCTAAGATTCTTTGCGAAATCACAGGTTACGGCGTTTCTTCAGATGCATACCACATGACTTCTCCAGCGCCTGAAGGTGCCGGTGGTTATGCGGCGATGTCCATGGCTTTGAAAGACTCCGGTCTTAAAGCCACTGATATTCAATACATCAATGCACACGGAACCAGTACTCCGGTGGGCGATGGTTTGGAAACTGCGGCGATCAAAAACCTTTTGGGTGATCACGCGAAGAATGTGATGGTCTCCAGTACTAAATCCATGACCGGGCACGCGTTGGGTGCGGCTGGTGCGATTGAATCCGCATTCTGTGTGATGGCAATTCGCGATCAGATTGCTCCGCCAACTTTGAACTTGGATAACCCAAGCGAAGACTGCGACCTGGACTATGTTCCTCACAAAGCGCGTGAGGCGAAGATCGACAACGTTCTGAACAACAGCTTCGGCTTTGGCGGAACAAATGCCTGCATGATCTTCTCTAAATTTAAAAACTAACGAAAAGCCCCTTTCAACCAGGGGCTTTTTACTTTGTACGACTTCAAGGAATTTATCATGATTATTTATATCGGCAGCGACCATGCTGGGTTGGATTTGAAACTTAAAGTAATGTCTGCAATGCCGGACATTGAATGGAAAGATCAGGGCACATTAACCGCAGACTCTGTTGATTATCCGGACTATGCCGACAAAGTTTGCAAAGAACTGACAAAGGTTGAAATCCTAAATCAAAAATCAGGAACTATTGATCCCCTGGAAGGTCCCGCAATGGGCGTGTTGATCTGCGGATCAGGACAAGGCATGGCGATCCGAGCAAACCGCTTTCCACAAATTCGCGCAGCCCTTTGCTGGAATGAAGACATTGCTCGTCTTTCACGTGAACATAATAATGCGAATATCATTGCTTTAAGTGAGCGCTTTATTTCGCCAGACCTCGCCGTGAAGATGATTAAGATCTTTTTAAGCACTAAGTTTCAGGGCGGACGACACCAGACCCGCGTGGATAAATTGGCTACCGACACTGGTTGTTGAGGCTTTTAAATTTCCCCTATTCAAGTGATAATTTTTAAGCGTCGGCCATTTTACCGGCACTTTCTTCTATTTGGAGTTTCATCATGCATTCGACGTCTTTGCCATTAAACCAAGTTGATCCTGAAGTATTCGCAGTGATTCAAAAAGAATCCGAACGCCAGCAATACGGTCTTGAGATGATCGCTTCTGAAAACTATACGTCGAAAGCCGTGATGGAAGCTCAGGGCTCCATTTTGACCAACAAGTATGCTGAAGGCTATCCAGGCAAACGCTACTACGGTGGTTGTGTTAACGTGGATACTGTTGAAACCCTGGCGATTGAACGCGCCAAAAAACTTTTCGGAATGAATTTCGCAAACGTTCAGCCGCACTCGGGCTCCCAAGCCAACATGGGTGTTTACCTGGCCGCTTGCAAAGCTGGCGACACAATCTTGGGTATGGATCTGTCCCACGGTGGACATTTGACTCACGGTTCTCCGGTGAATTTCTCCGGGATGCTATTCAAAGCAGCCTCTTACAAACTGGATCCAGAAACAGGTCGCATTAACTACGACACCATTCGTGCTGTTGCGAAAGAAACCAAACCAAGATTGATTATCGCTGGATACTCCGCGTATCCGCGCGTTCTGGATTTCGCTAGATTCAAAGAGATCGCCGTCGAAGTGGGCGCAGACCTTTTGGTCGACATGGCTCACTTTGCAGGTCTTGTGGCTACAGGCCACCACCCGTCTCCGGCTGAATATGCGGATTACGTGACTACGACGACTCACAAAACTTTGCGCGGCCCCCGTGGCGGGATGATTCTAACGAACTCTGAGGAAAAAGCGAAAATCATGAACTCGCGCATCTTCCCGGGAATTCAGGGCGGCCCCCTTGAACATGTGATCGCGGGAAAAGCTGTTGCCTTCGGTGAAGCCTTGAAGCCTGAATTCAAAGCGTACAGCCAAAAAGTGATCGACAATGCGAAGGCCTTGTCTGATGAGCTGTTGTCTCAAGGATTTAAACTGGTAACTGGCGGAACTGACAATCACTTGATGTTGATTGATCTTTCCGATCGTGAAATCACGGGCAAGGTTGCAGAAATCGCCTTGGATGAAGCTGGTATCACTGTGAATAAAAACACGGTGCCAAATGAAAAACGCTCTCCGTTTGTCACAAGTGGTATTCGAGTTGGAACGCCAGCTCTTACAACGCGTGGAATGGGAGCTTCAGAAATGAAGCAAATTGGAAAGTGGATTGCGCAGGTTTTGAACAGCGCAGACAATGCTGAGGTAAAAAACAAAGTGCACAGCGAAGTAAAAGAGATGTGCAAGCACTTCCCGATCTACTAATACTGCCTTTTGGTCGAGGCAAAGCTCTATTCCTGTCAGAGAATGAGCTTTGCCAACCCTGCTGAATGACTCAAAAATAGGCATTTTTCACCCTAGCTTTTGCGTCGTTTTTTATACCATTTAAAGTCAAAAAATCCTTTGGATACGAGCCCTTGTGGGCTATAGTTGAGGACATGACACCAGGATGGAAACAACTAGTTAACTTTGCAGGATGCATTTTCGTCACAGGACTTTTAGGGTCTTGTTCGACTTATCACACTCCATTATCACGGGAACTTTCAACAGGTTCATACTCTGCCGATCGCGGAACAGCTTCGGACCAACCACTGACAATTCATAACGAGGAACGCTCTTTTGATTGGCCTGTGGATAGCGCGCGCATGACCCGTGGCTTTTTACCAAACAAACGCAGACCTCATTTGGGTATTGATTTAGCAGCCCCTAAAGGAACGCCAATATTGGCAGCCCAGGGCGGAACAGTGATCTATGCCGGCCGTGAGTTCAAAGGTTATGGAAAAATGGTTCTGATCGAGTCTGGCGACGGCTGGGCCACATTGTATGCTCACTTCGACAAGATATTGGTTTCCGAAGGACAAAAAGTTCGCAAAGGCGAAGTCGTCGGAGCGATGGGACGCACAGGACGCGCAACTGGTGTTCACTTGCACTTTGAAATTCGTAAAAACCGTGGCCCCATCGATCCACTGCCACTTTTACCGACAACATCAGCTACTGCGACAGCGCAGCTTTAAAAAACAAAAAGGAGGGTCACCCCTCCTTTTTTTATACCCTGACTTCAGCTTCCTGATTTTCACTGACAAAACGAATCAGGTCCTTCAAGAACGGAACAACCTCACTTTGATGCTTTAAGCGATATCTGGCTGCCGTAGTGCCCTCACCGACTTTGATGGAAACTCCGGACTTACCAAGTGCAATGAACATATCTTCATCCGTACGATCATCGCCCAGACAAAGAATGGTATTACCAGCTCCTTTTTCCTTCATCAGCCAACGCACAAAACTGCCTTTGTTGCACTCAACCGCCTTGGCCTCGACAATCTTATTACCCATGCTGATTGAAACAGGCTCATTTGCCATACCGACTTGCAATTCATCATCCAACTTTTTGGACTGAAAGGCTGCAAAATCAGTCGGCGACAAGCGAAAATGCCAAACCAGGCAGGCCTTTTTCTTTTCAACGAACGACAACGGTACTCTTTCAGAATAATCGTTCATGATTCGTTCGACATGGGGATACCAGGATTGCACATCCGTCGAAATTCGACTTTCCCATGAACCATGGGGCTCACGGTAGAAAGCACCATGCTCTGCAATCAGCCCCAATTCGAGCCCTTTAAGTTGTGCATCCAAAAACTCCCGGGTGCGACCGCTGATCACATAGACATCTGCTTTTTGACCGAGCTCACGCAACAGCTCTCTGGTTTCTTCCATCAAAACCACCTGCTCAGGTCTTTTTGCAATCGGCACGATGGTCCCGTCGTAATCAACCAGAACTTTCAATCTTCCTTTTATCAAGTTTTGATTGAATTCATCAGACCATGAGCTTTTCTGAGGCTTCAGATTCTTAGGTGTCACGGCCACAACCTGATGAACTCTTTCCAGTTCTTTTAAAAAACCACGGGCCCATTTACTGGAAGAGTATCGCGATAAAATGGCCTGCAGATGCTCCATGCGGTTTGTACGCTCTTCCAGGTCCATTTGATAGGCCTGATAGATGGCATCCGCGATAGCATCGACATCCCAAGGGTTCACAATCAATGCATCACTTAAGAGCGAAGCGGCACCGGCGAATTCACTTAATATCAAAACACCTGGATCCTGAAGATCCTGGGACATCACATATTCCATGGCCACCAAATTCATACCGTCTCTCTTACTGGTGACCAGTACGGAGCTGGCCCGGCGATACAGCGCCAGGAGCTCGACTTCTGAAACAGAATTAAAAACATAATGAACCGGGTTGTAGTCCGGAGAGCCAAACTCTCCGTTGATATTACCCACCAGCTGATCGACTTCTTTTTTTATTTTCATGTAAGCCGGAACTTTTTCCCGTGTAGGAATCGCCACCTGCATAAGGGATACCTGGCCCACCATTTCCGGGTATTTTCTAAGAGCTGCCTGCAGACCCCTGAGCTTCAACTCCAACCCCTTGGTGTAATCAAGACGATCGATTCCCAAAATCATGAACGGCGCATTGCCGTTGCTTTTATAGGTCTCCACTTTCTGCAGAACCGCCTCCGAGCGGGACTTTTCCTTGATTTCATCCCCTTCGATACTGATGGGATAAACACCGAAGTGAGTGGTGCGCCCATTGTACTCTGCACGGAAAAAAGATGAATCGACTCCAAGACAGGCTTTCAGACTGACCACAAACTGGCGCAAATACGAATGTTCATGAAATCCCACCAGATCACAATTCAAAAGTCCGCGCAGAATTTCCTCGCGAACCGGCAGTTGTCTGAAAAGCTCCGCACTCGGAAATGGAATATGCAAAAAGAAACCGATTTTAATATCCGGTACCAGTTCGCGCAGATACTCAGGCAACGTCATAAAATGAAAATCATGAATCCACACAGTGACTCCAGGAGTTGCGACTTTGGCAATTTCTTGGGCCATCAATTTATTGGCCTTTTTGTACTGTTCCCAATTTTTACGATTGAAATTGGCGAGATGACTTTCATAGTGAAAAAGCGGCCAGATAATATCATTCGCAAATCCGTTGTAGTACTTGTCATACTTGTCTTTACTTAACACCACAGGGTAACAATCCAAATCCGGAAGAATCTTTTTGGAAGCCTCAGGAATCTTTGCGGCATGCGAAGCATCTGTCTCAAAACCAAACCACGCAAAAGGTTCATTCTGACAAACACCCATCAATGCTGATACCAGTCCACCACTTCCTCTTTTCAAATCACCTTTGCTATTTATACTGAACGGCAAACGATTGCTGACGAAGATTCTTTTGGACTTTGATATCATCAATTCCTCCTTTAGGATAAATGGCAGAGAACAAAGAAAGGATTGAACATGTCCGTTAAAACCAATCCATTAAATTCACACCGTTATAATTTGGGCCTCATAGGCAATTGCGCTTATTCAGGCCTGGTCGATCAAGACGCCAACATCCGCTGGTTGTGCTGGCCCCGTTTTGATTCAAGTTTTATTTTTGGGTCCTTGATAGATGATGAAAAAGGCGGAGAATTTTCGATCAAGCCTGCGACAAAGGATTTTAAATCAACACAGGAGTATATCAAGAACACAAATATTCTTTGCACTCGTTTTGAGACAAAGGATGGTGCATTTGAGGTGATAGATTTCGCACCGAGATTTAATCTCTATGAAAGATATCATAAACCCTTAATGCTGTTTCGCAAAGTAAAAAAGCTCTCGGGACAGCCGCGCATAAATGTGAAATGCCACCCAGTTGGAGATTACGGAAAAAAAATCCCACAACGCCTCACTGGCAGCAATCACATTCGCTACGAAGGACTAGAGCAACCTGTTCGACTTACTACAAATGCATCAATCAGTTACATCAACGAGGAAAAATCATTCGTTGTGAATGATGATCTTTATTTTGTTTTAAGCTGGGGTGTTCCATTCGAAGCGTCACTCGAAACGACATTTGAAGAATTCTTAAAACGCACAGAAAAATACTGGAATACCTGGGTTGAGCATTGTCATTTACCAAGTGTGTTTCAAAAAGAAGTCATTCGCTCCGCACTGGCACTTAAGCTTCATCAATATGAAGACACCGGCGCAATTACTGCGGCTACAACCACCAGCCTACCTGAGATTGATCAAGAAGGTCGCAACTGGGACTATCGCTTTTGCTGGGTGCGAGACACTTATTATACTTTGTCAGCCTTGAATTCTTTGGGACAGTTTGAAGAGATGAAAAAATACACATCCTTCATCGAGAATCTGGATATCGACAATCTGGAAAATCTGCAACCGTGCTATCGCATTGATGGCACTAAAGAGATGACCGAGATCGTAGAGGATCTCAATGGATACATGGGCAATAAACCCGTGCGCGTGGGAAATCAGGCCGGCAGTCAGATTCAGCATGATGTCTATGGCCAGGTCTTACTGACGTTCTTTAAACTTTACACTGATGAACGCCTGAATGTTAAAAAGTCATCGCCACAAATTATCAAATCGATCCTGAAACACATTGAACGTTACATGGAAGCACCGGACAACGGCGTGTGGGAATTCCGCGGCAAACAGTCAGTGCACACTTACACACTGATGTTTCATTGGGCAGGGGCTCTGGCTGCGAAGTCGATCGCGAAGTCAATCGGCGACCAGGATCTATTGGTACGTGCGGAAAAAGCCGTTCAACATGCAGCCCAATTGATTGAAAAGTCCTACTCCCATTCCAAAAAAGCTTATGCGCAGGCACTGGGCACCGACGAGATGGATGCCTGCATGCTACAGCTTATCACTCTTGGTTACTTTAAGAATAAGTCATCGGAAGCAGCCATGGATCACCTGCAGGCGATTCGTAAAGAGCTGGAGCTTTCACCGGGGTTTTTCCTGCGCTACAAACATGCGGATGATTTTGGCGTGCAGAAGTCAGCGTTTCTGGTTTGCAGTTTTTGGTATATCGAGGCTTTGGCAAGCCTCGGGCACGCAAGCGAGGCCGAGAAGCTGCTTAAGCGCGTGATCACGACACAAAATCACGTGGGGCTTATGAGCGAGGACTATGACGTTGAGATGAACAGTCAGTGGGGAAACTTCCCGCAGACCTACAGCCATGTTGGATTGATTAACTGCGCATTTGCGATTGACCGGGCATTGAACTCTCCGGCCTTCTTTATTCACGAATAAAAAAAAAGGCAGCCCTTTACTGGCTGCCTTTTTAATATCATTATGAACTAACAAAATTAGAACATGTTGATAGTTGCAGAGATACCTACGTTTGTAGTGTCTGCTTGAGCGTATTCTGGAGCGAACTGGAAGTTCGGGTACAAGTATACGTCACGAGTCATTGCGATACCCAAACCTACGGATTGAGTCCACATGTTGTGATCGAAAGTCGTTGCATCGTCATTACGGTAGTGATCGAAGCTTGATGGACGGAATACAGTTCTGAAAGAGAACATGTCGTTGAACGCGTACTCAATGAATGGGAACAAACCGATAGAGCAGTCAGAACGACCCGCACCACCGCTGGAAGCAGTGTCACCAGCATTGGCACCGTCATCAAAGAATACGTAGCTAAGAGACAAGCTCAAACCTGGCTGCCAGTTTGTATTCGGAATTTCACCCAAAACAGTCCATGAAGCAGACAAAGAAGAGTTCGCTTTGTAAACTTCAGTCATGTATGGAGTTGTATAGTAGTAGCCACCAACAGATACGGATTGTTGCAGGTCCATAGCACGGAATGAACGACCCCATGAAACATACGGAGTGGATACAGAAGCTTTTCTGTAGCCATCTTGGTTTGTAGTTTCAGAAGTGTTGTTTTGAAGTGGAGTATCGATGTTTGCACCAGCACCAAAACGAAGAGAATCACGAGCAGACAAACGGTAAGCAACCGCGATGTCAGCAGAAAGAGAAGTGTTGGAATCCGCTCCGGATACACCAGCGTAGTTTGGACGAATCGGTCCAAATGGATCTTCCAAGTTACCACCGTTGTACGTCAAATCCATTGCGATAGAAAGTTTGGATTTAGAACCAGACTCTGCACGCATTTTTGCATTTGTGATCTCTTGATCCAGATCACCTTTGTTTTGCTCGTCCTTTTTTTGAACGTCAGTTACTTTAACTGTGCTTGTGTTTGCATTTTGGTTTTCTTCAGCTTGAGCAGTTGCTACTACCAAAGTTCCCGCCAAAATCAGTGATGAAAGAATTTGTTTTTTCACCTGTTGATCCCCTTTTCGTTTTCTTTTGTTAATCGTTGTTAACCGTTAAATTTCGAACTTCATTTATTCAACGCTGCTGCTTATCAGATAGTTGTCGTTTCACATTCACTACGATTTCATCTGGAGCAATCAACTGGTCCCAAAATGGAGCCAACTTGAATATAAGCAATGAAAGTGCCAGCACTTTGGTCCCATTTCAATACCATTTCTTAACAATAACCTAATATTTCCGCTAAGAAGACGCGTTTCAGCTTAAAAACTAAGCAGATTTGATTTGAGTGAAATGACCCTAGGGACGCTCATTTTGGCTCCAGTATTGGTTTATAAATTTTCCACGCAAGGCGTCACAAGAGACTGTAATGCTACATGTTGTGAGCCCGGGAACGAGTTCGCATAATTCCTTCAAGGGGGAATCATGGTGGATCGCGAACTATATAAAGAGACCGAGTTTCTGCATGAAGTGGGCACCAACCTGAATGCCGCACTTTTTATTATCGATCGCTTGATTGAGGAAATTAAAGGTGAAGAAGGCCGCCTGGAAACAGATTCCGAAACAGAAAAGCTGTTTCATCATCTGGCGTCCTATCTGAATAAAATTGATCGCACTGTGAAAGAGCGTCGCACGACTTTGTCTGAAATATTAGAGGCTGAAAGAAGAGCCGAGCGCGAGGCTTTTAAGAGTTCCAGAAACATGCAGTAAAAAAAAAGAAGGGAGCCGTAGGCTCCCTTAGCGAGGTCTGCGCTCTTTCAAATAGAGTGGGATAGCAAATTTGAAGTCACTATCACAACCTCGTCTTGTACATAGTTTCTCTCTGTCTTCCCCCGCTCGCAAGTCCAAAAGGAGTCCGTATCTATGTCAAACCTAGGCCTGGTACTTTCAGGTGGCGGCGCACGAGGAGCTTATCAGGTCGGCGTGCTATTGGCAGTGGCGGAAATTTGCAAAAAACTTTCAATCGACAATCCATTTAAAGTCTATACAGGAGTGAGTGCCGGCGCGATCAACACTTGTGGTCTCATATCACATCCGGGGAATTTTCAGGAAGCCTGCACAGCTCTGGAAAATGTCTGGGGGAGCTTGCAAAGCCACGATGTTTTTATCTCGGATCCGATTTCTCTGACTCGCGGTGCTTTCCATTGGTTGATGGACTTATCCAGCGGAGGCATGAAGCGCACCCCGGGAAAGTCCCTGCTAAACACAGCACCCCTGCGGGATCTCATTCAGAAAAACTGCAAGTTTGAAAACATACAAAAGAAAATCGAATCAGGAAAAATTCATGGCGTGGGAATTTCCGCTTTGGATTTTCACACTTCATCAACGGTCACCTTTATTCAAGGGGCCCAGGAGATAGAATTATGGGAAAGAGTACGAAGACAGGCCGTAAGATCCCTACTCACCGTCGATCACGTGATGGCTTCATCGGCCATTCCGGTTTTATTCCCACCGACTGCAGTGGGTTCCAGGTACTTCGGGGATGGGTCGATTCGGAACTTCAGCCCCTGCGCACCCGCCATCTACATGGGTGCGGATCGCATACTGGCGATCGGAGTCCGGCGCCAGCAGGAGGTCTGTTATACTACACACGAAACAGCACCTGCTCAGGAGCCCAGTGTGGCACGTGTCGCGAGTGTCTTACTTCATGCCATCATGAGCGATGGACTTGAATTTGATATTGAAAGAATTGAACGCATCAATCTGGCTTTAAGCAAGATTGCCTCAAGTGAGCGCAAGAACTTGACAGTAAAGCCCGTCGACGTCGTCTGGGTATCACCTTCACAGGACTTTTCGAAAATCGCGGCCGAGCATGCGCACGAACTTCCTCGTATGATTCGCTACCTTCTGAAAGGCCTGGGAAGTCTGGAGGAATCCGCGGAACTCGCGAGCTTTCTTCTGTTTGAAAAGCAGTACATTCAAACTTTGCTGGAGATCGGCTATCAGGATGGCATGACTGAGCAGGAAAAAATTGAAAAGCTGCTGGGTACCAATAGACATATCGAATCCTCAGCAGCTCCCGCCTTGTAAGCAGAGTTTAAATCTCGACCTGAATCCCCACTTCGATCACCTGATTCGGAGGAATTCGGAAGAAGGCTGTTGGTCGTTGCGCATTCTTGGACATCACTGCAAACAGACGCTCACGCCAGTGCGACATATGAGGCTCATCCGGTCGTGGTGGGCCACCCTTAGTGGCGATAATAGTCTCACGGCCCAAAACAAAAGTGGTCTCGTTGACGTTGAAGTTGATGTCCTTGTTGCGGCAAGCCTCAAGGATGTGTTTCATCTTCGGAGTTTCCATGAACCCGTAATACGCAAGAATGCGGTAAAAGTTCGGAACAATCTCCTGAATGGAAATATTGTCTTTTTTGGAAACGAACGGAACCTCGCGCGTTTGAATGGTCAAAATCGCCACTCGCTGATGCAGAACTTTGTTGTGTTTTAAATTATGTAACAACGGCGCCGGCACACCCCATGGATCTCCCGACATATAGATGGCCGTACCCGGAACACGAATCGGCGGCTCACGCAGAAGCTTCAGCATGAAATCTTCTGTCGGCATGGAGCGCTCTTTCAATCGACGGAAAAGAACCTGACGGCCCTTCTGCCATGTTGTCATCAAAAGATAAATCAACGCACCAATCACCAACGGCACCCAACCCCCATGCGGGATTTTATGAATATTTGCCGCAAAAAAAGCAGCATCGATAATAAAGAACACACCAAAAATACTGAATGCCTTAAAGAAGCTCCAGTTCCACTTCTGGCGTGCAACCTCATAAGCCAGAACCGTGGTGATAACCATCGTGCCGGTTACAGCAATACCGTACGCGGCTGCCAAATTTCCGGAAGTTTTAAACGTCAAGACCAACCAGACGACACCAATAAATAAAGACCAGTTTATTGCTGGAATATAAATCTGACCAATCTCCTGGGAGGACGTGTGTACGATATTAATACGCGGACAGAAGCCCAACTGAATTGCCTGACGCGTGATTGAAAATACCCCTGAAATCAGAGCTTGTGATGCGATGAACGCCGCAGATGTACTTAAGCAAACCATGGGAATGATCGCCCATTTCGGAGCCAGCAAATAGAACGGATTTTCAATTGCCGCAGGATCTGACAACAGAAGCGCACCTTGCCCAAAATAGTTCAACACCAAGGCTGGCAAAGCCACGAAGAACCACGCCATACGAATGGGGGTTTTTCCGAAGTGCCCCATGTCAGCATAGAGAGCCTCCCCACCCGTCACAACCAGAACAACAGAGCCTAAAACCAGGAAGGCATGTACACCATTTCGGAAGAAAAATTCAATGGCGTGATGAGGCCAAAGTGCCTCAAGAATCTGCGGATTATTTACCACCCCGATGGCACCCAAGGTTCCCAGAGTTGCAAACCACAACACCAAAATCGGTCCGAAAACCACACCGATTTTACCGGTGCCGTATCTTTGCATTAAAAACAGTGCATTGATGATGAATATAGTTGTGGGAATAATGTAAGGATCAAATTTATCAGTGACGACTTTCAAACCTTCCATCGCTGACAAAACAGAAATGGCCGGAGTGATAACACCATCGCCATAAAGTAGTGCTGCACCAAACAAACCCAGAATCGTCATGATCCAGCGACGATGAGTGATGTCTTTCGTGTGCTGACTGCGCACCGCCAAGGCCATCAAAGAAAGAATTCCACCTTCACCTTTATTATCTGCGCGCATGACGAAGGCCATGTACTTCACACAGATAACCGAAATAAGTGTCCAGAAAATCAACGAGAGAATTCCGATGATGTTCTCGGGAGTGACATTCAAACCGTACTCTCCCCCGAAACATTCGCGCAAGGCGTACAACGGGCTGGTTCCGATATCACCGAATACAATTCCCAAAGCCGCGAGCGAAAGCATCGCGAGATTGGCATTTTTATGACCATGGTCTTGGTGTTCGATAGCGCAACTCCCTTAAGTTTAAAAGTTAAGTGTAGGGAATCACGAAGCTCTTGTCAGTAGCTGGACATATGTTTGTAACGCAGCACTTCACATTACGCCTTCTTCAGTTGCCTTATTTTTGTGCGTTGAGGGAAAATAGAGGTTCAGGGAGTAAACTTATGCTTCGATCTGATCATAAAAACCCGGTTCTGCGGACCATCGCCCACTCCAAGTGGGCTCTGGCAGCATTGATTTTAATCGGGCTGATCTATTTTGAAGTTCGTCTGACTGATAAGACGCTGGCTGACAACCGCCACCCAGCATCAACTACTACGACTTCTTTGACGCAATAATAGAATTTGCGTCGATTTTGAAAGCTGACAAGGCAGAAACAAAGTTTCTGAATCCTGTCGCCTGCTTCACCAGCAACTGCTTGATGGTTTCATCTTGTGGCTCACCTTCGTCATTCAAAACCTTGGGAGCATTCATGATGAAGATACGTTCTGGGTAAATAAAGGCATTGCGGTAGCCAAAGACCTGTTGCAGATGTTCAATCGGACGAAGTCCACCAAACATCCAACCCAAGCCAATAAAACACACTGGGCGATACTCAAACGTTTCAGGAAACTTCATGTGATCGATGAAGTACTTCAAAGCTCCTGGCATGGAACCGTTGTACTCAGGACAAATAACGATCAATCCTTCGGAAGCCACCAGTTTATCCAAATAAGGCTGCAATCCAGAGTGGGTTTTCCCATAATGAGGTCCGGTATGAAGGTGTTCCTTAACCTCCACCAGATCAATAATCTCGACATGCTCACCCTGAGCTTCATAAATCCCTTGAACATAATGGGCCAACTTCAGCGTTTTAGAGTCCGGGCGATCGGTGCCTGCGATAATGTACTTCATTCGTAAATCTCCTAGACAAAGTGATATACCTTTCGCTGTAATAAAGGCAATACAGATTTCAGAAGGGTGACTTGGGAATGTCGAAAATTTGGTTTATCCTCAATGAAGGACAAGTGACAGGGCCGTTTGAACCAGAGGAAATTGAATCACAAATCGCATCCATGAAAGAAGTCTCTATCTGGGGACGCGGTCAAGGTGAATGGGAAACCCCGTCCAAATGGCGCGCCAAAATCAAAAGCCTGCCACCCGTAACGGCTGCCAGCGATCAAAGCAAAACCTGGCTAACTCGCATTGAAGGCAAACCCTCCAAGACTGCTGTGATGTATTCAGACATGATCGCACAACTTAAAAAAATGACCGATCTCTCGCAGGTGGACATCTCCATTGATGGCGGCAGAACCTGGAAGGAAGTCTACGCACTTCAACAGGTCGTTGACGATCTTGGCATCAGCCGCAGATCCCACCCACGTGTACCGATTGTCGGCACGTTGGAATTTGAACCTTCTGAAACTTCCGCTTCCATCAAATGCCGCGTGATCTCCATCAGCGAAGGTGGTTTGGGTATCAACGATGCCGATGGTCTGCAAATTGGTCAAAAATTCTTTGCCACACTCTCCAGTCCGAATCTGTATCAGACGATCACCACCACTTGCGAAGTTGTCTATATAGGCAATGATGGTTATGCAGGTCTGCGCTTTGTGGGCTTACCGGAAGAATTTAAATCCTCGGTCATTGAATACGTCAGAAAGTTTGCGACAATTTCGTAGTTTTGCCTCACAAACCACCCGCAAGCTTTTAGTCCAGTTCTACTTTGGGACCGCCTTAGTCTTTTGACAAGGCCAGGAGCGAGTCCGCATCGTAATATTCATGCTAGAACTTTTATTCTCTCTATTAGTATCACCATCCAATGCGCCTGTTACCAACTATGCAACCGTTGTTCAGACTTTGCAGCAGATTCAACAAGCCAACCCTTCAACCACTGAACTTATTGATCTGGGCCCTTCTGATTCCGGTCAGAACATTATCGCCATTAAAATCGGCAATGGCGAAAGAGCCAACCTGATCGTAGGCACTCATCATGGCAACGAATACGGCTCAACAGCTGTGGCAATGGGTGCTGCAGATGCATTTGCAAAAAACCCAATCCAAGGTCACACCGTCTACATCATTCCGGTTTTGAATATCCCAGGCTTCAACAGTCGCTCCCGCTATGAGCGCGTTGGCTACAATTCAGTGGACCAAAACCGCGACTATCCAGGTCCTTGCATCACTGGAAAACCTTTTAAATCCAAAGCCACTAAGGCATTGGCGGACTTTATTGATGCCAAGAACATCATCAGCTCTGCAACTTTACACACACACTGGCCTGCAGTATTGTATCCTTGGGGCTTTTCAACTCGTGACGTGATGACCAAGGATGACGCCACATTCATTCAACTATCCAAAGATGCTGTTGTGGAAAGTGGCTATGATGTTGGGAACTCCAAGGACATGCTTTATGCAGCTGATGGCGCATTTGAAGACTATGCTTACTGGAAGCATGGTATCTGGTCTTTGTTGTTTGAAATGGGCACCACTCACAACCCGTCTGAAGCGCAAATGGCCCAAATGGTTTCCGTGAATGTTCCCGGTCTTCGCCGCTTCTTTGAGAACGCTCCAAAAGAGCGCGCTAAAGATCACGCCTTCACTGGCAAATGCGATCGCAGTATCATGCAAAGAACTCACTTGGAATAGTCTGAATTCCATTGTTATTGCAAAGGCCGGCTTTTAGCTGGCCTTTTTTTTATGCTTTCAACGACTCCATTCCGACAAAATGAATATGTCTAGCCTTCCCTAAGAGCCGCCATAAAACGTCACCTGTGCCAAATTTAGTCGCTAAAATCCTGTCAAAGCCAACACAGTCGCTTTTTATGTGGCTCAGGCCTTGCTCGTAATCTTGCGGGAAAACTTTTAACCCGGAGGAATTACATGGAATTTTTAATGTCACTTGGTCGCGGTTTTACTTCAGGAGATGCTATCTGGATGTGGACTATTCTAGCTGCTCAGATCGTGTCTGTAGCTATCATTGCTGAGCGCTCTGTTGCGCTTTTCATGAATCGCAAAGTAAATCAAAAGGATATCTCTAAAACTCTAGCTGAAGATATCAAGGCTGGAAACCTGGATAAGGCTCTACGCCGTTCAATGCAATTGGGTATGACTCAACCATTGGGTGTTGTGGCTTCTGCTGGTATCCAAGCGGCAATCGATATGGGTGGCAAAGAGGAAATCCAACTTAAAATGGACGAAGTTCTTCTTGAAGAATCCACTCGCGTGGAAAAGCGCATTGGCTTCCTGGCGATGTTTGCCAACGTAGCTACTTTGCTTGGTCTTTTGGGTACGATCACTGGTTTGATCCACTCATTTGCCGGTATCTCTAACGCAAACCCTGCAGAAAAAGCGGCGATCTTGTCACAAGGTATCTCTTTAGCGATGAATACGACAGCTTACGGTTTGATCGTAGCGGTTCCAGCTTTGATCATGTACGCGGTTCTTCAAAACAGAGCGACTCGTTTGACAGAAGACTTGAACAAAGGCGCATTGAATTTGTTCATCCAGCTTGGTTACCACTACGCTCCAGTTTCTGACAAAAAAGAAAAAGCACTTAAGTAGTAATAAAAACGCATAACTGAGAGGGCTTTTATGAGCGCATCAGGTAACGGTAACGACAAATTAAATTTCGAGCTCAATATCCTGCCGATCCTGGATATCCTTTCTGTACTCATCTGCTTTTTGCTTTTGACTGCAGTGTGGTTGCAGGTCGGTACAATTGATACCAAACAGGCCATCGGAGACAACTCCACAGCTGGCGCGACGAATCCACCGTCCCTTTGGGTTACTTTGGAAGCGGACGGCAGTGTGCAGCTTTCTTTGCGCGATATCCCCAAGGCAAAAACCCTGGAAGAGCGTATTGCAAAGTCATCAAAAGGTTTGGATTTGGCAACCCTCGAGTCACGCTTGCAGGCTTATAAAGCAAAATGGCCTGAGCTAAAAACAAGTGTTGTTCGTCCTGGAGCACAAACCAATTACGGTGATGTGATCCGCGTGATGGATAAATTGAAGCAAAACTCATTCGAAGGCGTGGGCTTGTCCCCACTAGGGTAATATTATGAGAACTTCATTCTTAAACACCAATCAAAAACGTTCCTTGCTGGCAGAAGCACAAAGCCTGAAACCAGGCTCGCGCAAAAAATCCGGCAAGGGTGGTCTTGCATTGGCACTGCCTTTGACTTCTTTGATCGACGCTTTTTCAATTATCGTGATTTATCTTTTGATCGGAACTCAATCCACCGGTCTCGAGGTTAAATCCGGCAACATCAATCTGCCGTTGGCAGATCAGGCGACCAGCGTTGAAAAGGAAATGCCGATTTTGAGAATCGAAAAGGGCAATTACTTTATTAACGACGTACGAGTTGCAGACAGCCAGCTGGGTTCAAAATTGGAATCTTTGAAGAAAGACGCCAAACAAGAGATCGAGCTTATGATCCAAGCTGACACCGAAATGAAATACGCGGACCTGGATCCAATCATTAAAGCTGGATCACTGGCAGGTATCGAAAAACTTAAATTCGCGGTGGTACCAAAACAATGAAAAACTTAAAACGCCTCCTCATTATCAGTCCAATTCTTGCGGGTGCCCTGTTCACTCAGATCGCCCGCGCGGAAAAGATGAACTCCGACACGCAGGATCTTGTCGTCGGCAAGATGGAGCGCGTTTTATCAGCGATGGATAAAAAAGATCCATCGTGGATCCCTACCCAGCAACGTCTGGCTGACACTCTGGCAGAAAGAGCGCGCACGCGCTTTATGCAGGAGATGGAATCCAATTGTGACGGCTGCAAAGGCTCCAAAGCGGACCGCCAAAAAGCAGTTGAGATTTACGAGAACTTGCTTTCGCAGGTAAAATTGAACGAACATGGTCCCATCCTGTTCCAATTGGGACATCTTTATCAAATGGCCGGTCAAAACGACAAGGCTATCGATCTTTTCCAAAGCATAGTTAAAGACGCAAAAAAGAAGAATATTGCTAAAGACATCGTCTCCCGTTCTCATGCGGAGCTGGGTGATCTTTTATTCCAAAAAGCCAAATTCAAAGACGCAAAGAATCACTATGTGATCGCGCTTCAGGATAAGAACCTGCAAAACCGTGCGTTGATCACTTACAATATGGCCTGGAGTGATTTCAACGAAGAGAAACTGGCTGCTTCAATCAAAACTTTGGAATCTCTTCTTTCCAAACCAGAACAAATCACTCGTGATACTGAAAAAGGCACTTCCTACGATCCTGTGTTTCACGCAGATATCGTGCGCGACTTGGGCACTTTCTATGCGCGCCGTAATATCTCAACTAAAGAGATCGCGCGCTTTGAAGTGCTTTCACCAAAAGAAAAGCGCAAAGAACTTCTTTTGGACTTTGCCAAAGAAGCAGACCGTGTCGGTCAAAAACAAGCCGCTCATGACATCCTAAGCCGCTACATGGATCAGGAAGGTCTGACTGAAACTGAAACATTGGAAGCTTTCGTACGTATGGCGCAAATTAACTACGACCGTGGACAAGCCGGAAAATCCACTCAGGATTTTGCCAAAGCGGCCAAAGCTTTCAAAAGCACTGATTGCAAAGAAGCTTCCAAATGTGAAGAGCTTAAAAAAACCATGAAGCGCTATGTGACAGAGCTTCACCGTTCAAAAAAATTGAAACCCGATCAGGACCTTTTGAACGCGTATGTGATCTATTCCAATACTTTCCCGCAAGATACAGAGATGACCACTCGTGGCGCGCAAGTGGCAATGGATATGGGTAAACCCGCTATTGCTGCCCAGTTGTACCGTGCGATCAGTGACAATTCTGATCTTTCCGAAAAGGACCGCCAAAACGCCCTTCTTAACGAAGTTGCGGCTGGTGAAAAATCCAATGACATTGAAATACAAAAAGCGGCTTACGTTAATTTCCTTAAGAAAGGAAAAGACGAAGGCAAGACTTTTGAAGTTCGCTACCAATTGGCGTACTTGAGCTACCAGCAAAAACAATTGAAAGAATCCGCGGTTGCGTTTAATGACCTGGCTGAAGACAAATCCGGCAAAGCAGAGCTTCGCAAAAAATCCGCGGACCTGGCGCTGGACAGCCTGGCGCAACTAAAAAACGACGAACAGATTCAGGATCTGGCAGCAAACTACGCGAGCCTTTTCCCTGGTCACAAAGCTGAATATGATTTAACAGCACGCAAAGCTTTGATGAATCAAGCGGCGGCATTGGCGAATAATCCAAACTCCAGCAAATCTGACATGCGCACTGTTTTGAAGCGCATCACATCTGCGAATCTGGCGACAGCTTCGGCAGAGGAAAAGGTTTTGTTCTACACTAACGAAAGCATCCTGGCGCAAAAACTGGGTGAAGATGCTATCTATGTGGCTGCATTACAAAAGCTGATCGCATCTGACATTCCCGCTCCTCGCAAAGAATCCTTGCTTGAGCAACTGACTGGCTACTATGAGACCAAATTGGATTTCGTCAGCGCTTATAAAACGGCTGTGCGCCTGAAAATGCCAAAAGTCTCAGAACGAGACAGAGAGTTCCGTCTGGGTACTTTGGCGGATTTGGCCAATACCAATCCTCAACGTCACTACCGTACAACCCTTAAATTGAGTCTTAAAGGTGACCGCGCCCTTGTGGTGCGCACTCGCCTGGTCTTATTGGCTTCCAACCCAGGCGCCGAACTGAAAGCTCAGGCTGGCGAACTACGCCGTAAACCAGCTTTGTTGAACGAGACTGCCCTTTTGGTTTACGCACGTCAGGGTATGACTGCTAACTTGAAGTCTGTATTGGCGATGAAAGAGATTCGCAACCGTTCGGCTGCGCAATTTATTGAAAAACAGCCTTTCTACAACAAGGCTATCAGCTTCAATAAACAGATCTCTTCCCATGGCATCAATGCGAAAAACGACCGCAGCATGCAAGCCGGCATCAAAGAGCGTATTAAGCTTCTGGGCCGTGCTGACAGCCTGTTGGCAGAAGCCAATCGCACTCGTGATATCACAGCTCAGTTGATGTCACTTGAGATCGTGGCTCGTGAAAACGATAGAATGGTTCGTGATTTGTCGAATCTTCCTATGCCGAAGGGCCTGACTGCCCAGGAGCAGGCTCAGTACATTGGGATCCTTAAATCTCAATCCAAACCTTATTTGATGAAGGCCCGCTTTGCGGAACAACGTGAGAAAGAGCTCTTAAACAGCTCCCCGGTCCTGGCGCAAATGGCTGCTGACTACCGCAATGCCCGTCCTGAGGTTCAAAACATCCTTAAACGCGAGATGACCCTGATCACTCAGCTTGAGGAAGGCGGCAAAATGAAGTCCGAAATCGCCAGTGCGCTAAATTCGTCACCGGCAAGTGCTTCTGATTTGGCCTCCGCACGCAAATCAGTGGCAGCTGAGCCTAACAACACCAGTGAGATTGTAAAACTTAAAACTCTGGAGACAAAAATGGGCCATCCGTTAATGGCTTCATATCTGGAAGGCCGTTTAAATCAATTACAGAGAGGAAAAAGCCTATGAAAAAGCTAATTTTGTTGGCCCCCTTCTTGCTTTGTATGCTGGGTGCCCAAAGCTCCTTCGCTGCAAACAAAGCAAAGAAAGCCGAAGGCAGTAAAGCGCAGCTGGGTACTTCTTTTAAGTTTGATGGAAGTGCGCTCCGCGGAAAATACCAAAGCTCTCTGAATACGAAAGCCACGGTGGAAAACGATAAATTGTTAGATGATCTTTTGGTCGGAAGAAAAGAATTTAATGACCGAATCCAAGCCGATCAAAAAAGAAACTAGGACGTAAACATGAACGCAGCAAAACTCATCATTCTGGAAAATATCGCAGGCCAAAAGGTCCGCACATTTGCCGTGGATTCAGAGTCCTTGAATATCGTGTATTTGAAGGATGCCCGCCGCGTGGAAGCGCTTGCTGATTTAAGTGTTCTTAAAAACAACGATATCGAATACAGCCTTATTAAGAAAATCAACC
This sequence comes from Bdellovibrio sp. HCB288, assembly GCF_047305935.1. Classification (GTDB taxonomy): domain Bacteria; phylum Bdellovibrionota; class Bdellovibrionia; order Bdellovibrionales; family Bdellovibrionaceae; genus Bdellovibrio. The sequence goes on from NZ_CP178619.1 coordinate 3,197,840, forward strand.
TTGGCAAAATGAATGAACAAGGTGAAATTCTGCAAGGATTGGGTCGCGTAAGACTGGCAACTTTTGATGACATCAACAGCCCGATCCACACTTTGCAGGAAGAGAACGATCAGGAACAGCTTAAAACTATCCTTACTCGCACGGCTGTTGGACACATTGTCGCAGTGGCTCTTATCATGATGGGCACCTGGGTTATGGCGACTTACTTCACTAAAAAGGACGAAGCTCCTTTGGTGACGATCGTATTGCCTAAACAAGAAACTCAGAAAGTCGTTCAACAAAAAGCACCTCATGTGAAGGTTTCTGAAAAGAAAATCAAACCTTCCAATAAGGTCTATAAACCAGTGGTTAAAAAACAACCTCTGAAAGTTAAGAAATACACAACCAATACAGCGAAAGCCCGCAACGTACAACGCGTTGGTGCCCTGGCTGCATTGGGCGGAACTCCAAAGGGCACTCGTGGTTACGAGGGTTTGGATAACAACTCCATGAAAGCCATCCGCTCTGCAGGTGTCGGCAATGGTGGTGGTGGTGTCGGTTCTGCAGGTCGTGGTGGTGTTAAAGGCTTCCTTCCTGGCAACGGCTTGATCGCCGGTTCTGCGGGTGAAGGTGGTCGTGCGCAATCTGCTGGTGGCTACGGCACACGTGGTGTCGGCGGCGGCCGTGCAGGTTATGGAAAAATGAATATGGTTGGCGGTACATCGGCTTCCAGTCTTCCACTTGATGCGGAAGCGACTGTTGAAGGCGGCCTGGACCGTGACCAGATTATTGCGGTGATCAACCGCAATAAAGGTCAAATCGTGTACTGCTATGAAAGAGGTCTGCAAGCACAGCCAGCTATTGGTGGTCGTGTGGCAGTCGATTTCGTGATCGGACCAAATGGTCGCATCACAACAGCACGTGTGGCTCAAAGTTCTTTGAACTCACGCATGGTTGAAGATTGCATGATCGCGAAAATGAAAAACTGGCAGTTCCCGAAACCAGTTGGAAAAGTAAACGTGGATGTTCTTTACCCGTTCGAATTGATGAGAGTTTCTTCCCGTTAATTTGAACGAATTAAGAGGTTGGTATGAAGACGGTAAAAAGTTTGATGATCGTAATCCCGGTAAGCTTGGCTCTCACAGCATGTGATGGCTGGCAAAAAAGTCCGTCTTCGGACTTAGAGGAACTGCGCGCTCAAGCGAAAGTGATTACTCAGATGGGTCCGGACAAACCGACAACCATCAATACTGAAACCGTTGTCGTTGAGAAAGTACCAGTTTACATCAAAGAAACTGACGTTACTCAGTCAATGATCATGCTAAACATCGAAGACGACCTTATGTGGGAAGCTGGCAAAGCGAAGACGGTTAAAATCCGCGCTTCCCTGCCAGTTCCTGGTGCGGCAGTTACGCTGACTGCTGCAAACCTTCCTGAAGGCGCTACATTGAATCCTTCTTCCGCCAAAGACATTTATAACCTGACTTGGACTCCAAGCCTGGTGCAAGAAAGCACTCTGGTAAAAATCCCTGTGAAATTCACAGTGACTATTACCAATGGCGGACAAGCCAAGAACGCGGCTGCACTTAAAGGCATGACAAAAGAGCTAAATCAAAACATCCTGGTTTCTCAAACTGAGTTGGCTCCCACTGAATTGTCCGTAACTGGAATCGGCGCTGAAGTTTCTGAAGACCAATTGACACCATTCACTGTGATCGTAAAAGTTCCAGGTATCGATGGTAAATCCACTCAAAAACCACGTGTTGTTATCAGTTACGATGGCGCAGCTATCCAAACTGGCAAAGACTATCAGGAACTTGATGGCTCTCGCTATGTGATCGCAGACATCAACAAAAAAGATGCTGAATACCTTGGCGATTCAAAATGGAAAGTAAGCTATATCTTCGATACTAAAAATATCGCAGTTCAACCACAGCTTAACAAAGACGGTACTATTATGTTGCAAGCCGATGGCACTCGCATTCGCTTCAGCGTAAAAGCTTACGGCGCTAACGGCCGTTCAGCTCCAGAAACTCTTGTTCAGGCTAAAATCCTTTACACAAAAACTATCACAGCTCCCCGCTTTGACGTTTCTGGTTTGGGCAAACAAGGCCTGGAAGTTTCCCCTGGCGAAAAAATCGTTCTTCAGTTCTCAGCTTCTTCCAACAACAGAAATGCTGCTGTTAACGTGGAAACGAAATCTTCAACTCTTCCCGGCAATCCACAAGTTGCATGCGTAACTTCTGCGGTGGGCGCTTCCAAACAGGATTGCACGCTGACTTGGGAAGTTCCTTGTGATGCAACTTCAAAAACCCTGAAGGGCTCCATCCCAATGGCTGCGACCAGCACATTGAATGGTCGTATCAGTGATGTGACAGACTACTCTTTGAAAACGGTTAAAACTGCCAAAGACAAAGGTCTATGTGCGGCACCAGCTCAAACAGCTGTTAAAACTGCGGAGGCGAAATAGTTATGAAAAACTTCAAACTTCTTTCACTGACATTGGTTCTTGCACTTTGCGCGCAAAACTCCTTCGCAGCAGCTTCCAAAAAGACTGCTAAAAAATCCGCAGCCCCGGTTTCTCAACAGGCGCGTACAAACGACAATTCCGATGTCAGAAACGACATCGATTCATTGGGCGGCAACGAGCAATTGATGAATATGGCGCAAAATATCAAGTCGGAAAGCCGCTCTCGCATCGTTCAGGAGCGTATTGTTGACAGAAGAAACCGTCTTGAGGTTGGTGTTAACTACGGAATGAATTTCGGTGGCGATGCTTACACTAAAACTCAGGCTTTGGGAGTAGCTGCGGATTTCCACATCACTCCACGCTGGTCCATCGGGGCAAGATACTATGACTTCGGCAACACCTTGTCGCCAGAAGGTCAGCGCATCTTCGATCAGGCTAAAGCCAACTACCAGGCTGGTGGCCGGGCGTATGCCGTTGATATCGACTATCCGGAAAACGCAGTCATGGCAGTTTTGAACTGGTACCCAATCTACGGTAAAACCAGCTTTATGGATGTGGGCGTGACTCAGTTCGACCTTTACCTTCTTGGTGGTGGCGGACAAATCACATTGTCCAGCGGATCCACTGCTGTTTACACGGCTGGTTTGGGTGTTGGTGCCTGGATCACAAAAAGCCTGACAGCAAGAGCTGAAATCCGTTACTTGAATTACACTGACAAACCAGTTACTGGCGACCGTAATTTGAACGTTGTCACAGGCAACCTTGGCTTTGGATGGATGTTATGATTTCCGGAAAATCCTTTGTCTCCAAACTAATGATGGTGACAGTCCTGGGTGTTGGTCACAACGCACTGGCTGCTGAGCGTTTTTCAGTTAATGACTGGGGAACTTCCCTGGAAAAATCCTTATCTGAAAAAAGCGGCAAAACGACTTTGAATCTGTTGAATTTCAAAAATCTTGAATCCAAGACTTTGATTTCCTCTGCAGATGAAAAAAACAAAGCGAAAATCAAACAAGCTCGTGAGCTGTTCGCCAAAGGCCAATACTCACAAGCTATGAACCTTTACAATCAGATCCCTCGTGGTTCTGACTACTGGTTCCAGGTTGTTGAGGAAAAAGGCTGGGCTTACTTCAGAATGAATGATTCTGAAAAAGCTTTGGCACAATCCAAAACTTTGATCAGCCCCCAATTTGGCGAAGTTGTGAATGCGGAAGCCTACTTCCTGCAATCCCTGGCTAACCTGAAAATCTGTGATTACAAATCTGTTTTCAAAACGACTCAGGCCTTTAAGGAAAAACAAAGAGACCGCGTTGCCTCCGTTCAGGATCTTTCCAAGAACGGTTTCAACGACTCTTTCCTGAACGTCCTTAAGAAAGTTGATAAATTCCCTCTTCAAGCCAATGAAGTTGGCGAGTCCTTGCTGAAACTTCCGGTTCTTTACTATAAGGACATGGAACTGCAAAAACAGATGTTGCGCTTCAAAGTAAGCCAAAAAGGCATGGAGGTTCTTGCGAAAAACAACACGCAAAGAACTTTGCAAACAGAGCTTGATCAGGTGAACAAAGAAGCTTTCGCAAAAATGAAAGTAAGACTTCAACAACTGGCGGCGGATGAAACGGCTGAAAACAGACGCATCATCGGCAAGCTGAACCTGGTTGAAGTTGAGGCCATTCAACGCGTGCATACGGATCAGCAAATGGCTGAGTCCATGTTCACTGAAAATGAATTCAAAAAAACCAATGCGGACCTTCTTGTTTTCAAAGACGATGGACGCCCTTGGATTGATGAACTTGATAAATATGACGTTGTGACCAAGTCCTGCGCACAAAATGTTAGGAGAAAAATGTGAAACCACTTTTAGTTCTTTGCATTTATCTGTCGGCTTTCATGCTTCTTTCCGCGTGTGCACAGGAATCGGGAACGATCCTGGCGCAAAAAGAACTTGTGCAGGAGAAAGCTGAAATTCCGGTTTTTCCTGATGTACCTGCTCAGCAATTTTCCTGGATCACTGAAGACGGTGGTCAAAGTCAGCTTGATTTCAACCCTCGCGTTGACATCTTGTTTGTAACTGACAACTCTGACTCCATGAAAACAGCGCAAGCGAATTTGATCAAGAACTTGAACCGTTTCACGAACGGTATCACAAGCAACAAAATGATCGATTACCATATCGGCGTTATTTCGACTTGGGATAGTTCTGAGCGCTTTGCCAAAGCCAAGAAAGACACCTACCAAATGGGTGATCTGCGTTTCGCAAAAACTGTTGCGGGCACAGAAACTCAAGAGCGCTTCGTAACCAAAAAAGACTCTGCAGCTGTATTGGCAAATACTTTGAAAATCGGTATCGCACCATACTCTGAAGGTGGTCCTGAAGTTGAGGAATTCTTTTCTCCCTTGACTGCGGCTTTGCAAAAAAATGGTCGTGGTGCAGCGAATGAGGATTTCTTCCGTGATGACGCTCAATTGGTTGTGATCTTTATGACAGATGCAGATGATTCGTCCAACATCACTTCAGAGCAAATCGCACAAACTTTGATCGACTTCAAAGGTGGCAATAAAGACAAGGTTTCTGTTTACGGTGTGCTTGTGGACAAAAACGACGCTGACACAAACAAAGACTTCGGTTTGCGCGTTCGCCCTGACTACCACCCTGAGTGTTTTACTCCGGATAAAAAGAAAAGAATTTCTGGTTGCGGCCCATTTGGTCCAGCGAACATTGAAAAAGCCATCGTCCTTGCGAACCAAGGCAACGGCACTGAAAAGGAAATTCGCAAGAAATTTATCATGAGCATTATCTCCCCTAATTTCGGTGCGGAATTGGGCAGCATGGGTGACTCAATCACAGTGAAGACTTTGGCCAAACAAATCTACCTTTCTCAAATCCCTCGTGTGGATGAGTCTGGTAAATTAATGCTTCGTGTACGTTACGGCACTCCGGATTTGTTGACTCAAGGCAAAGGTCAGTTGATTGCGAATAAAATCAACGGCGGCTGGACATATGACAACAGCTCAAACTCTGTGAAGCTTTCTGGCGATATCAAATACGATTACAAAGAAGGTGCTCGCTTCGCGGTGGACCTGGTTCCAATTCCCCTGGCTAACTAATTGGTCTTTTTAACGGCAGAGGATTCTGAAAGCTTCAGAATCCTCTGCAGACTTCCATCTTCCTTCATCTTGAGCAAAGCAGAATTGAATTCCTTAACCAGCACACGCCCCTCTTCATTATCACGAAATGCAAAATAGCAATCCTGACTGGAAACAGGGTTATCCTTATTGTAGCTGATACCCTTGGCGCGACTCAATTCCAACGCTCTTAAGCCCGATTTTTCCTCCACGATAAAAGCATCTATGATGGATTCGCTCAGGCGACGCATATTCGTCACGTCGTCATCGGCGTAGATAAAGTCGATTTTTGTATCACTTTGAATTTGCGGCGGATAGTGGTAGCGAAATGTCAGTCCCACTTTCTTGCCGCGCAGATCTTTCAGATTTTGAAATGGTTTATTCTCCCGATAGAAAATATAATTTGTGCGCACATAAAAGGGCACAGTCTTAAGCGCATCTTTGGGAGTGGAATTGTCCATCCCTGGAAAATAACCTGCAGCAAGTCCGTTGAAAAACTCCAGCTTTGCCCGGTTGGACTTGACGATATCCACTTTGAATTTCACCGGGACTCTTTGTGCAATCTCCCTGGTCAAATTAACAAACAAACCTTCCTGCTCACCCTCCACCATAAAAGGAATTGGAAAGGTCACCAAGCGGGCTTCTTTGCCTTGAGCGACAGATAAAATACCAATTAAGAATGGAACCAGAAAAAGAGTTTTCATTGCTAATATTTATTAACCAGCAACTGCCACTCTCACGCAAACAAATTATGTTTATTGATTAAATATCAAGATCTCACACCTAAGGTCGAGCCACGTTTTGTAAAGAAACCTTCACGTTCGATGACCGCGAAACCGTTCGCTTTGAGTGCCCGCTTGAGTGTTCCTTTAACTGCATATGTTGATAGTGAACACTGCGACTCCGCCGATTCCAGAAGGAGTCTGTTCAGGAAATCCTCCTCCCAAAGATGGGGATGTGTTTTTGAACTGTAGGCATCGTAAAAAAAACCATGATAACGAGAAAGAAATGTCATCTCTGCAGTCATCGCACCGTGAATGTCAGATACCGACTGGAAGTGTTTCTTCAAGAAAGACTTTAACTCACTCTCAGGGATCTCTGTCCCCTTCAAAACATGCATCAAGGCTTGATCGTAAATAGACGCAACCTCAGGAAGCAGACTTTCAGTTTTGCCATGAAGCCAATCATAAAAGAATTCTCGCAATTCAGAAATAGCTTCGTAACTGGTAATCAACCCCACCGTCTTCCCGGCAAGCAGAGCTTCGCGCGCAATATTCATTTCAATATAGCCAAGCCCCAAGCCCACCACCATAAAATGAGGATTTTCAGTCTTTTGCAGGACATCCCGAGCCACACTGCCATACAAGTGAGTTGTCTCGATACTGGCGCCGCCAGAGTGGTGCATGGATTCCCCATAGGGCTTCTCGGGATCCAAGGACTGCAGTAAACGCAAAGTGGGGCTCAGATCCTTTGTGATCTCGATCTCAAAGCCCAAATCCTGCCATGATTTCATTGGTTTACCCTCAAACATTGACTTCCTGCAAAATAACACCCATAAACCTTCTATGGAAAAAGGCTGGTTGGGACTTCCCTATCACACTATCAGTGAACACTACAATCATCTCTTTGGTGAGAAGGTCTACAAGATCTCTGTCACCGTGGTGGATAATTGTCCCAATCGCATGGGCCTTAAAGGCATGCAAACCTGCGTGTTTTGCGATGTTTGGGGTTCGGCGGCCAATGCCGAAGCCATGACCATGGAGTTGCGCACACAAATCGAAAAGTACCACGAGCACATTGCGCACAAATACAAAGCCAAAGCCTTCCTGATCTATTTCCAGGCTTACACCAACACATTCACGAAAGTTTCAGCACTTCGTAATAACTTTGATATTGCTCTTTCTTATCCGTGGGTCAAAGGCTTCACTCTGGGGACTCGCCCGGATTGCCTGTCCAAGGCGGTTTTGGATTTATGGAATGAGTACAACGAAAAATCCTTCGTCGCCGTCGAAATGGGTGTTCAGAGTTTTTTCAATGATGAGCTGGAATTCATGCGCCGCGGACACACGGCTGAGGCGGCTATTGAGGCGATTCACAAGATTGCTGACAATACCAAGGTGGATCTGGGCATTCATCTTATCTTTGGCAGCCCGGGCGAAACTGATGAGCGAATCGTTAAAACGGCGGAGATCGTAAACACTCTGCCTATTACCAATGTTAAACTTCACAATCTGCATGTATTAAAGAACACACCATTGGAGGAAATCTATCACCGTGGTGAGTTTGCGCCGATTGATCAGGAGACCTACACACGCCGTGTGGAGCTGTTCCTGCAACATCTCTCACCGCGCTTTGCCCTGCATCGCCTGGCTGCTTATTCATCTCGTTGGGATGAACTGGTGGCACCGGATTGGACGAAGAATAAAATGGGCACGCATCAGGCGATTATCGATCACCTTAGAGCACAAGGCTCTTATCAATCGCAGTTTTTCAAAGCCGCGACGGATTTGGATTTAAGCGCGCAGGCAATTTTGCTAAAAAAATCTCGCCGCGTGGACGCAACTCCGTGCTGAGTTTCTGCACAATTTAAGTTTCTGTAAGATCACGACAGGTAAATTTCAGGCGAGAGGCCCTAAAATCCGCTTAAAACACCTAGACCTTAGTTTTACCCTCGAGGAACCGTGAGATTTGCCACTCTTTTTCGCAGGACAGACGAGTCAATATTAAGAATAACTCTGCTTAAATGATGAGCAACGTCACAAAAAAATTGGCGTTATTTTAAAAAATACTCTTGCAACTTCCCAGAAAGAATTACAAAGTTGAATTGAGATCGATACCCGCCTTATTGATGAGGCACCCGGGACCAACCCCTAGATATAGGGGTACAACAGGGAGGTAGTAGACGTTTTTCTGAAGCAAATTCTGTGAAGGCTGCAAAGCCAAACATTATGTTTCAGTGACTCAAAACAGACTCAGCTAAGGATTAGCAACTCAGTCTCAACCAATCTACATCATTATATAGAACCAACGACGGACATTTGCGAGGGGCAATGTGCGACGGGGGATTTTTTTGCCCAAAAGGAACTGGGCAGAGGGGATAGCATCATGTTGGAAACAACAGCTCACATCATGAGAGTCAAAAAGAGAGACGGAACTCTTGAACCAGTCGACGTAACGAAGATCGTTGAACGTGTGACTCGTAATTGCCAAGGTCTAACTCAAGTAGACCCACTTCGCGTAGCTACTAAAGCTATCAGTGGTCTATATGATGGCGCGACAACAAATGAGTTGGATAATCTTTGCATTTCCACCGCCTCTTTGTTGATCGGTGAAGAGCCAGAATACTCTCGCCTTGCGGCTCGCCTTTTGAGCACGTATGTAGACGAAGAAGTTCGCTCTCAAAAAATCCAATCTTTCGCTGACTCTGTAAACTTCGGTTTCCAAGCAGGTTTGTTGTCTGAAGACACGAAAAACTTCGTTGATGCAAACAAAGCAGCTCTTTGCGCGGCTATCGAGCCTTACCGCACAGACCGTTTTGAATACTTTGGTCTAAGAACTGTTTACGATCGCTATTTGTTGAAAAATCCAACTTCACGTCAGGTGTTTGAAACACCTCAATACTTCTTTATGCGTGTGGCTTGCGGTTTGGCGCAAACTGTTGATGAAGCGATCGAGTTCTATCGTTTGATCTCCTCTCATGATTACATGGCTTCTACGCCAACATTGTTCAACTCTGGTACTTTGCGCCCTCAGATGTCTTCTTGCTATCTTTTGGATTCTCCATCAGATGACTTGGAAGCTATCTACAAAAAGTACACAGACATCGCTTTGCTTTCAAAATTTGCAGGCGGCATTGGTGTAGCCTACTCTCGTATTCGTTCCCGTGGTTCTTTGATCAAAGGAACAAATGGTCACTCTAACGGTATCATCCCTTGGTTGAAAACTATGGACTCTTCGGTGTCTGCAGTAAATCAAGGTGGTAAACGTAAAGGTGCTGCTTGTGTGTACTTGGAAACTTGGCATGCAGACATTGAAGAATTCCTTGAACTTCGCGATAACACAGGTGACGAAGCTAAACGTACCCACAACCTGAACCTGGCAAACTGGGTTCCAGATTTGTTCATGAAACGTGTTGAAACTGATGGCATGTGGTCTTTGTTTGACCCACGCGTGGTTCCTCACTTCGTAGACACTTATGGCCCGGAATTCGACGCTGCATTTGAAAAAGCAGAGTCTGAAAAACTATACACAAAACAAATCAAAGCCCGCGACCTTTACTCTCGCATGATGAAAACTCTTGCGCAGACTGGTAACGGCTGGATGACATTTAAAGATGCTTCCAACATGAAAGCCAACCAAACTGGTGAGGCTGGCAATGTGATCCATCTTTCCAACTTGTGCACAGAGATCCTGGAAGTCACTTCAAACTCTGAAACAGCAGTTTGTAACTTGGGTTCTGTAAACCTTGGCAGACACGTGGAAAACGGTCAGTTCAACTTCGATAAACTGGCGAAATCTGTTCGCACAGCAGTGAAGTACCTGGACCGCGTTGTTGATATCAACTTCTACCCTATCGATACTGCTAAAGACTCCAACCACAAATGGCGTCCAGTTGGATTGGGTGTGATGGGTCTTCAAGATGCATTCTTCCTGTTGAAGTTGCCTTTTGATTCTCAAGCGGCTCGTGATTTGTCTGCAAAAATCCAGGAAGAGATCTACTACAATGCTCTTTTGACTTCTTGTGAACTGGCTGAAAAACACGGTCCTCACGGTGCTTACGAACAAACTCGTGCTGCTAAAGGTATGTTGCAATACGACCTTTGGGGTGTGACTCCTTCGCAACCAGAGCGTTTCAACGCTTTGAAAGCGAAGATCAAACAACACGGTTTGCGTAACTCTTTGTTGATCGCTATCGCGCCAACAGCAACTATCGCTTCTATCGTAGGTTGCTACGAAGCGATCGAGCCTCAAGTATCTAACTTGTTCAAACGTGAAACACTTTCTGGTGAGTTCATGCAGATCAATAAGTACTTGGTACAAGATCTTAAAGCGATCGGCCTTTGGACTGAAGACATGCGCAATGAAATCAAATTGAACGACGGCTCCATTGATGAAATCACTGCGATCCCTCCTCAATTGAAAGAATTGTACCGCACTGTTTGGGAAGTTCCGATGAAGTCATTGATCGAAATGGCTGCAGCTCGTGGCGCTTACATCGACCAAGCTCAATCTTTGAACTTGTTCATGGAAAGCCCGACAATCGGTAAAGTTTCTTCCATGTACATGTATGCATGGAAACAAGGTGTGAAAACGACTTATTACTTGCGTTCTCGTCCAGCGACGAAAATTGCAAAAACGACTGTGAAGTCTTCTAACAACGGCATGGGTATGACGACTGCTGCTGCAAACACTATGGATGCAGCTCCGGTAGCAACTCAGGAAGCCGCTGCTCCTAAGAAAGAATACACAGATTCAGAAGTGATCGCTTGCTCTTTGGAAAATCCAGAAGCATGTGAGGCGTGTCAATAGTCGGTTCAGCCGACTATTGACGAGAGGAATATTATGATTTTAGATCCAGGCTTTAACTTAACTCTTCGCCCGATGAAATACCCGACTATGTACGAAATGTACAAAAATGGTATCAAGAACACTTGGACTGTGGATGAAATTGATTTCTCCACAGACTTGGTCGACCTTCACTCGAAAATGACTCCAGCAGAGAGACACTTGATCTCCCGCCTGGTGGCATTCTTTGCGACGGGTGACTCTATCGTTGGTAACAACCTTGTGTTGAACTTGTACAAGCACGTGAACTCTCCAGAGGGCCGTATGTACTTGTCCCGCCAGCTTTATGAAGAAGCTTTGCACGTTCAGTTCTATCTGACACTTTTGGATTCTTATATTCCAAATCCAGATGAGCGCGCAGAGGCATTTTCTGCGATCGAAAACATCCCTTCCATCAAAAAGAAAGCGGACTTCTGCTTTAAGTGGATCGACTCTATCAACGAGTTGAACGAACTTAAAACCAAAGAAGACCGTCGTCGCTTCCTGATGAATCTAATCTGCTTCGCGACTTGCGTTGAAGGGTTGTTCTTCTATGCAGCTTTCGCGTACGTATACTTCTTGCGTTCCAAAGGTTTGTTGCAAGGTCTTGCATCCGGCACAAACTGGGTATTCCGCGACGAATCCATGCACATGGCTTTCGCAATTGAAGTGATCAAAACAGCTCGCCAAGAAGAGCCGGATCTATTCAATTCACAAATGGAAGACATGGTTGTGCAAATGCTTGAAGACGCTATCGAGTGTGAGATGGAATTTGCCAACGACGTATTGCAACTGGGCGTGGCAGGCCTTTCTCCAAAAGACATGCGTCAGTATCTTGAATACTGTGCAGATCAACGTCTTGAAAGCCTGAACATTGCTCCACGCTACAACGTGAAAAATCCGTTCGGCTTCATGGAACTTCAGGACATGCAAGAACTTGCAAACTTCTTCGAAAGACGCGTTTCTGCATACCAAACTGGTATCAGCGGCTCGGTAGCCTTCGATGAGGCGTTCTAATTTTCTTTGGATATTTTTATTTTTAGTATGCATGGGGGTGGGTTTCCTACACGGATACCTGCCTCAAGGCATTTCCAAAGACTACATCCTGCGTCCCACCAAGGTGCGCATCCTGATTACAGATGAGTCTCTCTTCCCTAAAAGTGTTCAGGCTCAACTCGAAAACAACTTACGCATAAAATTTGAAGTGACCGTCACTCGCGACTGGAATTCCATTCAGGCGAAAGTGATTGCATCACCTGCTCAGGACATTTTGCTTTTGCCTTACTACTGGGCCAACACTTTGAATAAGCAAAATCTACTGGCCTCCAGCCTGGAAAACCCGCTGACTGAAAAAATTGCCGCAGACTTCCTTCCACCTGTCAGCACCATCCGGAATATTTACTTTTACCCTCTTTACTGGATGAAGACGGGATTTAAAACCACCAACAATGTGTCTTTCGAGGAATTCCTTAAAGACAAGAAAGCCACGACTCTATTCCTGCTTAACGACGAGGACTTGCTGCTCAAGCATTTCTCAATCTGGCAGGACAAAGGCTGGCTCTCTTTGCTGCAACAGAAAAAGATTCTGACACTGCCTTTGGATCAACTTATCACGAATGAAAAACGCGAAGGTGCTGCCGAGATGCCACTGAATGAGGCCACCCCTGATTTGACCATTCAAGATGATTTAAGTGCATTGCTGGTATGGGGAGCTTCGATCCCTCAGGCTTCAGACAAACAAGATCTTGCCATGGAAATTCTGCTGGCAATGACAGAAAACTCATTGCAAGAGCAGAACCTTTTAAAGACACCTTTTAACAGCACTCTGCAGGAATTGACTTCCCCAGGACTGCCGCCGCAAAGACGCGCCTCCCACATTCGTGAGTTGAAACTCAAAGGCACAATTTTAATTGATTCTAAAAATCTGGAAGCCCCGAAAAAACTACGGGATGATTTTAATCTGTTCTTATAACGTAGTAACGAGCATAACTATTGCCGCTCGTTGCTGCCACACTTTGCGCATCATAACCCGTTAACAACAGAACGATATTGTTTGCACCACTCGCAAGCCCATTGCCGCGAAGGACGATATTGAAGCGACCATTACGGCAGGTTCCGTACCCTGTGGCTGTTGAACTGGACATATCAAAGATATTTGCAGCAGCGACGTTCGCACCATTCACAGTCGCCGTGATTCTATGCGTGGGATAAGTGGACGTGTAGCACGCACCACTTAACTCCACAGCCTTGGTCGACGTTGCCGCACCAAGATTGTAGACATCCGCCACCAGCTGAAGTTCTGTTGAAAGCGGCGTGGAATTCAAACTGTGAGAATCAGGATTGGAAGCATCCGAAGACAAAAGGGAATTTTCCGAAACCGGTGCACAAGACGCCAGTAACGACATCAACGCGAAACACGTCGCGAATTTGTTAAAATCGGTTTTCATAGAAACTCCCCCGTACCTTAAGGATAAATGAGGGAGCGCCTAAAACTGTATCAATTTCTGGAGAAGTCCAGTTTTGAGACGATTTTTTCCTGCAACATGATAGGGCTAAGGAATAAGAAGTAGGTGGAAAGCATTACAGTCGCAAATGGCATCAAGCCCATGAAAATTCCAATCCCCAAATGCATCAACAACCCCATAAACAACCATAGGTGGCGGCTTTTATGCCAAATCACCATCGGCGGGAAATAGACTTCAAAAAGAATCGTCGAATATCCCAACACTGGAATCACCCAGGGGATTTCTCTGAGAAAGCTGAAATCCATAGTGGTCATCTGAGGATTCGCAAGCACACTCCATAGCGCGGTTCCATCCCACCAGCTGGCCCCTTTAAGCTTTTCCCATCCCGTGTAGGCATAGATCGCCATGATCTGCACTTGCATCATGCGGATCATCATACTTGAAAGAGCGTCTGACGATTTGAAGGTTCTTTTTTCGCGGAATAGATTCAAAACACTCAAACGTTCGCAGGAATTGGTGAAAATCATGTAAAACAAAAACAAGGCGCCGATCACATCAGCACCAAAGTTCACCGGATAATTGCGATAGATAAAGCCTGCATTTATCACCCAGGCCAAAGCCATCAAAATCCGACCACCAATTCCCAATGTTAGCAGCGCAAACAAAGTCACCAGCACAATCAGCATCGGAGAATTCGCTGAATCCGGCCAGAAATTCCAGCTGAATCCAGGTCTCCCCAACTCTGGCAATATCAACAAAGCATTGGCTTTGGAAACCCAACTTTCATCAGTAAAAAACTGCATATTGTAAAAGCGCATCGCACTCATATAGAGTAACGTTGCACACAAAACGATACGCATGAATGCAAGGCCGAGAAGATTTTGTGGAGCAAACCAAAAGTTATCCCATAAGGACCAGGCATTTTTCAGATTAGCTTGAAGATTCATCATAAGCTCTCCTCGTCACCTGTGCCATCACAGCGCACGGCTGCTTTGGCGTAACGACGCTCCTGGGACATATCAAGCAGATTGACGTCTTTATTGAAGGCCGCTTCATCCAGCAATGGCAAAGTCTCCACCACATGCTCCATATCAATGCTTTCAGCTCCTGGATATTGTCGACACAGCCACGGTCCAAAAATCTGGCGCAAGCGGCGAGGATCTATCACCATAAAGCGCATCACCGCCCACTCGCGTTTTCTGGTCAGTCCTGCGACTTTATTTTCCTCGTCAGGTGGCGGATAGGTCGTGAACAAAGGATCACGATAAGAACCGTCTTCATTCGCCGGATAATTCACACTGACTTTAAGATACATGGGATGAGCCGGATCCGGAGAAAAGAAATTCCACCCGGCATTAAGCCCCACAAGATTCGCGTAGGGTCCGACATATTTGGAGGCAACACGCCCAAAGTAAGAACTTACGTTGGGCATTACCATTAATGCTGCGATATTATAAACGATCCAGACACTTGCCAGGATCTTAAGTAACGGCTTCACCTTCGCCATCGATCTCGTCCGCCTCTCCGTAGAACGGTAGTTCATCTTCCTCAGATGACTCCTCGTCCTCACCATCAGCGTAGATTTGATCGTCAGAAGCCATCTCGATATCACTATCATTGTCGAAAGCTTCTTCGGCTGCAGTCAATTCATTTTCTAGCTCAGCGTCAGCGGACAACTCTTCAGATGCCTCTGTATTCTCAGCGGCAGCATCATCACTGGATCCACCCTCAGTGGAATTTTTGCCAGAATTTTTAAGTGCTGCCATTTTAGCTGCACTCTCTTCCGCTTTGATTTGCACTAAAGTGGTTCCAGCTGCCAAAGCCTCGTCGTATTTATTCAACCAGTTTGCATCACGAGTTGCCACGGGCTCACCCATAGCCAGAGCTTCGCGGATGTTTTGAGCACGCTCAAGATCGCGTTTTTCAGCCTGGCGGCGTTTTTCTTCTGCAAAGAAGTCAGAAGAAGTCGTGATTTCCTCAAGTTGAGAGGAGATTTTCAACAATTCCTCTTCACCAGAAGAATAGCTGACCGTATCCACACCCGTTGCCACCAATGAATCTGTGATGGAAGCCAATGTCGGTTTTTCTTCCGCCATTTGCTCATCCATGCCTTCTGGCAACAATTCATCAATTTGAGAAAGTGTTGGAAGCTCTTTCAAGGATCTTAGACCGAAGATTTCAAGGAACTTACGAGTCGTTCCGTATTGCATCGGACGACCTGGAAGATCAGATTTGCCTTCGAAGCTGACCAGATTTTTCTCCATCAAAGCGCGCAACAAGTGACCAGATTCCACGCCGCGGATTTCATCCACGTCGGACTTCACACAAGGCTGCTTGTAAGCAACGATAGACAAAGTCTCCAAAGCCGGACCAGAAAGCTTGAATTGACGAGCTTTCAAAGTGCGTTTTAGGAAATCCATATTGTCGACTTTGGTACGCAACTGGTAACCACCTGGAACTTCTTCCAAAGTCACCCCACGGCGACCACCGGCATATTCAACTGCCAATTGATCAAGTACGCGGCGAAGTTTATCACCTTTGATATTGGTACCTTTAAATAGCAATTTCAAAGAAGCCAAAGAAACTGGACGGTCTGAAGCGAACAAGACGCTTTCAACGATACTTTCCAGACGATCTTCATCGACGAACTCAAGTTCTTCAATGTCCGCAGACTCGAAACCATCAAGTTCAGTGCCTTCAACAGAAACATCGTCTGAACTTTCTTCAGAAGCTTCCATTTCAGCGGAGTCTTCATCCGTAGCTTCCGGCAGGAATCCTTCAGACTCTTCCTCTTCCTGAAGGAAGATGGAAGCATCAGACTCGATACCATCCAGCTCATTCAACTCTTCAGAAACTTCCGTTTCCTCAGCAGTCATTTCCAGAGTTTCCTCTTCTGCTGTGACTTCCGCCACAACAGTAAGTTCGTTTTCCAAAATCTCTGTGTCTAAAACTTCATTGTTCTTTTTTGAGTTCTTTTTCTTCTTAGACATCTTTACGCCTCAGCCTCTGTCTTAGGATCAGTATCAATAAATTCTTCAAAAACAAGTTCAGATTCAACTGCAGTATCGGCGATCACTTCAGTACTGAAGTCCGCTTCTGCAACGATTTCTTCCGTCATCTCAACGATAACTTCTGAATCAGCGATGGTCATTTCAGACTCAACAACCGTCTCTTCGATTGCCATTTCCATCTCACCACTAAAAAGCTCTGTTTCAGCCGCAAGAATTTCGTCGTCTGAAGCCAGCTCACCCTCAGTCGTTTCCAGGAAATCCAACTCCGCATCCATACCAGCGATTTCCGCTGTTAGATCCGACATACCAGCTGCAAAATCCATTGGCGTTTCCCCAAAGCTCATTTGCGCCTGTTGCTCGACCGGTGCTTCATCCTCGATATCAGCCAGATCATCTGTTGGGTCCGCTTTTTTAGCGTCATCCATCATCTGCTGCGCGATTCTGTCAGAACCCATAGAGTCGTATTCCTCTACGCGGGATAAAACGTCTGTTTCGATTGGTTTTTTAGTATCGACCCAGATGTCAGAGTAAACTTCGGTCTGATAAAGACCGACGAAACCCATTTTACCAAGCTCAAGCAAGGACAGAAATGTAATCAACGCCTGACGAGCACGGTCTTCAGTGGCATTCACCAATTCCATCATGGTCACTCTTTGGCCAACGAAAAGACGGTCTTTCAATTCCAAAACACGGCTGGAAATGGATTGTGCTTTCGCAGCAACCTGGTGGACTTTCTTTTTCACGGAACGCAAAACTTTACGGTACGAAGAAATCAACGAGAACAAGGCATTGTCCTCAAGAATGATTTCGTCTTCTTTTTCGTCCAGTCTTTCGCGGGAACCACGCAACCAAACGTCACGTCCCACCAAAGGACGGTCATAAAGCAATTTCGCCGCTTCCTGATACTTTTGGTATTCAAGAAGTTTTTGAACCAATTCTTTACGTGGATCTTCCTGCTCGATCACTTCGCCATTTTCATCGTATTGTGGCAAAAGCATGCGGGATTTGATTTGAATCAATGTGGAAGCCATGGCGATGAACTCACCGGCAACTTCCAAATCCAGTTCCTTCATCAAACGGATATAATCAAGGTATTGCTTTGTGATCTCATGGATTTTAATATCCATAATATCCATCTCTTCCTTGCGGATAAGATAAAGCAACAAGCCCAGAGGTCCCTCAAACTTGGGCAATTGAACTGTAATACTCATGAAGATGGTCCCCTCTACCAAAACGTGCTGAATGTACGAAAATCCTTGTTAGGAAACTCCGAAACCACCCAACGCCAACGTAAGTAAACTTTGTGCACTCCAAAAAACCGGAACTGCCAGAATGCGCAAAGCACCCGTCAATACCAATCCCATCAATACCATGCTGGTGATGTGTTCGTTCTGTTCTAATTTATAGTTAACCTGCGCCGGCAAAAATCTTGCGAGCACTTTACCGCCATCCAAAGGATGAAGCGGGATCATATTGAAAAACGCCAAAAACAAATTTGTCAGCAAAAATGCTTTTAGGATCTCAATCATTCCTTTGGCATAAACCACGCCGCCGAAGAACTTCGCCACGACGCCAATCAAAATCGCACCCACGATTGCCAACAATATATTGGAAAGAGGCCCCGCCAATGCGATCCAGAACATATCCACACGGGGATTTTTCAAATTGCGCGTATTAACAGGAACTGGCTTTGCCCACCCAAAGAAAATCGGTGTTGCCAATACTATAGATACCAATGGCAGAATAAGCGTGCCGATCATATCCATATGAACCAACGGGTTCATGGACAGACGGCCCATTTGTTCTGCGGTATTGTCACCACGAAGGCGCGCAACCCAACCATGCGCGTACTCGTGAAAGCACAATGCAAAGAGGAACGGGATAAAATAAATGCCAATCTTGGCGCCAATTTCTGCAATATCCATATATTTACCTTCAAAGATTAGACGGCAAACCTAGACCCTTGTCTAGTGTGAGACGTCAAATGCACATAATAAGTGCAATCATCATAACACAGCTCGTTAAGAGAAATGCTCTTGTCCGTCCCAGTCCTTGAAAAAAAATAACGAAATCGCTATGGTCTTCGGACTTGTTAATTAACGAACCAGGAGAAAACATGTCTGACGTAACAAACGCACGTCCAGCTTTGACAGTACTATCTGAAGACGAATCAGCCTTCCGCGATGCGGTTCGCGCTTTCGCAGAATCTGAAATCAAACCCCATGTGACACACATGGACGAAAAAGCCGAAATGAATAAAGACATCCTTAAAAAGCTTTTTGAAATGGGCTTGATGGGGATCGAAACTCCTGAAAAATACGGCGGCGCGGGTTCCACTTTCACAATGGCTTGCTTGGCTGTTGAAGAGATCGGTCGCGTGGACGGATCTGTATCCGTTCTTGTAGACGTACAAAACACTCTGACTACAAATGCATTCCTTAAATGGGGTACTGAAGCGCAAAAAGAAAAATACTTGGGCGCAATGGCCTCTAAATGGGTGGGCGCTTACGCATTGTCTGAATCTTCATCTGGTTCTGATGCATTCGCATTGAAACTTAAAGCAGAAGATAAAGGTGATAAATGGGTTTTGAACGGTTCAAAACTTTGGATCACAAACGGTAACGAAGCGGACGTATTTATCTGCTTCGCAAACATCGACATGGCTAAAGGCTACAAAGGCATCACAGCGTTCATCGTTGAGAAGTCTTTCAAAGGCTTCAAAGTTGGTAAAAAAGAAGACAAATTGGGCATCCGCGCTTCTTCAACTTGCGAATTGTTGTTTGAAAACTGCGAAGTACCAAAAGAAAACGTACTTGGCGAAGTTGGCAAAGGCTATAAAATCGCTATCGAAACGTTGAATGAAGGTCGTATCGGTATCGGCGCACAAATGATCGGTATCGCTCAAGGTGCTTACGAAGCCGCTTTGAACTATGTTAAAGGTCGCGAGCAATTCGGCAAACCAATCGCTCATTTCCAAGGCGTTCAATTCCAGTTGGCTGAAATGCGCACTGAATTGGAAGCCGCTCGTTTGATGGTTTACAATGCCGCTCGTTTGAAAGACGCGGGTCTTGATTTCATCGAATCAGCAGCTATGGCAAAACTTTACTCTTCACGTGCAGCTGAAAAGATCACTTCTAAAGCGATCGATTTGTTCGGCGGCAACGGTTTCACAAAAGAATACCCAGTTGAAAAGTTCTGGAGAGATGCAAAAATTGGTCAAATCTACGAAGGTACGACTAACATGCAACTTCAAACGATCGCTAAAATGGAATTGGACAAATAGTCAGTTCAATCGCAAAATATCCGGATGAAACTCTTTCTTTCGGCGTTTTTACTTTTAGTTTCTCTACAAACCCAGGGTGCTGATTCAAAGTCAGTGCCCTTTGTTTTTCGCCTGCATCTATCTGGCGAGCCGACCCAGACGGACCCCAATCGTCAGAAAACCTCAGCATCGTCTTACTTGCTTTCAAATCTGTTTCGCAACATCTACACCTACGACAACCAAAAAGGACTGGTTCCGGATCTGGGCAAATGTTCCCGGGAAAAATCCAGAGCCCTGGTCTGCAAACTGAACAAAAATCTCCAATGGAGCGATGGAAGCCCCCTGACTTCCGCAGACTTTCTGAGAGCTTACAAAAAAATGCTCAACCCAAAAGTTGCAGCACCTCGCGCAGACCTTTTGTTTAAGATCAAAAACGCCGAAGACATTTACAAAGACCTGAAGGAGCCCGACACACTCGGAGTCAGCATTCCTGACCCACTGACTATTCGCTTTGAGTTCCAGGGCCAAGCCCCTGATTTTGAATACAATTTGGCAAGTTTTCTCCTGGCTCCAACCAAAGAGGATTTGAAAGTCTACTCGGGCCCCTACAAAATCAAGGAGTGGCTGCAAGGACAGAAAATCGTCCTTGAACCAAACTTCAAGTACAGTGGCGGACATCCGCAACGCCCCCTGGTCGAGTTTTTATTCATTGAAGAAGACACCGTCGCCCTTCAATTATACGAAAAAAACCAACTCCACCTGCTGCGCCGACTTCCGACACTTTTCATTCCAAAATCCAAAACACGTCCTGACTTTCATTGGATCCCGGTGATTCGCTTTGACTATCTTGGCTTCGGTCCGGAGCTGCGCCAAAACGAAGACCTCCGCAAAGCTTTGACTTATTCCCTTAACTATACGGAACTGCAAAAACTTTTCTCCGCCAAGGGTCGCCCCGGATGCGCGGGCCTGCCCGACTCCTGGTTCCCGGAAAAAGCTCCTTGCTTTGATTTTGATTTAAAGAAAGTTCCAAAAGTTAAAACAAATAAAACATACACTTTGTTATTTTCCTCCCTGGGAGGCGAGGACCACAAGCGCGCCACTGAATGGATGCAGGCGCAGTGGTTGAAAAATGCGGGACTTAGCCTGCACCTTGAAAGCAAAGAAAACAAAGTCTTCATCAATCAGTTGCAAACCTTACCGCCAGCCGTATTTCGCAAAGGCGTCTCCCTGGATCGCCCCACTTGTCTGGCCGCACTGGAGACTTTTAGCACTCAGAGTTCTGAAAATTACATTCAGCTGAAAGATCCAAAATACGATCAAATACTCACGCAACTAGGGAACACAGAGAAAATCCCCGAACAAAAAAAATTATGTCTCACAGGGGTGAAATATCTGATGGATCAACATCTGATTATTCCAATGGGAGCCTTTGATTTTGCAATGTTGATCAAGCCGGATTTCATCGGGTGGAAATTCAACCAAATGAATCAGCTGGACTTGTCGCAACTGCATCCACGACCTTAAACTAAGTCCATATGACAATGTTACCTCAATCCGTGGATATCCTAAAAGAGCAGATCGTTTTTACTGAAGGTGATGCTGGCGATTGCGCCTATATTATCGAAAAAGGCCGAGTACTTATTTTCATCACCAAAGATCAGGAAGAAATTCCAATTTCCATTTTGGGAGAAGGCGAGATCTTTGGTGAAATGTCCCTGATCGACAATCAGGATCGCTCCGCTTCGGTGCGAGCTCTGGAAGATGTCCGCTTAAGCATTGTTACCAAACAACAACTTTTGGAACGAATCTCCATGACCGACACGGTTGTGCAATTGTTGATGCGTGTCCTGCTTAAACGTCTTCGCCGCAGCACCAACACCAATACCGGTAGCAACCTTAAGGTGGCCGATCTGCAAATCGAAAGCATGGTTGCGGGTGATGACGGCGCTGCCGAGGCTCTGCAGAAAATTAAACTTGAAAACGACATTTTTCAGGCATTTCAGAATAAAGAATTTGAATTGTTCTTCCAGCCGATTGTCGCTCTAAAAAGCCGTAAAATCATCGGTTGCGAAGCACTCTTACGCTGGAAAAGCCCTACGCGCGGATTGATCTCCCCGAATGTTTTCATCGATGTTATTGAAAACTCGTCCATGGTAATTCCGATTGGTCACTGGATTATCAGTGCCGCCCTTAAAGAATTGAAACTGATCCAGGATCACTTAATTCAAAAAGGCAAAAAGAAGGAAGCCGACGAGTTCATGATGAGCATCAACATCTCGGGCCGCCAGTTCACGCATTCAGACTTCCTGGAAAACCTTGAAGATCTGCGCGAAAGACAGGGGTTGGATGCCAAGAATATCAAATTGGAAGTCACTGAGCGTGTCATGATGGATGGAGTCCTTGCACTTGAAACTTTACACAAGTGCCGTCAGCACGGTTATGCAATTTCAATTGATGACTTCGGGACGGGATTTTCAAGTTTGCAGTATCTAACTCAAATGCCAATCACATACCTGAAGATCGACCGCTCCTTTGTAATGAAGGTTCTCAGTGATCCAAAATCCAAAGCCGTCGTCAGCGGTATCATTTACCTTGCGCGCGAAATGGACTTTGAAATCATCGCCGAAGGGATCGAGCATCAGGACGAAGCCCTGGTTCTGGAAACTTTGGGTGCTCAGTATGGCCAGGGATATTTGTTCTCAAAGCCTGTGGACCATTTTGCATTCATGCAACTGATCTAGTCGTAAAATCGCCATTAGCATATCAATCTGAGACCATGTAAACCCATGGTCCAGTTATTCGAATCTTTCTCCAGACAGACTCAAGTCGGTTAGACCAACGCCGATAAGATCTATGTCTTAAGACATTTAACCAGCTTAAGATTTACAACTGGAGGTCACAAGATGGCTGACAAAAAATTCGAAAAGCAAATTCCAAATAACGTTATTTCACTTGAATCATCTAAATGCTGTGGCGAAGGCTGCAAAAAGAAAGCTGAAAAAGCCAGCTTCTGCGCAGAACACTTCACGTGGTTCAAAGAGGGTTTGCTGACGAAAGAAGGCGCAAGAGCGGCGGACTTCGATAAGAAGTTCTATCACTTCACGGCGCGCAAAGCCGGTTAATTTTGGTTCGCATTTCAAAATCCAATCCGTTAAAAGCCAGGACTCCCATCCTGGCTTTTTTTTATTTCTGCCACACACACGTGCCTGTCTCACTTTGATACAGCCTCATGGCCCCCGCCTTGCTCTTTATAAAAAGCATGAAGTGGAAATTCGGCGTAAATCATTTTACGAAGGTCTTTGGGTTATTCCTATGTTTAACATATGGACAACTCTCTGCCGTAAATGCGCAACCTCCGCTTTGCACCTCCGTCTTTGCGCAGGAATCCGCAGCTGACACAAAATCCGGTGCACAATTCCTGCTTTCACGAAAAACCCCCGATCACACCTCCCCTGGCGTCACCAGAGCCGCTGAAGTTCACAAACTGATTACGGGCAAAGCCTTAAGCAAGCCCGTTGAAAAAATTCAGAACTGGATCGCCCGTTATGAATCATGGCTTGGTCTAAACCAGGCTAACTCCCGTGCCCAGCGCCTGGTTACGGAAAAGCTGAATCAGGAATTCGTCATCAAAAAATCCGATATCCCCGAAGCTTATTATGAACTTCAGGCACGCATCTATCTGGAAACCGGCCGCGGCGTTCTTAAACTGACACCAGAAAACCGCGAGTACCTTGCGCAGGTGGTGATTGCCGATCAAAAGTCCTCTTTGAAATCCTGGATTGATCATATTTTGTTTTCCACCGAATCAATGAATTATCCAATGTGGGTTAAGATCTGGGCATTCCAAGGGATGACCAAGCTTGGTAAATTTGATTTTGAAACGGGTGTTTTTGCCAATCGCGGAAAAGGCCAAACAGCTCCTTTCCCAACACTTGATAAAGTGGCTTTGCAAAAAACTTTGGATGCCATGATGGCCAAGGTCAACAATCGCTCTCTGGACAAAATCGAAGATCCCGAAACCCTGAGCCTGCTTGATGGGGCTAATTTTGGAAAAATCTTTGGTCGCTCTGTTTTTGTTGAAATCAACCGCAAGCTTGAAACATTAAGCATCGACGGAAAATGGGTTAAATACAACCAGGGATCCAGCCCGAAACCTTTGGTTGATTCATTGGCTTGTAAAAATACCGGATGGTGCACTCAACAACCAGCAACTGCGGCAAAACAATTGCGGGACGGCGACTTCTACGTCTACTACAGCATGAATGAACACGGTCAGCCCACGGAGCCACGAATCGCAATCCGCATGGAAGGCGATCGCATCGGCGAAGTCCGTGGCATCGCCAAAGAGCAGAATCTGGACGATAAAATCGTTAAGACTGACATCCTGGATAACAAATTGAAGGAATTCGGCGCAGAAGGCGAACTTTATAAAAAAAGAAATGCCCATATGAAATTGCTGGGTTTGGTGGAACAAAAACACCTTAAGAACCTACCGCTGACAAATGAAGAAATTATGTTTCTTTATGAAACCGGTGAAATCATTCAGGGCTTTGGACATAAAAAAGACCCACGCATCGATGCTATTCGTGCAACTCGAAACATTAAGAAGGATCTATCCACGGCACTGAATGTGCGCGAAGACCAAATATCCACTTCTGATTCTGAACTTTACCGCGAAGGCATCCAGGTTCACTGGGGTGATGTCACACTGAACAAGGTTTCAAACGTCACCGGCGGCCTCAAACTGCCCAAAATGGTATTCGGCGATATCGACCTCTCTTTGTCCTGGGCCCATGATTTACGTCTTCCTGAAGTCATGCGCGGCAATTTATTCCTGGATAAGCTGAAATCGCCGAAAGGTTTAGTGCTGCCAGAAATCATGCGCGGAGATATTTCCTTACGTAAGATTAAATCACTTGAAAAGGTTCAACTGCCGCGTGAGTTCACAGGCCGACTGATCACACCAGAAATGGACGGAATATGAAACATCTCTTCTTTCTAGCCATTTTCATTGTCCATTTTGGGACTGCGCAATTTGCCGAAGCGGCGGGTCCGCCGATGTGTGCTCATATTTTCTCGGGAACTCCCTGGGGAAATTTGCGCCCCGACTTCAAACACAATACACAATACTCAAAAGAGATCTCACAGGAAGTGGATATCAAGAATCAATGCAACCTCGGCACCTGCCACCTGCATTCGTGGCTGGCTTCCCTTGAAAAGAACTACACCCGCCGTACTGGCGATGTATTACCCCTTTCCAATCATTATCTGGGGGCGAAACAGCTCTTAAGCCGCTCGCTTATGCAAATGCGCGTACAAGACAATAAAGCAGGAATTGAATTGGGCGCAGGCTCCCTTAATTCAAAGGACAGCATTCTGGAATTTGGCCTGATCCCTGAAGGGGTTTGGACACCAAAAACTGAATACTACAAGAATCCCACAGCTCAAAAAATGAAAGAGTATCTGGAAAACATTATCGCACGCACCAAAGCTGCGACAGAAAAAGCCGAAACTCCAGAACAGAAAAGTAGAATCCTTGCACACGGCGAAGCCCAGCTAAAATCACTGTTTAACGACTTCGTTGGAGAACTGCCAACAGAATTTTCATTTCAAGGAAAGCAGTGGACCCCCCACTCCTTTGCCAAAGAATATTTCTCTTTTTTAAGAGCACCACAAACACAAATGGTGATCATGGCAAATCGCAAGAGCATGACACATGCAGAGCAAGTAAAAGGCGACACCAAGATCAACACAGATCTGGCGTCAGTGGAATCGGCAGCGACCCAACTGATTGATCGTGGTCAGATGGTTTATCTGGCTTACGAACACCATGCAGAGTATGTCGACAAGTCCACAGGCATAATGTCAATCCGCGCTTTTTATACGCCCTCCTATGCAAAACCCTTGAATCGCGAATTGCGCGAGCAATTCAAAAAAAATGATGGCGGCCATGCCGTGCAAATAGTCGGATATGAGCGCGACCCACGAACAGGTAAAATATTAAAATGGAAAATCAAAAACAGCTGGGGCACGTCCTCGGGCGACGATGGTTATTACCACATGTATGATGATTATTTCCGCACCTTTGCAAAAGGAATCACGTATTCAGAGGCGGATCCAGGGGTGGCCCTAAAAATGCCCGTAAAAGGCCACTAGGATAGCAGTCCCAAAAATGAAGTATTTTAATCCAACAGAAGCAGCTTCGCGCAATGACATGACTTCCTATCGGCGAAGTCTTTTGCTAGCATAAGTCTTACTTTGAGACAGGGGTCGAGAACATGAAAAAAGCAGTCGTTATTACAGGGGCTTCCAGCGGAATCGGCGCAGCCACTGCCATTCACTTCGGTAAGAACGGCTATTTCGTTTACCTCATGGGTCGCAATAAGGACCGCCTGGCCGAAGTCGCCGTGCAATGTCGTGCAGGGGCCTCTTTAATGAGCTGTGACCTGACAGACGTCCCTGCCCTTAATAAACGCATTGGCGAAATCCTTTCCACCAATATTCACCGCGTGGAAGTTTTAGTAAACAATGCCGGCATCTTTGATGTGCACACGACAGAGCAAGGCTCTGATGAATTATGGCAAAAGGAATTTGATGTTAATCTGATGAGTGCCGTGCGCCTGACCCGCGCCTTTTATCCGTACTTCAAGCAACACGGCGGTGGCTCCATCGTCAATGTCTCCTCTTCATTGGGATTAAAACCCACAGCCGCCACGTCGGCGTACTCTGCCATGAAGGCAGCCATGATCAATTACACGCAAAGTAACGCACTTGAAGGCGGGCCGTTTAATATTCGTGTTAACGCAGTCGCACCGGGAATCGTGGACACACCAATACATCCATTCAATGCCCTGGGTGAGTCTGAAAAAAAAGAGGCCGTCTCCAAAATGAACCCGATGCAGCCACTGGGTCGCATCGGCACTGCAGAAGAAATCGCCAAAGCCATTTACTTCCTGGGAAGCCCGGAATCCAGCTGGACCACGGGTGCGACTCTGACAATTGATGGCGGCATCACACTGACATGATTTTAACTTTACAGAGTGGATTTTCCGCTGCCCATCTTTATCACCAGCCCCTATGGAGTTCTGAGGAAAACCTCAAGAACTTCGGCAGATGTTTTACTGAACATGGGCACGGGCACAACTACACACTTGAAGTGGGTTTTCATCTGACCGAAGGCGAGGTTCAAGTGAAACTTGAAGAGTATAAAAGCCTCTTAAAAAACCTGACATCTTTTTTGGATCATGAACACTTGAACTTTGTGATTCCTGAGTTTAAAACCACGATCCCAACGACAGAGAACATCGCCCTGTATTTTCTGGAAAAGCTGAAAGAGCATTTGCCAGAAAAGCAGATAGCCCATATTCGACTCTATGAAACCAGTGACATTTGGACGGAGATCCAGCCATGAGTGAAGAAAAAGAAAAAGTACGCCTTTCGAAACTAATGGCTGAAAGAGGCATCTGCTCCCGTCGCGAAGCGGATGATTATATATCCCGTGGTTTGGTCATGGTGAATGGCCAAAAGATAGATCAATTGGGCACCAAGGTGGATCCTGATGCGAAAATCACTCTGGAAGCCGAGGCCCTGAAACAACAAAAACGCCTGGCAACGATTCTTTTAAACAAGCCCGTTGGTTACGTTTCCGCTCAGCCTGAACCACAATACATTCCTGCAATCCGCCTGATCACTCAGGAGAACCAATTTGGTGAATCAAAACAACGTCTGAAGCCCGAGCACCTTAAAGGTATTGCGGTCGCAGGACGCCTGGATATCGATTCCCAGGGGCTGTTGCTATTTACCCAGGATGGTCGCATCGCCAAGAAGATCATCAACGAAGAGACGAAGCTTGAAAAAGAGTACATCGTCCGCGTTCAGGGACAACTGCCTGAGGAGAGGCTGAAACTTCTTCGTCACGGACTTTCCCTGGATGGCAAAGAGTTAAAACCTGCAATCGTTGAATGGATCAATGCCGACCAGTTACGCTTTGTTCTTAAAGAAGGAAAAAAACGCCAGATTCGACGAATGTGTGAGGCTGTTGGCCTTAAAGTCACGGGTCTAAAACGTGTGCGCATCGGGAACATCCGCCTGGGTAAACTTCCAGAGGGCAAATGGCGCTTCCTTGAGGAAGACGAGAGCCTGGACTAGGAACTCAAATAAGGTGCCCTTTCTGGGCATCTTTGACAGCACAAAAGCATTCAAATCAAGCCTATTCCAGCATATTCCAGCACCTTAATTGCAAGTGATAAAGAGCCCACTTTTTAGACTTTTAATTAAGGAGTTCGTAATATGAAAACACTCGCATTGGCTTTAACTATTTCATTTCTCGCTTCATCAGCTTTCGCCGCAGAGGTGACCCTTGAAGGCTACAGCAACAGCAATGCAGCCCTATTGACGGAATCTCTTTTATCTTCTGCCCAAGGCAATTCCAGTATTTCAATCGATCAGTCTGACTACCCTGTTCTTAAAGTCACATCAGTTGATGCCACAAACTCAACGATTGAATGCAAAAAACTACAATTTGGCGGCACACCCACTAGCTATACATGCACCATTAAAACCGCTTCCAAATAATCACTATGAAACTCAATTCACTAGTAAAAATGTTTATTCTGACTGCTTTACTCGTGAGCTCAACGGCTCATGCTGCGAAAACATTTTGCAGCATGACTCTAAACTCCAACGATGAAATCGCCACCTTTGCCGCGGCTCTGACCAAGCAGGGTTTCAATTTCGTCGAACTTGTACCTGACAACAAAGACCCACGCTGGTTTCAGCAAGCCTGCAGAAGCGGGATTCAATGCGATGTCCTTTTGATCTCGGGTCACTTTGGTGGATTGTTTTTTGGCGAAGGCACTTCACAAACCATCGACATCGCACAAATGGAAAAAGCCAGTTGCGACAATTCCTGCCCGGGAATTCTGAAAAACCCCAAGGAAGTTTTCCTGATGGGTTGCAACACATTAGCGTCTCAAAAAAGAGATCACCGCACTATAGATCAGTATCTGAATGTTCTGTTGAACGACGGCATCCCCTTGGACTTTGCAGAGCAAGTCGTGGCATCGCGCTATGCCCAGCAGGGATTCAGTCTTGAAAAGAGATTTGCTTCAATATTCCCGGACACGACCAAACTCTATGGATTCTACAGCACCGGTCCTTTGGGTAAATATGCAGCACCTATTTTGAATCGTTATTTAAAAAGCGTCGGTAACTACAACTCTCACTTGGACAACCTCTCATCTGCTCCAAATGCAAAATTGGCGGCGGCCTTCAAGGGACAGTCATTCCGCGAGACCACTCCATGGAAAGCGGTAACTCCCGAAGACCGTGGATTGTACTGCGCACTTCGCTCGGACGACAAAGCGGCACAAAGCAAAGCCGTCGTGCAAATTGCCCAAGAAAACAAAGTCACCACTTTCTTTGACTCTCTTGCGAGCCAGCTTTCCTACGGCGACACCATTGCCGGGCAAATTGATTCCGTCAGCAAAGACATTATTAAAAAATCCCTGGCAAAGATTAAGGCCAATAACACAGAACTTGTCACCATCCAACATGATGTCATGCAAGTCTCTGCAAGCCTGGGCCTTGTGGATCCTTTTTCCCGCGACATGCAAGTTCGTTTGCTTTTGGATAAAGCCTACGGTCAAACCATGAACTACGCCAAAGTTCGCCAGATCTGCGGAATCATCCGCGACGAGCCGGGCTTTCAAAACATGACTTTCCTGCGTCTGCGTGAGCTGTCTGCGCGGTCCCCTTATTTCATGCTGACATTGGGTTGTTATTCAGAGCTTAACGAGGACACCAGAACTTTTCTGTTTACCAAAATCGCCTCCCCCGACAAGGAGTATGAGCGAACGATTGCGTTGCAGGTCATGAAACCTTTCTGGCGCCCTGAAGACATGGACTTTCTGGAAATGGTTTTAAAAACGGCGGATCCCTTACTGAAGGCACGTGTCTTCATGAGTGCCCGTGAAGTATTAAATCAGTACAAATACTCCCTGCTGATCACGCCAGGACTGCCTTCGTGCATTTTGAAAGCGGAAACCAGCAATCAGTATCAATTGGGTCAAGAGTGGAGCTGCCTCACCCAAAATAAGACAGTTCTGTCTCCGGATATCTGTGACTATTTTGCCAACCGCAATCCCGATCCTGAAAACGCCGACGATATGAGATGGTATTGCTGGAGCGACAACAAACAACGCATGCTGAACTCCCGTCCCGAGTGTTTTTTATTGGCAGAAACATTCAAGATCCGCGGCAATCAGATGAAAAATATCTGGAATTGTTCGAACCGTGATATCTACGGTTACTGAGACAGCGGCTGATAGTGCTTTAAATCCTCAGAGTTCACATATTTCATCGCGATTTTTGCAAGAGTGCCGTCTTGACGAATATCAATGATAATTCTACGGATCTCAGCTCGTTCCTTTTCTGACAATCTTTTCTTCGACAGATGAAATCCTGAAACAATCGGCTCGCCTTTAACATCCTCGATGGAGTAAAAGTCCTGCATTCGATTCTCCATTGTCAGATAATAGTAATTAAATGCCGGAGAACTGAACGTCGCCTGAATCCGCCCATCCAAAAGCGCTCTGAAAACCAGGCCCGGCCCCGGATACTCCCGCAAGCGGTGCTTGGCAACCAGCGCTTTCATTTCCGATTCCTTAATAAACAGACGCCCCTCAAGCACATTCCCGAACTGAACCTTGGGATTTACAAGAACACTTTCGATTGTGGATTCCTTATTCACATATCTTTTATTTACCACCAGATATCTGGGTATTCGGTACATCTCAACAAACTCGGCAGACTTTTCAAATCTCTCGTCAGGCGTACCCAGTGCATAGATATCGGTTTTATTTCGCGCCATATTTTCGCGAGCGATCAGATAGGAGTTTACCTGTTCCGTGGATTTACAACCCAATCGACGCACAATCTCTAACAATAGTTCGTAAGCGGTTCCGTTTTTTTTACTATTTTTATCGACAAAGAAACCCGGGGCGTCGTCTTGAAAAGAAATAACATAGCGTTTTTCACAAGCGCTTTTCTGCGGCAGAGAATCCTGCGCCAACGACACATTCACGGTGAATAGAAGTGAAAACACTTTCAGTAAAATACCGGTCACACCTGTATGGTAGATGTATTTTGTTGAATGTCAAACATCCAGGATCAATCCCGGCTACTCCCGATCCCCAAATTCAAATTGGTCGTATTTATTCTGAATCCGCTCAGCAGTTCCATCTTCCTTCATTTTCAAGAAAGCATTTTTCAAGCGACCACGTTCTTCGTTGTTCAGTCGAGTTGTTGAAAGATGAAATCCCCATTCTAATGGATTTCCGCTCCCTTGGATTTGAGCATAATCCTCAACAAGTTCTTTTTTGTCGAAGTAATATCCTAGAACGTAAGGGCCCGCAATAAGAGCCTGGACTTTCCCCGCCCGCAAAGCTCTGACAATATCTTCTCCACTTGCATATGTACGTACGCGATTGGCTTTCCTTAGGGCACTTATTTCTTCAGCTTTATAGTAAATATTTCTGCCAATAAGAGTGCCAAAGACCAGACTTGTATCTGCAATATAGGCCTCAATATTTTTCGCCTTCACATCTTTGTCTGCTTTCTTTATCAGCATTAGTCTTGGCGCACGCCAGAGACCGATAAATTCTGAATTCTTAAAAGCCACATCGTCAGTCAGGGGTCCTAGAAAATCCAATCTGTTATTGGCGAATGAGTTCATCAGAACAGAAACACCACCCACTTGTTCACTGAAACGACATTCAAGCCTGCGCATGGCCTCGATTGAAAACTCATAGCCCAGACCATTCTTCTTTCCGGACTTAACAAAGTAAATTGGTGGAACACTGATCAACCCCAAAACATAGTGTCGCTCACAAGCTTGAGACACCAGAGTTGCACGAGCCGGTGCTGCGCGAGTCGGCGTTGAGAAAACCGATATCAGAAGAATGCAGCAAACAAGGATGAAAACACTTTTCATTTCTAAAGTGTACCGCCCACGAAGAAAAAGTCATTGTTTCAATCAACAAAGACCATCGAAATGCTTTCTGATTTGATACTAACGTTGTGTAGATACAGCCAAGGGATTGATAAAATCCAGACGAAGATTCTCGTAGTACTGAATTTCTTCGTCAGTGAAACCCGCTTTACCGCGCAGAATGCGGTTGATCGGCTCCACACGCTTAGGCAGACGATGGCGTAGATCATCCATGCGCTTTGGAAAATCCACAGATGAATCGATCTTATTTTGACGGCAAATCTCGCGATACCAACGCGAACCGAAATCCACGTGACCAATCTCTTCAAAATTGATTTGCTTCACGATTTTTTGAATGCTCTCTTTGCCCGATGTTCCTTCCAGACGACGAATCAAAGTGTCACCCGCATCCAGACCACTGCCTTCAAGGTAACGATGTACGATCAGGATACGATCCAAAAGCGTGTCCTCGGGCGCCACCGCATACCAAAGGGCTGCATGAACAGGCCAATCACCCCATTTGAAACCAAGGGCTTCAATACCCTCAAGACACATTCGTAAATGCTGGGCTTCGGAAACCGTCACCGCGACCAGTTCTTCTTTGAAACCTTCAGGGGCATCAGGGAACTCAGAAAGTGTGCGCACCCCCAACTCCATGGCCTGAAGTTCGATGCTGGCCAGATCATGAAGCATGCGGGCCTGGCCTTCGATAGTCGAAAAACCCTTTTTGGGAGGGTGGTATTTTGGATGCAGCAAGTCAATATCGCGATTCGGATCCTTGGGAGCCAAATAAGGGGTCTTGAGCCTAAAGGCTTCCTCACAAGACTGCTCAATCTGATTAATTTTGGTCCAAACATCGGCAATATCAAAGGTCAACATAGGAAGCGTTTTACATGCAGCTCCCTTGCTTGCCAAATACTTCGTGATTTGGTGAAATTCCTCTCATGGGAAAATCATGGAAAACCGCAGGTAAAGTAGAGAAAGCCCAACAAAAGGGTCAAATATTCACAAAACTAGCGCGCGAGATTCAAGTCGCGGCTAAAGTTGGAGGCCCTGATCCGGCTGCCAATGCACGTCTTCGCCTGGCAATCGATGCTGCTAAAAAAGTATCCTGCCCGAATGATACAATTGATCGCGCGATCAAAAAAGGCGCAGGCCTTTTGGACGACGGCAAAATTATCGAAGAGTTGATGTACGAGGGTTACGGTCCTCATGGCGTTGGCGTGATCGTCGAGTGCCAGACAGACAACAAGCACAGAACAGCGCCAGACATGCGCCACGCTTTCAAATCTCATGAAGGCAATATGGGCGAGACTGGTTCCGTTGCGTGGATGTTCGAGCACGTGGGTCTTTTGGAAGGCACTAAAGCTGGAACATTTGATCCAGACGAAGAAGCGATCGAGGCTGGCGCTAACGAAGTAGGCCCTGGCGAAGAAGAAGGTTCTTACGAGTTCTACACAGGCTCTACAGATCTTGATTCAGTTCGCGATGCTTTGATCAAGCGCGGCTGGAAAGTCACTAAATCCGAATTGTCTTATAAAGCTAAAAACATCACGGAACTTAACGACGCTCAAAGAAAAGACGTCGAAGAATTCCTGAACTACCTTGACGACATGGACGACACTCACCGAGTGCACGCCACTGTTTAATAGGTCGCGCCGAAAAGGTACGGACTTACTTTGTCCATTTCAAAAAAGGCAATCCACATCGGGTTGCCTTTTTAATTTCAGAGGTAATATGAAAACATTGGTTGTAACTCTTGCATTGATTGCATCAACGACTACGAACGCCAACCCTTCGGGATATGGCGGAGGTCAAGGGCATGGCGGAGGAGCGGGTCACGGCGGAAAAACCGGACCTTGTCAGAAAGTGAAAGCCGCCTGCGAAGCCGCAGGATTTGTCGGTGGAGATCGCAATGCCAAAAAGAAGCTTTGGAAGGACTGCGTGGATCCTTTGATCGAAGGCAAGTCCGTCAAAGGAGCGACCATTAGCGCGAAAGATGTCGAAGCTTGTAAGATGAAATAACGAAACAAAGCCAATATTCTAGAATCGCAGCCCTACACGTACGTGCGAAGCTTCAGCGGCAGATGTCCGGTATCAGCAAAACCCAATAGGCAAATATTTCCATTTTTTGAAATTCGAATGGTTGTTAGAGAAGCATGAGCAACGTCCATTTTTAGCCAGCGGTCCGATGGAATATCCAGCGCCTTGCAAACCCAATGACGGATTACATTACCATGGGCGACGACCAACTCGGTATTCTGCCCACGCTGTGGTGGCTTAAATAAAGAGTCAAAGGCAAGATCCGCAGTTGCACGCGCGGCCTTGGCTTTGGCAAAAAAGGCTTTCTTTTCTTTTGCCGACATCTTTTCAGAAACAAGCTGATTAAACCCTACCGTACCCGGCAAGAATCCCTCGCGAAACATATCACTAGCTTTAAACTTAAGCCCAGCATGTGCTGCTATGATACTGGCTGTTTCCATCGCCCTAGGCATAGTGCTGCAGTGAACTTTAGAAGGACTCAAAGAAGCCACCGCTTTAGCGGTCAAATGCGCTTGCTTGCTTCCAAGTTTGGTAAGCTTCTCTGGCTCAGAAGAATACTGGCCATGTCGTATAAAGATAACTGTACGAAAAACGCGCGGATCAAATTCCATTTTCACAGTAAAAAAGAGAACTCGATCTCAGTCAAAATTTAAACTTTGAACGGCGCTTTTCCCACTGCGCTGCCACATCCGTAGCGGATATAGAAATGAAGGATTCGCAACAAATGTCGTGGGAAAAGTAAGTTCGTATCCTTTAGATACTCCAAGTGATCTGATGACACACTATTGCTACCAAAAGTGTGTCCGTACCTTTCGGCGCGATCTATTGACGGGTTTTCAGCATGTAATCAAACGCCGTCGCGTAAAGCTTGATTTGCTTGAGCATCGAATGAAGACCATTGGCGCGGCTTGGGGAAAGGTTTCCTTCAAAACCCAAAGCGCGCAGGAATTCTGGCGGAGTCATTAGAACTTCTGAAGGCGTTGAGCCTGAGTAAACTTTCAAAAGCAACGCCACAAGACCTTTAACGATCAAGGCATCACTGTCGCCAACCAAAAGCATTTTGCCGTCATCACTCATGGAAGCATGCAACCACACTTGGGACTGGCAACCTTTAACGATGTTTTGTTCAGTCTTTAAAGACTCTTCCATTTCAGGCAAAGCCTTACCCATCTCGATGATTTTCTTATAGCGCTCTTCCCATTCAGTGAAGGCGGAAAAATCAGCGATAATTTTGGCTTGGCGCTCTTGAATGGTCGACATCGTTAAATCACTTTCAAAGTTGGTAAGATCTCGAACAAAGTTTCCTCTAAGGATTGACCCTGCTCCCCGATCATTTCGTGGAAGGCTTTTTTATCCAAGTTTGACACGATCTCAAAGCATTTTTTGTAAAAACCTTCCTGATCCTCGTGATATCCATTCCAAAGCTCTTTGTGCTTCTTTTCGTCCATACTCCAGGACTTTTTCTCGGCCGCCGTGCCGTCGGTGCGATTGTGATAATCCAACAGCTGCATCGTTTGACGTGGAGAGAAATCCAGCATCACCAAGGCCTCTTCCAAAAGAGCCAACTCGACATACCAAAGGTAATTATTCAGGTGATCCCAGAACTCAATACCACGATCGCCGTAAGAGCTTTTACAGAAAAACGTTGTACAAACCACACCGCGGTTTCTCCACACGTTGCAGTTTTGTTTTTCTTTGTTGTAGTACGGGCATAACCAGTCTTCACGCTGACCGAAATCGCCCTCTTCGCGGTTATTAAAGGCCACCTGAAATTTTACCGGAGCCACCATACCGATAGGTAAAGCGTACTCACGGTTGGCCATTTTAGCGCGAAAAATACGGTGGGCTTCCGTCGCATTGGGATCGCTGAACAATGCTCCCACCATGAAGTTTGGAATGAAGGGATGGAAGGTGCAGCACTTCAAATCCTCGCGATAGTGGATCTTGCCTTTTTCGCGAGGTCTGGACATAGCACAGGTGTCGCAAGTCGCCTTCGTCTCCTGCGGTTCAAATTGCAGAATTTCACGCGGGAGGAGGTTTTGATAAATTTGCGGCAGCTGGTATTTTAAAATCATTAATTATTGCAGCGTTTTTCGATCTTCGCTTTAAGATCCAATAGCGATGGGTAAACAGAAATCTCCTGATCCCATGACCAGTAAAAATCCCGGCATGTCACAAAGTATGGAAACGCCATTACGCCTCGCTTGGGTTTCCCCTTTTCTGCCACAATTCGGGGTACCAAGGAATCAACTAAAGATCGGACTGAAGAATTTTTCAAAAAACCCCGTCTTTGCAGATCCAAAGCGACCTCAATCGGAGTCACGAAAAACTGCTGCCCCAGATAAAGCGAAGTTCCCTCACCACCGAACTTAGGGGTGTTGTAAGCATTGCGGATGTATTGATGGAAGCGAATCCCCGGATACATCATGGTCATGGTGTTATAGACGCCAGGATCTGCCTCGCCATTGTCCCCCAGCATGATCACATCATCTGGACGAGTCTTGTCGATAATCTCCTCTATGACCTTGTATTTGTGCTTATCCTTGGAGTGCACTGTGCGCGGAAAATAAACTCCCCCTGGAAATCGACCTCTGGCCAAAGACTCCCGGTGGGTATTCCCCAACAACCATTCCGGCGCACGGGTCACATAAAACACCCGCGCCTGGGCATCCTTGGCGATCACATTCAAAAGCTCACTCATGCCCAAAAACAGGCTGTCTTTGTCGAATACATACTTGGCCGAATCCGAGAGATCCTGCACGTACTGGGGACGAACCGTATCATCAATGTCAGTAATCACGATTGTTTGGGCAGAGGCCCCTTTACCCGCAAATACCAATACAACAATTACTACTAACTGTTTCCAAAAGCTTTTCATAAGCCGCGATCTCCCTGTCTAATCCGTTAACATGGGTTGCACCATTCACGTCACCCGTCTCACTTCTGAACAGGGTCCCAGCATGGCTCAAACTGAGACCAATTAGATCAGGGATTTCAGATACTTACCAAGGTATTTTTAGGCCATATGCGCAATCTTCTGGCACGCCACGTGCTTTACCTATCAGTAACAAGACAATAACGAATCTCGAGGGGGATTTATGAAAGCACTTTTAACTATCTTCGTACTAGCTTACTCTTGCAGCTCTTTTGCCTGGATCTCTAAGGATGCAGTTCAAAAGGAATATACGTTTAAATACAAGCTTTCAGGACAATCCTTCGAGATCAAAAAACAAGCTCAAAGCTATGAAGACGCCTACCGTGTGGCTGCACAACAATGCTTTAACCACTTCAAAGGCGCAGGCAAAGTTTCTGAGGAACGCGGCCTAGACATCATCGACGTTTGTGCAAACCCACGCTCTTAATACAATGCATTAATCATCAGGATTTCCTATTCCCCCATGGGAGATCCTGTTTTATACTGGCTCCTGTATTATTTTAAGGAGCAGCGCACATGGGTATCATGAAATCCGTACTTGAATTTCTAGTTGGCAAAGATCCAGATATCTTCGACGAAAAAGGAAATGTATCCCACAAGCTCCCTAAAAAGAAATGGGAAGCTTGGCACAACAGAACCAAAACGGACCCCACATACAACTGGCGCAACCACACTGGGATCACAGGCGCTCCTAAGAAAAAATCAAACTAGATTCTTCAGACACCCACCCAAAAAGTGGGTGTTTTACTTTTCACACCCCGCAGGCACGCAACTATGACTCAATCTCACACATCCACCAATAAACTTTCAGCGACCACGGTGTGGATCATGGCCATCGCCACGGGCCTTAGTGTTGCGAATCTTTACTACAACCAACCCCTGCTGGCGGAGCTACAACGGGAGTTTGGCGTGAGCGTGAAAGATGTCGGCATCATCCCGTCTTTGACTCAAGTAGGTTATGCATTGGGAATGCTATTTCTGGTTCCCATGGGTGACATGTTTGAACGTCGTAAGCTGATCGTTCTGACTTCAGGGGCTGTGACTGCGGCTTTGTTGGTCGCAGCAACAGCGCACAGTCTTTGGGTGATGGTCGTTGCAAGTTTGTTGATTGGTTTGTTCACAATGGTGCCCCAACTGATCATTCCGTTTGCAGCCCATCTGGCGAGCGATGAAAATCGCGGCAAAGTTATCGGCATCATCATGAGTGGTCTTTTGATCGGCATTCTGTGCTCGCGCACGTTAGCTGGATTTATCGGTGATCTTTTCGGCTGGAGAGTTGTGTTTTATTTTGCCGCTGCTTTGATGATGGCGCTGGCCGCGTGTTTGTACTTTATGCTGCCAGCGAGTGAAGTCACTTATAGTGGCTCTTATGTGGGCCTGATAAAATCCATTGGCCAGTTGGTGAAAGAAGAACCGATCCTGCGCGAATCCGCAGTTGTGGGCGCGATGATTTTCGGAGTCTTCAGTTCTATCTGGGCTACATTGATTTTCTTGTTGTCCTCACCTCACTTCGGCATGGGTGCGAAAGAAGTGGGGCTGTTTGGCTTACTGGGAGCGGCTGGTGCCATGGCAGCTCCGGTTGTGGGCCGAGTGTCTGATAAAAAAGGAGCCCGCACTGGTGTTGCCATTGGACTTGGTGTTTTAGCTCTTTCAGTTTTAATTTTGTGGGGATCCGGTGCCAGCATCATTGGCTTGATCGTCGGTATTTTTATTCTGGATTTTGGAATTCAAGCCGCGCACATCGGAAATCAAACCCGTGTGTTTGCTTTGCGCGCGGATGCCCGCAGCCGCTTGAACACCGTTTACATGTTTTCTTACTTCATGGGCGGAGCTTTAGGTTCGCTATTGGGCTCTTATGCCTGGAATACCGGCCAATGGCAGGGCGTGTGCGTGGTCTTAAGCGTTGGCACTCTTATCGCCATTTTGGCTTTCTGGTTGGGGCGCAATTCCAAACCAGCAAGCCAACCTACACAACTTCCCGGTTAATATTGTCCTGTCTTAGCACTAACAGAAGAATCTTTACTCGCTGCTGCCGGAGAGTCTTTGAAACCGAGTGGAACGGTTCCAACAAAGCCGAGCTTAGAAAATGCTTCTTGAATTTCACTTATTGAAACGGCAGCCTGGCTGGACAAATCACAAACCAAACTCAACTCAGCCTTCTTTTCTTTGCTTCTAATCACGTCATATCTCGCATTATAAGTTTTATGCCCGCCAACCTTGGCAGGTGAGATTTTAATAGCAGAGAGCCGCAATTGCGAACCGCTCCCTATAGTCAAAGTTTCGGAGGAATTAGACGAGTTGGATTTTCTGACAACAATAATTTTACATCGTGGGTGCTTATCATAGGCTCGGGCTGGTAATAAAACCTTTTCGAAATCCGCCAAATGTCCCGCTGTTAAATTGCCTGAATCCGCTGTCGGGTCTCCCGAGCCCTTCGTTGGATCTCCTGATCCTGCAGTCGGATCACCAGAACCCGCTGTGTATTCACCCGATCCCGCAGTAGGATCATTTGAACCTTTGAAGTTAATTTTCTTAAGGACTACATCTTGAGAAGAAGATATTGGATCGGCGTTGAGATCCCAAGAGTTGGCTGTCATGTGTTGCACGCTCGATGACAAAGAATCCTTTTCGACAACAGGCAGAGCTCTATTTACTTGAGCAGGATTTTTTTGCGGCAGATCAGATTTACTTTTATCCGCATTTCCTTTGCGCCCCGAGGTGGGATCCCCGAAGCCCGCAGTTGGATCGCCTGAGCCAGCCGTTGGATCACCATATCCCACAGTTGGATCACCCGCCCCAGCAGTCGGATCATTGGTGCCTTTGTACTTCGCTGAAGCAAAACTAAAAATGACCAAGCTAATGGTCGCCAGACAGATCCCTTTGAACATCACAACCCCCACCAAAATAGGATCGCAAACTTCCCTTATAAATAGCCAGAAATTTATGTATTTATCTCACATTGCTTACTTCAGTCTATTAACTTTAAGAATACGAAAGTGCCAATGTCCGAAAGACACCATCAAAAATCACGATGGGGAAATACCAAATTTGCCTTTAAGTGAGTGTATCAATTCTTGCGGGTCGCCTTCGGCCTTGATCATAAAGATATCATCCACCTGACGACCCCACGTGTGCACTCGCGCTGATTTTACGCTCACATTGCAATCACTTAGCGCCTTGGCAGCCGCTGCGAGCAACCCCGCCTGATCGGGACCACGAAAGCTAATCACCCATTCTTTGCCATGGGCACTCATCAACTGAATATCATCGAAACGCACCTTCGGAATTTCTTTATCTTTCAACTGGGAGCTTTTTAGAAGTTGCTCCAAAGTTTTTAGATTTTTCTGAGAAGTGATTTGAAACCAATCATACACCCCGACTTTTGGTAAAGTATGGATGGAAGCATGTCGAATACCCAAACCCAACGAATAAAATTGTCCCACGTAATCCGCAAGCACACCCTTGCGATCGCGCTTCTGGTGCAGGCGAATCCAGATTTCATCCTGCTTTGTCTGAATAATTTTAGGTGGTAAAGATTCCGCCGAGTCCTCTGCTTTTTTCAAATCCTCAACGAGGTCTTTCATCGAAAGACTGTCCACCAGAACCGGCCCTAGCTCCTCGTAGATCTCTTCGGAAATATGCAGATGCTTTTCTGCCTTAAGAGTGCGGAAGGTAAAATAATCCTGTGCTCTTTTACTTTCCAGATTTTCCACAAGCTCCGCCAGCAGGCGCCCCTTCCACTCATTCCAGGCTTCGGGATTGGTAGCGCGAATATCTACAGCCGTAAAGATTGCAAGACGCTTAAGTGCACTTTTCTCGACACCCTTATCATGCAGTTCCTGCCACACGCGCGGGTCCTTTGAGTTTTTGCGGAATGCGGCCTGCGATAGCTCCAGGTGATTTTTCACCATCCACTTCACGTCTTCGGTCATTTTTTTTGTAAAACCAAATGCTTTAAAATCCCGCACCACGATATCAGTTCCGACCTCCGCATGATCCCCACTATCAAGGCCCTTGGCGAGATCATGATACATGCAAGTCCAGGTCAAAATCTGCCAGTCATAGCTGTTCAGTTCCTTTGCAATCTGTTGCAAAGGTCCCAGCTCTTTGGGTTTGACATAAACACGCTTGATCTCCCGACAGGCCTGTAAAATATGCGAGTCCGCGGTGTAGCGATGATATTGATCATGCTGAACATACCCCACCAAGCGGGTGATCTCGGGCACCAAACGATCAATCAGGCGCGAGCGAAATACACTGAAAATGAATTCGTCTTTTGCTTTCACATCAAGAACATTGTTCAATTCCTGACCGCGAAGTTTTCCCAGCTTCTTAAGTTGCGCAACCGGGATAAGATTATCCAGCTCTTCGCGCACTTTCTTTTGCATCAGTACACTGGAGTTTTTTTCAAGTGCTGAAAACAAGTCGCCGGGTTTATAAAACTCTGAACGTTCAATTTTCTTTAAAACTTCCTCTGGTGCGTCGGCAACCGCGATGATCCAGTCGGAATAGAAATTCACGCGGGACAACCCGCGCTGCAGACTGCGCATGAAATCCTTATGGGATTTGAATCCCATCCACTTACCCAGATCAAACTGCACGGAACTGGAAAGTATATCGCCATGTCCTTCAAGGTGAATTTTTTGTCTTAAGCTCAGCAAATAATCCCGATAGTAATTTAAAACATTCAGCGCATGGCCGGGATTCGTGAAGCGCTCTGCAAACAGTTCATAAATTTGCAAACCTTGCTCCAGATCGCGCAAACCACCGGCTCCGTATTTAATATTAGGCTCCAGATAGTTGGTGATGGAATCAAATCTGATTTCGCGGGCTTTGCGCTCTTCTTTGACCGCCCTCAATAAGCCCTTACGGTACATGTTTTTTCGGGACCAGATTCTTTTTTGCTGTTCAAAAAGTTTGCGGGCACCTTCAGCGGTCATCGGCTTGGCTTTTAAAAGAGCCAACACATC
The DNA here is from genome assembly GCF_047305935.1 of Bdellovibrio sp. HCB288. Lineage (GTDB taxonomy): Bacteria > Bdellovibrionota > Bdellovibrionia > Bdellovibrionales > Bdellovibrionaceae > Bdellovibrio. The sequence continues at coordinate 3,239,631 of NZ_CP178619.1, forward strand.
AAACGCTTCAACTCCCTCAGTCCAATCATCAGGATTGGCAGGCATGCGGTAGCGAAGTTTTAACCCCTGCTCCTGCAACTGAGTGGTGAATTCACGGACTTTATCTTCGTCGCCACAGAATAAAATATCGATATCAGATTTCGGACTTAGCTCGCCCCGCGCCCAGGAGCCCAGCATAATGGGATGTGTGTCGCGCCAGGTGGGATTGGCCTTCAAAGTTTCTTCGAGTTTGGTTCCCAGCCACATTGAAAAATTCTGACTGGAAAAACAAAACACCTGACGGACATCTCCATCAGGTGTCATTAAAGGTGGATTTAAAATTTCCTGAGCTTGAACCAGCTGTTCACTGGATAGAAACGTCTTGGCTGCCATAGGTAAAATGATCAGCCAATTCCCAGTCTATTGCAAGCTGGTGTTTTCAGCGATTTCTTTCCACTTGGCAACCTGGCTCATCACTTCAAGAGGGCTTGATTGCAACAATGGATACTTTTGCAATTCCGCCATCAAAGATTTCACACCTTCAGGAACCACTGGAACTTCCACGGAGCCGTGTGAAGCTGCTTCAAGTGCTTCTTCAACATGGTCCAGGAGTGAAAGTTGACTGCTGGCTTGAACACGTTTGGATTCAATCTCACGCAAAAGGCTTTTAGCACGCTTGGTGACTGTCGCTGGCAAGCCGGCAAGCTCTGCCACCTGAACACCATAGGATTTCAAAGCTGGACCTTTCACCAAAGTATGAAGGAAACGGATTTCGCCGTTACGTTCAGCCACAGTCATGTGGGAGTTGGTGATCTGACCATAACTTTGATCCAAGGACGTCAATTCGTGATAGTGAGTTGCAAAGAACGTCAACGCCTTCACTTCACTCAACAGATGCTCAAGGATGGATTGCGCCAAACACATACCATCGAATGTGCTGGTACCACGACCCACCTCATCCAGAATTACCAAAGAATTCTGTGTGGCATTTTTCAACATCGCAGAAGTCTCGGTCATCTCAACCATGAATGTTGAAAGGCCTTCAGACAACTGATCACTGGCCCCGATACGCGTGAAGATCGCATCAAAGATCGGAAGCTTTGCTTCATCAGCCGGAACGAAGGAACCCATTTGTGCCATGATGGCATTCAAAGCAACTTGTCTCATCAATGTCGATTTACCGGCCATATTCGGTCCGGTTAACAACAAGCACGAATGCGGATGAAGTTCGATGTCATTGGCAACGAAGTTGGTTTTTACAGTTTGCTCAACCACTGGATGGCGGCTGGCTTTTAGCTGCAAGGAACCATTTTCAGTGAATTGCGGACGTGCGTATTTTTCTTCAAGACTTAACCACGCCAGACTTGAGATCACATCCATCTCGCTGCACTCATGCGCCAAAGTCAAAAGTGCCGGACATTGCCCCAGAATATCTTTACGAAGAGCCTCAAAGAACTCAAATTCAAGGTCTGCACGCTTTGTATTTGCCGATAGAACTTTTCTTTCAAGCTCAACCAATTCATCCGTGCAATAGCGTTCGGCGTTGGTCAAAGTTTGCTTGCGCTGATAAGTCGCAGGCACTTTGTCTTTGTGAGTGTTGGTGATCTCGATGTAATAACCGAAAACGTTATTGTAGCGGATCTTCAGACTCGTGATACCGGTTTTTTCTTTTTCTTCGGCTTCCATGCGTGCGACCATCGCCTGCGCGTTCGTGGAAAGCTCGATCAACTCATCAAGTTCAGAAGTCACACCGGTACGAATCAAGTAACCTTGTTTCGTTGCCAAAGGTGGATCTTCGACCAAGGTTCTTTCAATTTTATACGCAAGATTGCGCAGGTTCTCGAAATTTGCCGCTGCACCACTGGCTTGAACGAAAACCTCAAGAGCACTGATACCTGCGTGAACACTGCCAGCGAGAGCCAGCAAATCACGACCGTTACACTGAGGTTGTGAGATTTTTCCCAAACGGCGTTCGATATCACCCATTTGCCCAAGGATTTGACGGGCACGTTTCAATTCAAGCATGTGGGTGCGCCAGAACTCGACCGAGTTCAAACGATTTTCAATAGCTTTAATGTCACGAAGAGGGAAACTTAACCATTGGCGCAGCATACGACTGCCCGCTGAAGTTTGAGTGCGATTGATCGCATGAAACAAGCTACCAAGACCTTCGCCTTTGTAGGTTGAGAAAACTTCCAGGTGACGCAACGTCGTGCTGGAAATCTCCAGACGGTGCTCAAGATCTCTTTCCACAAATGGAGAAAGAGTTTTTAAGGACTCCTCCCCTGACAATTGACGAACATAACTTAACAAACGAGCTGCCGATGCCGGCGCGCTGTTTTTCAGAAGCTCATTTTCAGTCTCCATCAATTCTTCATGATGGGAGATCAAAATGTGCTCTAAACCTGCCAACAATGTCTGGTGTTCCTTTGCGATAACAATTTCTGCCACCGGCAAAAGCTGAACAAAGCGCAAAAGTTCTTGAGAGTTTTTTGATTTAAAGAAGAAGGCTTCACCCGTTGTTGAATCAAGGAAGCTGATCGAATCTTGATCCACACTCACCAGGTAGTGTGGCTTCGTGCCATCCAATGTATCAGAGTCGTAAACCATCCCAGGAGTTAAAACACGAGTCACCCCGCGCTTAACGATGCCCTTGGCTGTTTTTGGATCCTCAAGTTGATCACAGATCGCAACTTTAAAACCGTGCGCCAGAAGTTTGTTGATCGGCCCCGCCACAGAATGGTGAGGCATACCGCACATCGGAGTTTCGTCGGCTGATTTTTTATTTCTTTGCGTAAGAGCAATGCCCAAAACCGGAGCCGCTTTAACCGCATCATCAAAGAACATCTCAAAAAAGTCGCCCATGCGGAAAAGGAGAACTTTATCCTGGTGAACAGATTTAATGTCCCAGTACTGCTTCATTAGTGGTGTAAGATTCGCTGACATAGGCGAAAACCCTACCGCACGACCCACCCCCGTTTCACTCCGAAAATCCAAAATAACGCACCGCCCATCCAAAAGGCGCCAGCCGGTTTCCCGCCACTCCCGCCAAAAGCCAAACATCCGAATTCCAGACATTCACTTTTATCTTGCATTGCTCCACGCTCCCCACCTTGCACTCTTTTTTGCTGCTCATTTAAGTATGCCCAGATTACACCGCCAAATCTCAACAGACCTTCCATTCCACATCACCGGCCGCTGCCGGAATCGCGATTACTTCCCAATTCCCATGCCGGAGGTCTGGTCGATTTTCGAAGACTACTTATTCTTTATTTCACATGCATACGGAATCGAGATCATTTCATTCGTTCTTATGAGTAATCACTTCCATCTCATTATTCGTGCGCCAAATGGAAATCTTAGTGAGGCAATGAATTATCTTATGAGTCAAATAAGCCGCTGTATTAACTCGAAGGCAAAAATTGAGAACCAACTCTGGGGACGTCGTTTTCACCCCACTTTAATCGATGAAAATCACTATCTAACCAATGTTTATAAGTACGTTTATCGAAATCCAGTTGAGGCCAGACTTTCTGACCGTGCCGAGAACTACCCATATTCCACGTTAAACTTTAAACTCGGGAGAGGAAGACTGCACTTCCCTATCCTTGCCGATGAAATACTTAATGAATCCCATTCCTTTACTTTGAAATGGGTCAACCAGTCGGTTGATCCGGTAGACAAGGTTTTGATGGAACGTGCCCTAAAAAGAAGAATCTTTGCACTTCCGAAAAAGGTCCGGATAAATAAGAAAAAGCCCAGTCTTGCGACTGAGCTTTACTAAATTTACGTCGTTCGTTTACCGAAAACCGGCAGGCGCCTTTTAGAAGCCGTCGGTGGAGCCTACTTTTCTTGTGTCGTCGTCGAAGGGGATTATGTCTGAGGCTTTGGTTTCTTCGGTTGTTGTTGATTTTTTCGCCACAGCCTTTGCTGTTGATTTCAATGGGACTACTTTTGCCATTGGCTTCGTAGAGGCTGCTGCTGCCTTCTTTTCTTCTTTCACCTTTGTCACGGGTGGGGCTTCGGCTTCTAGGCCATCGCCTTTTGCCGTCTTGCCGCCGATGACTACGTCGGACAATACCATCACAACCGAGTACATCTGTTTGGATTGGGATGACATTTCCTCTGACGTGGCAGCGATCTCCTCCGAAGAGGCTGCATTTGCCTGCGCACTTTGATCCAGCTGATTCATTGCTTTGCTGATTTGCTGTATGCCTGTTGTTTGTTCTGAACTTGCTGCTGCGATTTCATTATTCAGATCTGAAACCTTTTTGATCGAGTTCACGATCGTTTTTAACACCTCACCGGCTTTGTCAGCAATTTTTGATCCGCCCTCAACCTGATTCACCGATTCCTTAATCAGACCGTTGATGTCTTTAGCCGCCACTGCTGAGCGCTGAGCCAGGCCGCGAACCGCCTCTGCCACAACTGCAAATCCCTTCCCCTGCTCACCAGCACGGGCTGCTTCCACCGCGGCATTCAATGCCAACAGATTCGTTTGGAATGCAATATCGTCAATCACGTTGATGATCTCTTCAATTTTTCTGGAAGACTGGGAAATCCCATGCATCGAGGTCACAAGTTTTTGCATCTCTTGCTCCCCATCCTCAGCCGCCGAACGTGAAGCCTGCGACAAACTCGCCGCTTGTTTCGCGTTGTCTGAGTTCATAGAGACCATGGAACTCATTTCCTCCAAAGCCGCCACAGTTTCTTCCAGCGAAGCTGCTGATGTCGTCGAAGACTGCGACAAACCCTGACCCGCTTCCGTCAACTGAGTGATGGCCGAGTTCACCTGCCCGCAAGAATCTGAAAGCTGATGCACAACTTCCGAAACATTTTTACTTAAGCGAGAGGCGATAAACATCAGGCCGGCAAAAACTCCCAGACCACAAAGAACACCGATACCAACAACCCATTTGAAGATTTTCTCAGTCTCAGCTCTTTGAAATTGATTATTTGCGATGACCGATTCCGAATACATCTTATTCAGCTTTGAAGTCGTGTTCTTGATCAGCACCGACTGTGCCTGATAAGTACCTTCCGCAGCTTCGGCACGAACCTTCTCGTAGTTCTCAGGAGTCGGAGACTTCAATATCTTAATGAACTCCTCGACATTTGCGACATAGGCCGCATGCCCGACTTTCATTGGTTGATAGATTTCACCCTCACCTGGCATAAACGGAGCTGATTCATACTTTGCAATCGAATCTTTATACTCCTGCAAAGCCTGCCCCAGTTTTTCAATATAGATGTCGCGTCTTTTTTCAAAGTTAAGATTCGCCAGAGCACCCCAAAGATACTGTCCGATGCGAGCACGCCCACCCTCGATCTGACCCAAGGATTCCACGTTCGGAATCATTTCAGTGTACGATTTGTTCAGCATCCCGCTCAGGGAAGACACTCCCATAAATGCCACAAAACCCAGCACCGCGAATCCCACCGGTGGCCAAAGTGCAGCGACTAATAACTTACCCTTGATGCCCGAAAACCATGAACCTTGTTTCATTCTCTCTCCATTTTAAATACGTACATTTATCGGGTATTTAGAGTGAGGAATTAAATCTGAATATATTCTGTCCCAATTTGAGAAAACCTGGCCAGGATTTTCGTTTTTATGTAACGCACAATACAGAATGATTTCTGATTTCACTTTCTGTAAGATCTTGACGAAATCCGAACCTCGCTCTATTAACTTGCGCTATGTTTAGCGAAATCTCCGCAAATCTAAATTTGGCAAAACTAAACTACCAGCGTGGTCACTACACGCAGGTGTGTGAAAACTCTGAGCTGATCTGCTCAGAGGCCGATGCTATTGGAGATTTACAAAGCTGGTTGGTGGGAATTCGTTATCTTATCCAGGCCAGCTCCGAAATGGGCACACTGGACCAATACAATTCATACTTTAGAAAACTCTTCGCCTACGAAAAAGATCCGGCAAATACAGAAACGCACGGGCGCATTCTGCATGTGATCGGTCTATGGCAGATGTCCGTTGGAAATTACCCATCAGCCAAGGAATATTTCCTGACAGCCCTTGAAGAGTGCACCCAAAACAAGGATCTGGAAACAGTTTCGCGACTGCTGCAGGAACTGGCGATGGTTTCCATGAACCAGGATGCTCTTGAAGCCCTGAAGTACCTGGACAAGTCCCTGCTACTGACCAAAGAGTTGAAGCTGGATGAAATCCACACAGGCTGTCTGATTTTGAAAAGTCATATTTTCCTAAGTCAAAAACGCGCCGACGACGCGCTGGAAGCCATTTGGAAGGCTTACGAAAAAGCACAGATGCACTCCTTGCACTATTTGAATGTGTACATTCTGGTGCACATGGCTTCGGTTTATGAGGCACTGGGGAAACATGGTGAGGCTGTCGTTTACAAATCCCTGGCAATGAAAGGCATTGACGGGGACACCCCTCACCGCTTGCAAAAGGTTAAGAGTCAGTTCATAAAAGACCACAACAAAGCGGACTCTGCGGATCTCACGATCGACACGATGGCTTTCAAAGTGAAAAGTCGCGCTCAAGGGGATGTGGATTTCAAAAATCAGCATATCCTGTTTGATCTTCTGAATTTATTTGCAAAAAATCCTGGCGACCGCTTTTCAAAATCATATCTGATCGAGAATGTCTGGGGATACGCGTACAATCCTGAAGTTCATGACAATTTGATTTACGTTTCAATCAAGCGTCTTAGAACTTTGCTGGAACCAGATCCCAACACTTCAGTCTTTATCTTGCGCGATCGCAAAGGTTACTTCCTGCCATCCAATGTGACGATAAAATTCACTGGATTATAGAAGCAAAAAAGCCCGGTCTCCCGGGCTTTTTTTATAATCAAAATTTATTCCAAGGTCTTCATCAGCTTGGTATAGATTCCATCAAATCCCCCATTGGACATGATCAAAATCACATCGCCGCGGTGGGCGCGGGACTTTAATGCACTCACAATCTGATCAGCGGAATCAAAATCCTCAGCAGTGACGCCTGAAGTTTTCAAGTCACTTACCAATTCATGAGAAGAAAAGCGATTCTCTTCATCAATCTTGGATTGATCAAAGGCTTTGGCAAGCATGACCTCGTGGGAGCCTTTAAAGGCCTCGACGTAGTCTTTTTGAAAAACTTTACGACGGGACGTTGCACTTCGAGGTTCAAAAACCGAGAAGACTTTACGACCTGGATATTTTTTCTGAATTCCCTTCACGGTCTCGCGAACCGCCGTTGGATGATGGGCAAAATCCTCGATCACCAGAATACCGTTGGGCTCCCCCAGGATTTCCTGACGACGTTTAACACCATCAAAAGACTCCAATGCAATCTGGATTCTGTTCTCTGAAAAACCCAGGCACTTTGACATTGCAACAACAGCAGTGGCATTCAGAATGTTGTAATCACCCGTGATCTGCATATTGTATGGCCCCAGAATTTCACCTTTATGGTGAACTTCAAAGCCCACGCCTTTTTCATTCTGGAAAAGCACCTTGGCTTTGAAATCAGCATCAGCATGGAATCCATAAGTGAATGAATTTGTCGCTTTGCAAAGTTTGCGCAACTCCATCACATTCACATCTTCCGCACAGGCAAGCAAAGTCCCGTCTTTCGGAATTAAATGCATAAGTTTGGCGAAAGAGTCTTTCACAGCCTGAAGATCTTTATAAATATCAGCGTGATCGAACTCCACAGAAGTCAGGACCACGTGCTTTGGCTTGTAATGAACAAACTTTGGAACTTTATCAAAGAAAGCGGTGTCGTATTCATCGCCTTCAATCACGAACAAATTGCCTTCGGGATTCTTAAAGCTTTGCGAGAAATTTTTTGGAATACCACCAATCAAAAATCCCGGTTTCTTACCGGCGTTTTCCGCAACCCACGACATCATCGACGTCGTTGTGGTTTTTCCATGAGTTCCGGAGATCACGATGCTTTCGCGATTTTCGATGATGAACTCACCCATCGCTTTAGGCAAAGACGTGTACGGCACGCCCAACTTCACCAGCTCCTGAGCCTCTTCGTTGTTTGCGGAAATCACGTTCCCAACAATAACGAAATCAGGCTTCGGGTGAAGGTTCTCGGCTTTGTATCCTTTTTGAATTGTGATCCCCAAACTTTCCAACTGCGTAGACATTGGAGGATACGGATTCGAATCACTGCCCGTAATTTTGAATCCACGGTCTTTCAAAAGACCGGCCATAGAGGCCATCGCAGTACCGCAAATGCCCATCAAGTGAATGTGACTACCAGGTTTCAAATCCATCTTCTCTCCTGCCTTAGACTCCGCTACGGCGATAATTTTCTACAATCCAATTGTGAATCTCCGAACGCAATTTTGCAAAGGCCTTGTTATCAGAGCCATACAAAACCCGATTGGACAGGACGTTCACACTCATATCCAACTTGGGATCATACCAGATCGATGTTCCGGTAAACCCAGTGTGCCCAATCGAATCCAAAGAGAAATAGCTGCCGCAACTTGCGGATCCCGGAGTCGGCATCATATAACCCATTGCCCAGTCACCCTTACCCTCAGGCAAAGCGCGCTTCGCAAATAACTGGGCTGTTTTCTGGCGAATGCTATAGCGAGCAATCCCCAAAAGCTGAGAACGCAAATGAAGCGAGTACCAGCCAAGATCATCAATGCTGCCAAAAAGTCCCGCATGTGTTGAGACCCCTCCCAAAGACCAGCAATTCAAATCATGAACCTCACCCTGAACCAATTTCTTACGAACCGGGCATTCCTCGGTCGGCGCGAACAATGAAGAGCGGGTTGTTGAAACATTATCAGGATGAAACTCCAACGTTGTGCCGGCGTAGAATTTGTTCTTGATATCCACCCAGACATCGTAAAGTGGTTTTTCAAAAATAACTTCAAGGATGAATCCCAAAACCATAAAGCCGACATCGGAATACACGGCTGTTTCGGACTTTTCAATTTTCAGACCTTTGATAATCTCACGCAGCTGTTCGCGACGCTTGTCCAAAGACTGATTCATATTGATTTCCTGATAAAAAGGCATCCACCAAGGAAGTCCTGAACTATGAGTCAAAAGCTCGGTGATCTTTGTTTCCGGAGATTGAAACCAAGGAAGAAAATCGACAACCTTGCTATCAAAATTCCATTTGCCCAATTCAAATGCATACATCATTGCTTGCTGAGTGAAAACGACCTTTGTCACACTCGCCAAATCATAGTAAGCGTAGGTATTGCCCACAGCCACGTCACAAATAATTCGGCCGCCCTGATACGCACGCACCATCACACCCGGAGTGGTGTCACGAATTCTCTCTTCAAGTTTTGCGATCAGATTCTTTTCCAGAACTGAAAACTTCATTATGCTTTTCCTCCTGTATCAATTGAGAGCAGAACCCTGCCGCCTTGCTGTTGCAAAACGCATGAAGTGTTAAAAGGAACTGGTCTCTGAATAACATCATGGCCGGCTTCCAAACCCTGGAAAACAGGGATATCAAGATCTTCCGACCAACGTTTAAATACTTTTTTAAAATTATTTGTTTCTGTTCCCGGCTCTTTACCGCCGATAAAATCCCCCAGGATCAAACCACGGCATTGCTTCAAAGCCCCCGCCTGTCTCATATGCTCGAGCATCTTATCAATACGGTAGCCACGCTCGCCCGCGTCTTCCACAAACAACAGGGAGTTCTTTGTATCAATTTGCCAAGGGGTGCCCAGTGTCGTCTGCAACACAGATAAGTTGCCACCGACAATGCGGGACTTTAAAAGTTTTATGTTACGTGCCTGATCATTCAGGGCCTTGAGTTTTTTAAACTCAATCACCTTTTCCTGACCGAAAAGAATTTTATGCAATTCCTTTTCGTGCTTAGGAGAAACCAAGCCGCGTCCCAAACGATCCAACAATGGCGCATGCAGCGTACTCCAACCCCATTCCTGTATCAGAAAAGTGTGAAGCGAAGTAATATCGCTGATGCCAATCAAAAGCTTAGGCTCTTTGGGTTTTTTTAGTTTTGCCAGCATCGGCAGCAAGCGATTACTGCCGTAACCGCCACGCAAACACCAGATCACCCGGGAGTCCTTGGACTGAATCGCGGACTTTAAAAAAGCAAAACGCATTTCATCTTCATGAGCATGAAGAAAATGGGGTTTGATAATATTCTTCGGGATTCGCGGCTGAAGTTTCCAGCGAAGCAGAAAATCACGGGCACCATCCACTTCAGGAAGTTGCACCGGATAACCCGGAGCCACCACGTCGATAATGTCGCCCTCTTGAATAAAATTCCAACGTGTCATTTTGCTTTAACTCTTTTCACGATATCTTTGATGGATTTCTTGTGTTTCTTGCCGGTGAAGATCTCTTCGATCTCTTTTGGCTTCAACAACTCGCGGGTTTCATCATTGGTCATCAACTTGTCCTTCAGGTGCTCACCGAACCCCAGGGAATGACATAGACGTTGTACCAACACATAGGCATCCTCACGACGCATGCCTTTAGCCACCAGAGCCAACAAAACATGAGAGCTGTACAATTGCCCTTGCGAACTTTCGATATTGTCGAGCATGCGTTTTTTATTTACTTCCAAACCGTCCAACAAAACGCTCATACGGTGCACGGCATAGTCTGCAACAATGAAAGCATCCGGAAACACCACGCGCTCCACTGACGAATGACTGATGTCTCGCTCGTGCCATAACGCCACATTCTCCATGGAAGAAACCGCATAGCCACGCAATAAACGCGAAAGGCCTGTGATGTTTTCCGCACTGATGGGGTTTTTCTTGTGAGGCATCGCTGAAGAGCCTTTTTGCCCCTTGGTGAAACCTTCAGTCACTTCTCCCACATCACTGCGCTGCAAATGACGAAGCTCCACAGCCAATCTTTCAAGTCCCGTACCCACCATTGCCAAAGCCAGAATCATTTCCGCATGACGATCACGTGGAATAACCTGAGTCGCGATGGGCTCCGGTTTCAATTTCAATTTACGAGCAACCAAGGCCTCAACCTTTGGCGATTGACTGGAGTAGGTTCCCACAGCCCCGCTCAATTTACAGATGTTCATATTATCCAGAGCTTCTTTGACACGCTTTTTGTTGCGACGAAGCTCGGTCAGAAATCCTGCCATTTTAAAACCAAAAGTCGTGGGTTCTGCAAACATGCCGTGGGTGCGACCTGCGCACAAAGTTTCCGCATGTTTTACAACTAATTGATACAAAGATTTTTCCAATCTGATCAAAGAAGCCATCAGAACCTGTCCGGCCTCGCGAACCTGCAAACTGAATGCGGTATCCAACACATCGGAAGAGGTCATCCCAAAGTGAATATACTTTCCATGAGGACCCACGTTTTCCGCAACGTTACTGACAAAGGCAATCACGTCGTGTTTGGTTTCTTTTTCAATTTCGTTGATGCGTTTTACATTAAAGCGCGCTTTTTGGGTGATTGCTTTTGCAGCCACTTTGGGAATCAACCCCAACTGCGCCTGCACTTGCGCCACAGTCACTTCAACCTGCATCATCTTGCCAAATCTTTGATCTGCATCCCAAATAAGTCCCATTTCAGGGCGAGTATATCTATCGATCACTGACCGGCTTCCTTTCGTCTTTCTTTTTGTTCTTTAAGCAATTTTTCTTTCCACCAGTTCTGGATATGCATCAATGACAATTCAGAACGGGAGAACATCGCTGTCCAGGCGAAATGAGGCCAGACTTCGGGACCATCAAGATGAAGGTTCCCATAGGCCACTCTTCCACGGCGGGAATTCTGTTTTGCAGAAAAAACCGGGAAACGTGGAGCGCCAAGTTGGGCGTAGGTATAGTAATATTCCTGCGGGAAACTTAAAACTTCCGGTTGCGCCAAAGACATTCTTCGCAAAAGAATCTCTTTCATACGCAAACTGCGATTGGTCAGATATTCCTTATTGAAACGCTGAACTGTAGGGATTCGCATCCACACATCGAACTGCTCTGCGGAGGATGTTCTTTGCAGGACCATCATGTTCTCATGTGTCCACGGTGAATTTACGTCATCCAGTAAAACTGTATGCAACGGCAAAGAATCCCGTTCTGTGCAGGACTGCAATGAAACCCGGTAACGCACCCAGCACCACTCGGACTCCAAAGGCCCCTCTGTGAAAAAATATTTCCCCAGACGTTCATTTAAGAAATAAGTTTCTTCACTGGAAAGCATCCACACCACTTGCTCAAGTTTTAGCAAACCCTGATTCTCACCAGCGATCTCCAAACCCGTGACGGTCTTGCCGGGCCCAAAAGAGGCATCAACAATTTTTTGCGGCTTGATGACATCCACACCTTTGTCACGCAACCACGCAAATGATTTTTCCAAACCATCACGCGTGGCCTGACGAACCAGGAACGAAGAAAACAACGGCAGTGCTTCACCCTCTGTCGCCGCCAAAGCATTCGGCTTAAAAGTTGTTCCCGCCAACTGATGCGCAAAATGCAAAAGCCAGCTTTGATCAAAATTAAACGAGGATACGTTGCGACTGATGGATCTTTGCAACTTCTCATTGGCAGTTGACAGTAGAACTTCTTTCACCTGAGGACTGAGAGATGATTTATCTATTTTGAATTTAGTCAAAGGTCCCTTGCACTCCAAAGGTCCTTCAGGAAGCCAGATGGTAAAACCATTGTGCAACTCTTCAAAAGAATCATCTGAATACAATCTTTCCATTTGCGATTCATTGATACGTTCGTTTCGGAAAAAACCAAAAGGTCCTTCCAAATCTTCAGAAGGCCACACGCCAAGTTTGTTGGAAACATCAAGAAGCGTCGTCTTAATACCCTCGCGTGAAAGGGCCGCAGCCAGCCAATGACCTCTGCCAAATGCCGAAACAATAACTATGGGACTGCGCAGTTCCATCTAACACCCCAAAACCTAGCTAAGATATTCAAATTAATTAGAAATTCATCAAGCTCCCAAGTCAAAGATTCGCACCGCGCCATTTGAAAATGGGCGGCACTGACAAGCATGTGGTTGGCGAAAGAACCTCAGGGCAGACTGTTCCGCGACACGGCGTCCATGCCTCACCGTCGCCGGCTACGCCGGTTCGCGCATCTATGCGCCGACGGAGGTCGCTGCACAGTCTGCCCTTAGGTTCTTTCGCCTACGAAGTGCTGGTTTTTGAGGCAATTTCAAACTGGAGGGTGCTTCATTGGAGTTGTTTTTCGGAGTCTTCGGACTTAGCCTTGGGTTATTCGGGAGCTTATTATGCTTAGACGTCTTGGAATGGTTTTTGTTTTGGTCGCTCTTTTTGTTTCTTCGCTGGGGTACGCTGAAGAAAAGTCATCTTCTGAGGTTAAGCTGCAGAGTTTTTATGAGCTTTCGGCGAATGATATTTCCGGGAAGAAGATTCACTTTTCGTCCTATCGTGGGAAAGTTGTATTGGTGGTAAATACGGCATCGCAGTGTGGGTTTACTCCGCAGCTGAAGGATCTTGAGATGCTTTACAAAAAGTATGCGGATCGCGGGTTTGTTGTATTGGCCTTTCCTTCCAATGATTTTAAGCAGGAAAAGGGAGACAACACCGAGGTTCAATCCTTTGCCAAGAAAGAGTACGGGTGTACGTTTCCATTTTTTGATAAGGCACCGGTCACTGGCAAGGACAAGCAGCCTGTTTATCAGTTCCTGACGGAGCAAAAACCCGGTTTGATTTTTAAGGATGTCAGCTGGAATTTTGAAAAGTTCCTGGTGAATCGCAAGGGTCAGGTTATTGAACGCTGGACTTCGATTACCAAACCTTCCTCTGACAAAGTCGTGGAAGCCATCGAAAAAGCACTGGCCGAACCGCTCTAGACTTAGCCCGTGTTTCACTTTGAGACACTGGTACACTCATTGGGTCAATTTGCTAATTTTCCCTGAAGTTTTTGACAGTTTCACTCGATAATACAATCAGGGGGAACTGTGAAAACCACCGGAAATATTCTACATTCTGGCCTTCTGGCATTATTGCTTGTGGCAGGGTTGTCTTTGACTTCCAATGCCCAGGCTCAAAGCTCAGATCAAAAACATCTTTTGATTGCTCAATCCGATCCGGATGAGGCCTTTGACCCATTCTCTGATTATTCTGAATTCGATGAAGATTCTGACGAGGAAGCTGACGTTAACTTTTTCCGCAACGGCCGCTTTCTAACTGTGGGTCTTGCTGGGGGCTATCGCGGCTTTACCGGCAACTTCGCTGATCAGTATTCTGCGGCTCCTTCGTTCGGCTTGTATCTAAGCTACTTTTTTGACCTGAGTCTTGCAATGACCCTGGGTTTTCAAACTGGCGACCATGCAGTCAAATTTGGCACTCTGGACGGTGGCGGCAATCCCGGCCCCACTTACACAGGAAATGTCTCGATCACTTCGATCAACTTTGATTTGAAGTATTATATGAATACACAAAACGTAACCCGAGGTTTGGCAGATTTAAATCCTTACCTTCTGGGCGGCTTCGGACAGTTCTATCGTACCTACACGATTTCTGGAATCGACTCTTATAGCCGTGACTCGACGATGGGTTTTGATATCGGCGCCGGTGTGGAAATCCCGTTGATGCGTAAAAAAGCCTATCTGGGTCTTCAAGCCGCTTACCACTATGTGAACTTCTCTGACGAAAGTAAAACCATCGTGGATAGCTCGTACAAACTGGAAAAAAATCTTTCCGGTGATTTCTATGACTTTTTATTTATTCTGGGAATGAATTTCTAATTATAATTCCTGGAACCAGGCAATGACCTGCAGTGTATAACCAATAATTATCACTGCGGGCGCCACCCACTTCAAAATCATAATCCAATGTGAATACATCGAATAGCTGACGAATTTATCCCGGTCGATAAAGCTGATCTCTTTTTCTTTTTCGGACGTGCCTCGATAAAACACCATCAGAATCCCCAGCGCCACCAAAGGCAACAACCAATTGATCAACAGGGAATCCAACGACTCAATCAACGAGTGCCCGGAAATACGAACTGCGTTTAAGACCGAACTGGACAGTGCCGGCAAGATCGCCAAGGTCAAGGCTGCCGCCCCGGAAAACCAGGTCGCCTTGGTACGTTCGATTTTTTTATAACGATCGACCACGTTGGAAACCACGACTTCCAACAATCCAATACTGGCATTCAGGGCCGCCAGATAAAGACAAACAAAGAAAACCAATCCAAACAGCGTCCCGCCAGGAATACCCAAAAGGTATCTGGGCAGTACTTCAAACATCAATGCAGGATCTGTCAAAGGGACATTGGAGGCCTGAAACGCCACTGGGAAGATCATCACCACGGCCAACAATGAAATCACTGTGTCCACCAGGGCAACACGAAAGCCTGCCGTTGGGACATGGTCTTCCTCACGCAGGTAGGAGCCAAACGTTACCATCGTTCCAAAACCCACGGACAATGTGAAAAACACGTGCCCCATGGCATGTCCCAAAGAAGACAAAGTAAGTTTTGAAAAGTCCGGATAAAACAGGAAGCGCATCACTTCAGGAGTTGATGGCAAAGAGAATGATTTGAACAGCAACACCGCAACCAGAACTGCAAACAGTGGCATCATATAACTGATCCACTTTTCAAGTCCCTCTTGCACGCCCTTTAAAACCACGACAACCGTGATCAAAATATGGGCGCTAGCCAACATCACCTGCAGCCAGCCATTGGACATCAACGCTGCCAGATTGGTTTTATTGGTGGCGCCTTCTGTATCCAGAAACAAGGATACGAAAAACTGAGTCATGAAATGCAAAACCCAGCCACTGATCACCGCATAATAGGAGAACACGATAACACTGACGATCACGGCCATGCGCCCGACCCAGCGGAAGATCCGATTGGTCTTTTGACCCATCATATCAGTTGCCACAAGTACGGAACGGCGGGTGTTTTTACCCAGCATCAATTCCGCAATCAACATGGGCGCTCCGACCGCCAGGGACAAAAACACATAAAGCAAAATGAAGGCACCGCCGCCATTTTCGCCGACCACGTAAGGAAAACGCCACAAATTCCCCAGGCCGCAGGCAGAGCCCACAGCCAAAAGGTAAAATCCAAAACGTGTTCTCCACGAGCCGCGCTTAAGCATTATTCCTCGATGTTCGCACCACGGCGGGATTTCATACAGAAGATACGAATTGGCAATCCGTGAAGATCCCATTTCTCTTTGATATGTTTAATCAAGAAACGACGATAAGAGTTCGTAACGCCATCCGGATGATTCGCAAATGCGATGAATGCCGGTGGACGTTGGTACGTCTGAGTCACATAGTAGAACTTCACGTTCGTAGTTCCCCAAACCGGAGCCGGAGTCTTACGGATCGTCTCGAAGAAGAAATCATTCATCTCACGAGTTGGAATACGGAAGTTGATTTGCTCAGAGACCTTCTCGATCATCTCAAACAAGTCGTCGATACCCTGACCTGATTTCGCACTGGTAAATACGATATTCACGTCAGTGAAAAAGTGGAATACTCGCTCACATTGCTCACGGAATGTTTTACGGTATTCAGGGATTTCAGCACCACCGATATCTGATTTATTGGCAACGACGATCACGCCCTTATGGTCTTCCAGAATGGATTGCATAATACGCGCGTCCTGGTCTGTGGGACCTTGCGTCCCGTCAACCATCAACAAAATCAAATCAGCACGACGGATAGACTCCTGGGATTTAAACGCAGAGATGATCTCCAGATCCTCTTCACGACGACGGGATTTACGCAAACCCGCTGTATCCACCAAAGTGTAGTTCTTATCGTTATAAACGAATGGTGAATCCACCGCATCGATCGTCGTGCCCGCTACGTCAGAAACCAACATACGGTTCACACCCAGGATACGATTACAGATGGAGCTCTTACCCACGTTCGGTTTACCAACGATCGCGATCTTCATGCCCTTATCGTAAGTAAATTCCTGTTCCGGAATTTGATCAACAACCCACTCAAGGATCTGACCGATACCACGACGTTGCTCGAAAGCAGCAGAAACGATGTCGACACCGAATTCATAGAAATCCGTTTTCGCCATTTCTTCGTCTTGAGCACTGTCCACCTTGTTGATAACCAACAAGAATGGTTTCCCGGTTTGCTTGGCCACACGGATGATGTCGCGATCCTCTGGAATCAAACCAGCACGACCATCCATCACCGCAATGATGTAATCCACAGAGTGCAGGAATTCAGAAACCTGTTCCTTGATCAATTTGGAGAACAAGTCACCGGCTTCAGTAATACCGCCAGTGTCGATCAAATCAAACTGCTTACCCCAGATATCCACGGGTTCAATCATGATATCGCGGGTAACGCCGGCCTGGTTTTTAACCACAGCCTTACGAGATTCAGTGATAATATTAAATAAAGTGGATTTACCGACGTTGGGACGACCGATGATCGCCACCTTCGGGGCAAACTCAGTCTTCTGATTCATTGACATAACCCAACTCCTTCATGATGCGCTTGTTATCAAACCACTCTGGTTTCGCCTGAACTTTCAAATCCAGGAAAACTTTTTGGTCCATCAATTTTTCGATTTCTTTGCGAGCTTCCATACCGATTTGTTTGATAACGGTAGCGCCCTTGCCGATCACGATCGCTTTTTGACTTTCGCGTCCAACCAGGATCTCAGCGTAGATTTTTGGCAAAGTTCCAGTTTCATCAAATTTTATGATACGCACCGCGATTTGGTACGGAACTTCCTGATGAAGGTTTTCGAAACATCTTTCACGAATGATTTCACAAGCCATATCACGAACGTTTTCGTTGGTGAAAATCTCAGAATCATACAAAGGAGCCGGAGATGTTGGCAAAATATCCAGACACTCAATCAGAATCGCTTCGCGCTCTTCAAGATCGCCTTTGTAAGTTTTTGCGGAAACGGAAATGGCTTTGCCACCTTTTTCCTCGATCATCTTTTTTAGAATTAAAACACGATGTGCTTTGTCTTCGATGTCAGTTTTTGTAACCACACCAATCCAGGGCTTTTTAGCTGCAGCTACAAGATTGATGATCTTTTCAGCATCATCCGCTTTTGCTTCATCAACACTGACTACCGCAAGAAGAGCATCCGAATTTCTGATAACCTCTTCAGCTTCTTTTGCCAGGAATGCATTCAAACCTTTTTCAGCTTTAATCAAACCCGGAGCATCAACAAACACGACCTGACCAGCTTCGCTGGTCCACATGCCCAAAATACGACGGCGTGTTGTCTGCGGTTTTGCAGATACGATCGACACTTTTTCGTCGACAAGGAAGTTCATCAAAGTGCTCTTCCCGGCATTAGGCTGCCCGATTAATCCTAAAAATCCTGCCTTATAACTCATAACTAATTCGTCTCCTTAAACTTTGCATCTAAAGCGCTTTTCGCCGCATCTTGCTCGGCATTTTTTTTACTGCGTCCGCGCCCCTTGGACCAGATTTCTTCTTTAACTTTCACGCACACCACGAATTGTCGATCATGGGGTGGACCTTCTTCAGAGAGCACTTCGTACTTGGGCGTTTCTTTCATCGCCTTTTGCACCAGCTCCTGTAGACGGGTTTTATAATCCCGCTCAAAATCCTCATTCGCGCAGGTCTTGTCACAAAGTGGCAGGAACTCCTTGCGGATGAATGTTTGAGCCGCGGCAAAGCCGCCATCCAGGTAAATCGCCCCGACCACCGCTTCCAACGAAGAGGCCAGCAAGCGGGGTTTCAATGCGCCACCGGTTTGCGCCTCCCCTTTACCCAGTTGAAGAATTTTGTTCAGCTCCATATCGCGAGCCAATTCAAACAATACTTCTTCGTTCACAATGGAAGCACGTTTCTTGGAAAGGCCTCCTTCATTGTCCTGCGGGTATTTTTCGTACAAAAACTCCCCGACGACCAAATCCAGAACAGCATCCCCCAGAAATTCCAACTTCTCGTTGTGCTCGGTGTGATTCTTTAATTCGTTTGCATAGCTTTTGTGCGTCAGTGCACGGGCCAGCAAGGACATATTCTTAAACTTATAACCCAGGCGTTGCTCTAATGAATTCACGACAACACCTCACCGATCAAATGACCTTCCATGTGAGATTTATTTGAATGATCATAGCCTGTGATTTTAACTTCGACTTCCTGACCCGCCCAGTGAGCAAGGAAGCTTTCCGCCCCTGCGATATCCACTGGCCAGTAGTCATGACTTAGACCCTGACCACCTTTTGCCGCATTTTTCAAAACCAGAACCTTTTTAGTGGTTCCAATCTGGCGGTTCGCCTGCTCCGTGTAACGGGCAATGCTAAGTTCACGTAAAACCGCAGCACGCTCCGCACGCACATGCGGGTAAACAGAAACATCCAAAGCTGCAGCTCTTGTTCCCTGGCGCTCACTGTATGGGAAGACATGCAACTTCGTCCACGGAAGCTCAGCCAGGCATTTAGCCGTGTCTTCAAACTGCTCTTTTGTCTCCGTCGGGAAGCCCGTGATCACGTCCATCCCGACAAAGGAATTTGGAACGCGTTTTTCAATCGCGAGCAAAGATTTACGAACATCGTCCTGAGTGTATTTACGCTTCATGTGATGAAGCACATCGGTGTTCGCACTTTGAATGCTCATATGGAAATGCGGGCAAAGACGTGAGTCAGAATAAAGATCCAACAAGCGCTCTGACACTTCCACCGGTTCCAAAGACGACAAACGGAAGCGCGGCATTTTGGTTCTGACCAAAAGATTTTCGATCAGGTCTTCCATCACCATGGTCTTGCCGTTGATCTCGTCTTCGTAGTCGCCGATATGCACACCGGTCAACACGACCTCGCGGGAACCTTCCGCGTAAAGATCATTGATACGCTGAACCAGATTCGCAATCGAAATTGAACGCGATTTACCGCGAGCATACGGAATAATGCAGTAAGTGCAGAAGCTGTTACAGCCGTCCTGAATTTTCAAAAACGTGCGCGTGTGGTGTTTTTCAATTCCACCACCCATTTCCAAGTCTTCTTTTTTGAAGATATTGGATTTGAAAACCTTCTCGGTCAGCTCGCCTTTGAAGTGCTTATTTAGAAGCTCTGGCAAATTACCTTTATGGGAGTTTGCCACAACCAAATCAGCACCCGGAAGATTCGAGAACGAACCCGTATCCACCTGGGCCGCACACCCCGTCACCACGATCGTGCAAAATGGATCTTTAACCTTCAAACGACGAATGTAGCGAACAGCTTCCTTGGTCGCCTCCGCAGTCACCGCGCACGTATTCAACACGTGAATGCGCGCGTCTTTTTCACCGCGAATCACCGGTGCAAAGCCATTGGAGTTCAGATTCTTTTGAATCAAACCCGCGTCGTAAGTGTTCACCTTACAACCAAATGTATGAACCTGATACTTTAGAGAGTGATCCATCCGCCCCCTACAAGTTCGCGCTCGCGATAAAACACCGCTGCCTGACCCGGAGTCACTGCACGCTGCGGTTCCTGGAATTTAAGCTTGAATCCTTTGTCGGTTTTATAAACCAAGGCCGGAGAGCCCTTATGCTGATAACGGATTTTCACATTCATCAGCTCACCGTCTTGCAGATCACCCAGCATATGAGGATCCACGACATCCACTTCATGAGCAAACAAGTACTTCTCGTCACCCACCCATACCGTGTTGTCAGATGAATCGATTTTGATCACGAAAAGCTTTTCATGATGATCCATACCCAGACCCTTACTTTGACCGTAAGTGTAGTTATGAATACCTTCATGCTTAGCCATCACCGTGCCATCTGGATAACGTTTCAACAGACCTTTTTTAGAATCCAAAACTGCTTTTGGAACTTGGCCTTTGATGAAATTTTGATACCCAATGCCACCCACAAAGCAAATACCTTGCGAGTCTTTTTTCTTAGCTGTGACCAGGCCCATTTTCTCTGAGTACTCACGCACTTGAGGTTTCTTCATGTCACCAATCGGGAACAAAAGTTTTGGAACTAATTCTGGATCAATCGTGAACAGGAAGTACGTTTGGTCTTTCCAATCATCCGTCGACGTATGAATCGCGGACTTCCCGTTTTCATCGGTTACGATTTTTGCGTAGTGACCCGTTGCCAGGTAATCACACTCAAGCTCTTTCATCTTTTTAACCAGATGATCAAACTTCAAATAGGTATTGCAGTTCACACATGGAAGTGGCGTCTGGCCTTCCAAATAGGCTTTCAAGAAAGGATCAATAACCGCTGCGCGGAACTTCGCCTCGCAGTTCAAAACGTAAAACGGAATGCCCAAACGATCTGCAACAGAACGCGCATCATCCACATCGATAGAGGAACAGCATGTGCCGTTACCTTCTTCGATATCACAAGATGAGTAGTCCCATACTTGCATCGTGGCCCCAATAACTTCATAGCCCTGTTCCACTAACAGCGCAGCCGCGGCTGAACTGTCCACGCCTCCGCTCATAGCAACAAGCACTCTACCCTTAGACATGATATGTCTCTCCCTCTTCATGCTCAATGGATCGCAAACGAGTCACGACCGCCTTTAATGCTTCAACAAATCCATCGACTTCTTCCAAAGTCGTTTCCCATCCAAGACTTACACGCAAACTGTTTTGCGCCTCCTGGCGACTTAGCCCCATCGCCAGCAACACCGGACTTGGCTCCGGGTTTCCGCTGGAGCACGCCGCTCCAGTACTGACTGCATAACCCTTGATATCCAAGGACATCAGCATTGTTTCACCATCCGCACCTTTGATAACCAAAGAACTGGTATTACCCAGGCGAGGTGTCTCAACGGCTGTGATCGTCACATCAGAAATCTCGGTTAAGATTCTAGCTTCCATGTGATCGCGCAATTTACTTACTTCAAACGCTTTATCCTGAACCAGTGGCGCACGTTGTGCCATCAACCCCAGACAAGCGATACCTAAAGTGTTCTCAGTGCCACCACGACGATGACGTTCCTGGCCGCCCCCGTGAATCAACGGACTCACATTCATGCCTTTTTTCATATAAAGCACGCCCGAGCCTTTGATGGAGTAGAATTTGTGCCCTGAGATCGAGGCAAAATCGACATTCAACTCTTTAAAATTCAATGGTGCTTTACCAAATCCCTGAACTGCATCCGTGTGAAAAAGAGCGCCTTTGGCGTGAGCCATCTCGGCCATCTGCTTGATCGGAAACAATGTACCGGTTTCGTTGTTGGCAAACATCACAGAAACCAAAGCAGTTTCTTCACTTAAGTGTTCTGCATAAAACTTCAGATCGATCACGCCTTCACGACTGACCGGGATGTAACTTACACGTGCACCCAAAGCTTCCAGATGAGCCATGGTTTTCATGATGCTTGGGTGCTCCACCGCAGAACACATGAAGTGAGTGCGACGGCGCTGCTCCGGCGCAAGGAACTGGGCCGTGTGATAGTAATCAAAAAGTCCTTTGATCACGGTGTTGTTCGCTTCACTGCCACCACTGGTGAAAATGATTTCCAGCGGGGAAATATGCAAGGCCTCTGAAATTGCTTTACGCGCATCGCGGATTAAGTTCTTTGGCTGTCTTCCGCCCCAATGGATGGAACTGGGATTGCCACCGGCTGCTGCAAATTCAGGCAGCGCCGCAATCACTTCTGCACACACCGGAGTGGTCGCATTGTGGTCGAAATAGTGAAGAACTTTGGTCTGAAGCATAAGTGGGCGGAGACTACCACATTTGCTAAGTATTGAAAACCTCTATATTTTTAGCGCCCAATCAGTAAGCAATGCTGCAAAAAATTCAGCCCACCTAGACCTAGACTCAGGTTTTCATTGGGAAAAGCCGATAAACAAGACAATGAGCACTTTAGAATGGTTTGAGCATTTTAAACATAAACTTCAAGGACTTACCGATTCTCACGCGGCCGCTGGTTCGCCATTGAGCCTTTTAGGGTATGCCTTGAAGGAAAACCACATCCAACCCGACGAATATTTTCCTTGGGCGATGGCTCATTATAAACTTCCTCGGCTTCAGGCAAGATTTTTTACAGAAACTCCTCCTCGCAAAGAAATGTTAGCTAAGTGGGCGACGCATTACTCCTGGACGGCGGAGTGTCTGCCTGTGGCGGAGTGGGATGGCATTCTTGTAGTGGCATGTCTGCAACCGCCACAGGATTTCCCTTTGAATCCTGGTGCTGTTTTCGTACTTGCTCCCCAAGACGTGCTGGAAAATTGCTGGAACTCCTGGCAGTCTCCGGCAAAATCTGAATCCGAAATGCCGGAAGGTTTTGAGGTTTCTTTGAAAGCTCCAGCCGCGAAAAAATCCGGCGACAGCTTTTCTTTTGATGATCTTGGCGACCTGGCTTCCTCTGAGGAATCCAATCCGGAAATTGAAGTTTCCGAAGAAGGTTCTGAATCCTCCCCTGAGGAAATGGGCGGACTGGAAGGTCTCTTTGACACTCCAGTGGTTAAGCTTCAATCCATTTCCGCTGATGGTGAGCCCGCAGCTCCCCTGACGGAAGAAACTCCGGTGGATGCAATTTTAAACACTAAAAATGCATCCCAGGAACAAATTCAACAGACTTTTGAGCACACGGTGATGGAGGCTCGTCCAAGCCTTGCACGCGTTGAACCGGTCTTGGAAAAACAAGGCACACCTGCTGCTAAAATTCCTTCATCATCAGCACCTCCGCCACCACCTGTGGATGATTTGCCTGAATTGAGCGAAGACAGCTTTGGCAACAAACCCATTGCACCTATCGTGGCTCGCCCAACGGGTGTGGCAAAACCAACAATGAATCCTGTGGCCAGCAGCCACTTTTCATTGGAGAAAATCAAAAAGAAAAACAGCAACGTGCTGCCGGATAAAATCAAACGTGCACTTTCCGAGATGAAAACGCACTTTGCAAAATCCATGATTCTGACTTTGGATGAACAAGAATCCCAAGTGACGGCTTTTGCATGGGATGAAAATTTCCAGGACATCAAAGACACGTCTTTGCGTGTGCCGCTTAAAACTCCAAGCATCTTTAACATCGTGGCTTCGACTCAAAAGCCTTTCCATGGTTACATTTCATTGAATGAATTGAATGAAAAATTCTTTGAGCAATGGAATCAGGGCGCCATCCCGGATCACGTCACTCTCACTCCGATTGTGATGGAGGAAAAACTGGTCGGCATGTTGATGGGCTTTGCGGAAAAATCCGCTTACAACAAAACGTCGCTGACATTGGCAGAGAAGATCTCCAGTGAGTTCACCAAAGGCCTGCAAGCCGCTTAATTAAAAAAATCCTTACCGATATCCCCGGCCTGCAGGAATATCCTCCAGGCAAATTTACGGGCATTCTTGATGGATGACTTGGGCGACGCAATGTCTTGCGGAGATTGGTTTTCAGGGGACTTGGTATTCATAGAGTTTTACCTCCTGATACCCTCAATTTTACTCTGCCCTGCAAGTTCCAGAGAAAAAGCAGGAGGAGCCTGAAGAAATACAGAGACACCATTACGGGATATGGCAAGTCCGTGCCTTTAGAGCAGGCGTGAATTGATAATGCGCTCGGATTCACTAGGACCTTTGGTGATACTGACTTCGACCCGTTGCCAGTTCAAAGGCAGGTAGTCGTAATCCAGGCGCTGAGCCCATTCGATCACCACCAATCCCTTTTTAGGAGCAAACAGATCCCAAAAACCGGAGCTCTCCAGATCGTCGTCATCGTTCAGGCGGTACAAATCCAAGTGATCCATAGCGCGGCCCTCGGCGTTTTCATAGCGCAGATGGATCGCAAACGAAGGTGACTGCACGTCTTTCATTCCCAAAATAGCAGCGATGGCCTGCACCGACGTGGTCTTGCCGGCACCGACATCCCCGCTTAACAACAAAACACAGCGATCACTCAAGTGTGGCAGGAACTCCTGCCAAAACACTTTAAGTTCTGCTGTGGATTTGATGTGAGTTTGAGAATTCAAGATCGTGGACATAAAGAATTACTTTAAGATCTTGCGCATTTTACGAACGGATTCTTCCATTCCGTATTCAAGCGCATAACATACCAAAGAGTGTCCGATGTTCACTTCCTGCAAGTATGGCAACTTATTGATTTCCTTGGAGTGTGCATAATCCAGACCGTGTCCTGCATGCACATTCAATCCCAGGTAATTTGCCCACTCAGCAGCATCGACCAGGCGATTCCATTCTTTGGTTTTTTTAGAACCCGACAAGTGAACCCATTTTCCAGTATGGAACTCAACCGCATCCGCGCCGATTTCATAGGACGCTTCAACTTGTTCAATGGAAGGCTCGATAAACATGGAGATTTCAATTCCCATGCGTTGAAGTTTTTCAACCATCGGAGCCATTTTTTTAAAACCTTTTTTTACGTCCAAACCACCTTCAGTGGTTAATTCTGCACGTTTTTCAGGAACAAAGCACACCCAGTCCGGACGGTATTTTTTAGCATAAGCCACCATCTGCGGAGTCGCAGCCATTTCCAAATTCAGCATCACCGGGCACTCCTTGGAAAGGAGCTTTACGTCTTCCAACTGAATGTGACGACGGTCTTCGCGCAAATGAATCGTGATTTGCTCTGCGCCGCCCTTTACGGACTTTTTAACCATATCCAGAAGGTTCGGGTAAGCCGTGGTGCCACCACGAACCTGACGAAGTGTAGCGACGTGATCAACATTCACGCCCAAACGAATTTTATTTTTCATTAGCTAAGTTCTTTCTCAAGGAAGGACGCGATCTCTTCTGCAAAATGGGAAATTTCAGCTTTATCCTTACCTTCCACCAAAACACGGATCACCGGTTCGGTTCCTGAGAAGCGGACAAAGACGCGGCCGTTACCAGCCAATTTTCTTTCGATATCTTTAATCAACTCGTTGTAGCCCTTCAGCTGATCAAGTTCTTGACGACGTTTTACGCGGCAATTGATCAGCACTTGAGGCATGTCTTCAAATACGCGCGCAAGCTCACTCACACGCTTATTGGTTTGCTTCATAACTGCCAACACACCCAAGGCTGCGATACAGCCGTCACCGGTAGTGGTGTGATCCAGGAAAATGATGTGGCCGGATTGTTCGCCACCCAGGTTATAACCATTTTTACGCATCTCTTCGACCACGTACTTGTCACCAACGCCGACTTTAACCACATTGATGCCCGCATCGTTCATGGCTTTTTCCAGACCGAAGTTCGACATTTGTGTTGCCACCAAGGTGTTCTTTTTCAAAAGACCACGCTCTTTCATGTGCAAAGCACAGATTGCAAGAATACGGTCCCCGTTTACGATATCACCCTTTTCGTCAACCATGATCACGCGATCCGCGTCACCATCAAGACTGATACCCACGTCAGCGCGGTACTGAACCACAGCTTCCGCCAATTTTTGCGGATACAATGCACCGACTTTGTCGTTGATGTTTGTGCCATTGGGATCATCACCCATTTGAATAACTTCAGCTCCCAGCTCCTGGAAAATGGACGGAGCGACTTTATAGGAGGCGCCGTTGGCAGTATCCAAAACGATACGCATTCCATCCAGAGTGTATTCCAAGGGGAATGTGCCTTTGCAATAAACGATGTAACGACCTTGGGAGTCGTCGATACGACGAGTGCGACCGATTTCTTTCGATGGCGGCAGAAGAGTATTCAAATCCTCTTCCAAAACCAGTCGTTCGATTTCGCGCTCCATATCTTCTGAAATTTTAAATCCATCAGCTCCAAACACTTTGATCCCGTTGTCATGAAACGGATTGTGAGAAGCTGAAATCACGATCCCTGCCACTGCACGCATTGTGCGAGTCAGATAACCGATACCTGGAGTCGGAAGTGGTCCCACCAGCTGCACATGAACCCCCATGGAGTTCAAACCACTCGCCAGAGCCTGTTCAATCATGTAACCGGAAAGGCGCGTGTCCTTACCGATAACAACCTTGCGCAGAGACGGATGTGCATTGTATTTTTGTTTTTGAAGAATATGACCGATCGCCTGACCGATTTTTACAACCATATCCGCTGTCATTGGGTACTGATTGGCAGTCCCGCGAATACCGTCTGTTCCAAAAAGTTTTGCTGTTTTCTTTTCCACTTTACTGACCTTTTTGTTTGTCATTTCCGCTGTCCTTTATTTCCAAAACTTCCGCTTGAATCTGATTGGGACGAACCCCCAGGATTTTCACCCCAAGTGGAACATCGATCTTATTCAACGGAATATCGACATAAATGACCCCTGTGCCCCGGTGAGAGATATCAAGATTGATATTCTGAGACAAAGAGCTTTCCATAAACTTCTTCAAAGCAGCCCGTGGCCCTGAAACCTTTACCTTGATGTGGTCTGCAGTCTGCGCTACCACATGGGTTCCTTGAGCCGTAGAGAGTTCGATATCCACGTTTTTACTTAATACAAAATCCCGGCGTCCCAAAATGGTCAACCACAGAATCAGGGATATAAACAAGGCTACTACTTTGTAACTGAAATTTTCGGTCACAGCATCCGACCAGCGACGTCTCATGACAGATCTCCTTGCTGCGAGAAGGCTTTGTACTTAAGACCAAACGTTTCATACAACGCTTTACGGATATCACCCAGCTCCACATTCGGACTCAGGTGTCCCCCTTGAACGATACCGATGGATTTATTTTCTTCAGAAACCACAAACACCAGAGCGTCGGTCTCTTCCGTTAACCCGATGGCGGCACGGTGACGAGTCCCCAAGTTTTTATCCAAAACCGGATTTTTGCTTAATGGCAAAAAGCACCCCGCAGAATGAATTTTACCGTTGCGAATCAGCACAGCTCCATCATGCATAGGACTTTCCGGGTGGAAAATGGATACCAACAACTCCGAAGTGACTTTGGATTCCATTTCGGTGCCGAATTCAATATGGTAATCGATCACGATCTCACGCTCCACCACGACAAGGGCTCCAAAGCCCTTTTGCGCAGTTTGAATCACACCCTTGGCGATCTCCTCGATCACCTGGGTTTCCTGCACTGTGGAAGCGTCTGAGAAGAACGGGTTGGAACCAATGTGCGCCAGGGCTCGACGAATCTCGGCCTGGAACAGAACCACCACGATCACAAACAAATTTGAGAAGAACTTTTCAAGAATCCAGTTAAACGTGAACAACTCAAGCCAGATACTCAGGATGTACCCGATTGCCAATACTCCCAATCCTGAGAGCATTTGAATTGTACCTGTGCGTTTTATCAAAACCAGAATTCGATAAACAACCATCCACACCAAAATCATGTCGATCGCATCTTGCACACGCAAATGCTGAACGATAAAGATCAGGTTGTCTAAAAACTGCTGCAACATCCGGATGCCCAATCAAAAAAAGTAATGGGGTTAAAGCACAAAAAGCTCCGAGTTTCCCCGGAGCTTCCAAATTTTCACTATATAGTCACTGGTCCTGTGTTACCGACCGGATCAGAACCCGAGTCGTCCTTCTTGCCGATCCCGGAGGCCTCGGCCAGAGCCAGGTTCGTATCGCGGCGGTTGTTTCTGTATTTTTCAATCTCAGAAACCGCAGCACCATTGATCATCATGTCCACTTCGTGACCGTCGATCGTTTCGTATTCAAGCAATGCTTGAGTTAAAGATTCCAAAGCTTGCTTGTTATCAGTCAGGATGCGAACCGCAGTTGCGTAACCTGTATTGATGATTTTAGAAACTTCCGCATCGATCTCTTCCGCTTTCGCCTCAGAGTATTCTTTGTGGCCTTGATGTCCATACTGCATACCCAGGAACACTTCGCCGCCTGATTTCTCAAACGCCAAAGGACCCAGTTTCGACATACCCCATTCACACACCATGCGGCGAGCGATGGAAGTGGCGCGTTCAATATCGTTACCCGCACCTGTCGTTACGTCTTTAAAGATCACTTCTTCAGCTGCACGACCACCAAACAAGAAGGCAATCATGTTTTCCGCTGTGGACTTGGACAACGATACAGATTCTTTTTCCGGAAGAGTCTGAGTCACACCCAAAGCCATGCCGCGAGGAATGATCGTCACCTTGTGGATCGGATCCAAACCTGGAAGTTTTTTATTTACCAGCGTATGGCCTGCTTCATGGTACGCAGTTACACGCTTGTCTTCCTCAGAGATCACCATGGATTTTCTTTCAGAACCCATGATCACTTTGTCTTTGGCTTTCTCGAAGTCTTCCATCTCCAGATATTTTTTGTCATTACGAGCAGCCACTAGAGCTGCTTCATTCACCAGATTCTCAAGGTCTGCACCCGAGAAGCCCGGAGTACCGCGCGCGATTTTAGAAGTATCAACATCAGGACCCAATGGAGTCTTACGTGTATGTACGCCCAAAATTTGCTCACGACCTTTAAGGTCAGGTTTATTCACAACCACGCGACGGTCGAAACGACCTGGGCGCAGAAGTGCAGGATCCAGAACGTCAGGACGATTCGTCGCTGCGATCATGATCACACCTTCAGAGGATTCGAAACCATCCATCTCAACCAGAAGTTGATTCAGAGTTTGCTCACGTTCGTCATGACCACCACCCATGCCGGCACCACGATGGCGACCTACGGCATCGATCTCGTCAATAAAGATCAAGCACGGGGCATTTTTCTTACCTTGTTCAAACAAGTCACGAACACGGGAAGCACCCACACCCACGAACATCTCAACGAAGTCAGAACCAGAAATTGTAAAGAACGGCACACCCGCTTCACCCGCTACTGCGCGCGCAAGCAAGGTTTTACCTGTACCCGGAGAACCCACCAAAAGAACACCCTTTGGAATACGGCCACCCAGTTTCGTATATTTTTTTGGATCCTTCAGGAAACTTACGATTTCCTGAAGATCGTCTTTCGCCTCATCCACACCCGCAACTTCCTTGAAAGTCACACGGTTCTTATGCTCCGTCAAAAGACGCGCACGGGATTTACCAAAGGACATCGCCTTACCACCGCCGACTTGAATCTGGCGCATGATGAACAGGAACATCGCCACGATCAAAATCAATGGCAACCAGTTCACGATAAATGATTGGAAGAATCCACCGTTGTCAGCACGCTCGTAGTTTGGCGTGATGCCGTTGGCTTCAAGAAATTTAAAACCCTCATCCTGCGTGTTACCCACGATTTGGAAATGAGTGCCGTTGTACTTTTTCTCGAACTCCGGTTTCATCTCCCCAAGAATCTCACTGGATTCCTGACGGAATGTAACGGTTGCGACTTCCTTCGCTTTTACCGCCTCAGTGAATTTCGAATAATTGAATTCACCAATTAGTTTTTGATGCTTGCTCTCGTAGGCTTGAAATAGAAACACAGCCATGATGATTAGGAAAAACCATAGAGCTAGCGTTTTCTGAGTAGATCGCATTTCGATTCCTTTCGCTCACTTCTCTCGTCCAGATAGAAACCATTTAAGACTAACAGAAGCCGTGAGCTAATAAAAGCAACTTTGCGGAGCAGTTCAGGACTCGACCTTGATTTGCTCTGCGTTAATTTCCCACTGACAACCGCTGACCTTAAAGCTGATCACTTTCTGCGATTTGTCCAGGCGCTTTTGAATTTCTTCAAGTTGAGATTGTGAAAAATCTCGTTTTCCAAGAGCAAATAAGTATTGCGCCAGCAATCTTCGCTGCTCAAAAGGAGTTAACGTTAGGTAAAAGGGCCGAGAAAGACCATGTGATTTCTGTGACTTATAAGCCTCATTCTGAGCTAGTAAATCACTCCCTGGCTTGTGATCCACGGATTGCAGCTCCTGAGCAAGGATCTCCAAGGATCTTGCCAGACTCTTCACTGCGCCCTTTTGCCGTTTCTCCAGGGACTTTAACCAATCCTCACGAATCCAGTTACGAAATGGGTCCAGCAATCTATTGGAGGGATCCTCAAAGGCGCGTATTTTTTCAGCACGCAGGTACTTTCGCAACTCGACCTTGGGCGTCTCAAGAAAGGGCCTGAAGACACCGCCACTGAAATAGGACATCGCAACCAAACCTTGGCCCCCTGTCCCACGCACAATGCGCATCAAACGTGTTTCCAGCAGGTCGTCGGCATGGTGTCCTGTGGCAAGGACCTCAAAGTTTTCATCTCGCTGCAGACGCGCCAGCGCCTCATAACGCTGTTCACGATATTGGGCCTCTGACTTTGCCAGAGCTTTTGATTTTAATGCAAAAAAAGAGACGTCCAGCTTTTTACAAAGCTTTTCACAGAACTCCAAGGCGTCGCTGCGATACTCCTGATTTTTGTCGTCACCGTGATGAAAATAACACGCCCCCAGGTGCGTACCAGGAAGCAGCTTCGACAAAACTGTCAATAGCGCCACCGAGTCCACTCCCCCAGACAAAGCCACCAGAAATTTTTTATCCTGCAGTTCAAATTTTTTTATCAACTTCCAAACCTGATGATCCAGGTCCTGCTTAGCTCGCACCTTTGCGGTCAATCGCTTCACTGAACTGCTCCCACTCCGACCGTCTTCACATTCACGAATTCCATAATTCCAAAATGCCCCAGTTCGCGACCGTATCCGGATTCTTTCACTCCGCCGAAAGGCACACGCGGATCGGATTTTACAAAGTCATTCACGACCACGAATCCAGCTTCCATTTCTTTTTCAATCAACTCTTTGCCCTTTTGCAAATCCTTCGTGAACACCCCGCCCCCTAATCCGAAAGGGGAAGAGTTCGCGATAGCCATGGCCTCCGCGGCATCCTTCGCAACAAAAACCATCGCCACCGGTCCAAAGACTTCCTCGTGATGAACTTCTGAATTATTTTTTTCAAACAACACCAATGTCGCCGGATAAAAGGCGGCAGGCCCCTGGGGAGCCGTCCCACCCAGCAGAATTTTACCACCCCAGTTTTTAAGTTTTTCAACCTGCGTGATGATGGTTGCCTGAAATCTTTTGCTGGCCAACGGCGCCAGCGGCAGAATCTTCATCTCATGTTCCATGGCGTTTAAAAATTCCGCCAGATTTTTTTCCACGACGATAAAGCGTTTGCCGGCGACACAGCTTTGCCCGCAGTTTTGCAACCGCGTTTTCGCGCAGGTTTTCGCCGCCCAGGAAACATCCGCATCATCCAAGACGATGTAGGCATCACTGCCTCCCAGCTCCAGAACGATTTTTTTCAGATTCCTTGCAGCCGTGGTTGCCACAGAGCGACCCCCTTCAGTGCTGCCGGTGAAAGTCACACCGCGAACCAGAGGGTGAGAGATAATTTTTTCTGCGACGGAGTGATCCGCCTGACAATTACGCAGCAGCACCAAGCCCGGAACCAGATCTTTAAAAATCTGCCCGATCTTTTCTGAAACCCCGGCGGTTAAATCCGCGTGTTTTAAAATAATCACATTCCCCGCCATCAAAGCCGGGGCTGCAAAGCGAATCACCTGCCACAATGGAAAATTCCACGGCATGATACTAAAAATCACACCCAAAGGTTGAAAACTGACTTCGGCAGACTGATAAGGTGAACCACTGCTTTGATTGCGCAACATAGCCGGCGCTTCTTTGGCATAATACTCACAGGTGACCGCGCATTTTTCAACTTCGGCCTTTCCTTCCGGAATCAGCTTTCCCATCTCCAAATGCATCTGCAATGCCAGATCGTCACTGTGATTACGTAGACTTGCAGCAAGATTGTTAAGGACTTTCGAGCGCTCCAGGAAACTGAATTTGCGCCATTGATTGAAATCATTTTTTGCATCCAGGATCATCAGCTCGGCCTGATCCCAGGTGACGTGTTCGAATTTTTTTAATTGCTCACCAGTAGCAGGATTGACAGTGGAAAAGGAGCTCACAAACACCTCCTCACCCAGTCAAACACAGGAATCAGATTGTTGTAAACACCTGATAAAATGACACAGCGGTACCGACCATAAAGACCGAAGTCATCAAAGCCCAAGCCATAATTTTATAGCCCTTGCCAAGTTGCATGGCGCGATGTGCGTAAGGTCTTTCGGAAGCCAAAAGAGGAATCGGCCGAACCACTGAATGTATCAATTGGCGGCAGCAAAAACAAAAAAGCAAAACCGATATGAATGTCAGGATTTCTGTTTCCATCATGACATTCTTGTCGGTCTGATTTTTCTCAACTTGAGACGGATTTAGGTCTAGACTTCGTCAGTGGGCTTACTTTTGCCGGAGTCTTTTTTAATGATATCGATCTCGGCAGTGATTTTAAATTTATGCGTTTCCGCGAACTTGGAAAATTCCTTCACGAAGTCGATCTTCTGAATAATCCCCACAACCTCTTTGGTCACACGCTGGGTGATTTCATCTTTGGATTTGTTTGCACCTTGAATCAGAAGATTTAACGCCTCTTTCGGCAGTTTCAATTCAGAAAGATAAGACTTAAGTCCCTCTTCGCTCATAAAAGCGGCCGAGACACCTGCGGTAAAAACTTTTTTTACCGTGTCACCCAGAAGACCTTTAAAGTCCGCTGGGGATTCTTTTTCATCCTTCTTCGAGCCGGAATCAGACGCCATACAACTGTTTTACTCGCTTGTGATAAGAGCTCATCATGTTTGGCAGATTTACGCTGACCAAGGCATTGGCAATAGGACCTGGCACAAACATATTGAAAGTCGCCTCCACTGAGTAAGTGGCGCGTGTTTTACCAGCTTCATCCTGAAGCTTCCAGGAACCCACTGAAGTTTTAAACATGTCTCCAGAGGCGAATTCCCAAGTGATGCTGCTGGGTGCGGTCTCTGTCATCCAAAGGGAGTATTTAAAGGTTTTTACAACCGCAACATTGTATTCAACCAATTTACGATTGCCTTCGGTTTTAAGGACTTTGCATTGTTTCACTTCTGCTAAAAACTCATGGTATTTGTCGTAATCAGAAATGATTTTAAAGAATTGCTCTGGGGTGCAGTTGAAAACTTCTGTCGTTGATGCTTTTGCCATATGCAAACACTGTGACTTTCAGTTCACAGACAGTCAACGCTAGCCTAGACCACCAAGTACACTTATGTTACATCGCCTTAATGTTGGGTTCATGTCTGGGACTTAGCTGGACAAATCTGCGAGTATTATTTTATACAAGGTATCCCTAAGGAGCCCAGAGTAAGTGAAACAAAAAATACTCATCGTTGATGACGAAAAAGATCTGCGCGACCTTATCTCTTACTTCCTGACCAAAGCGGACTACGAAGTGGCTTTGGCGGAAAATGGTTCCGTTGGGTTTGAAAAACTCAAAACCTGGAGACCGAACTTAATCATCAGTGACATTCGAATGCCCGTTTGCGATGGTTTTGAGCTTTTAAAAAAAATCAGCTCCACACCAGAAACCAAGACACCCGTCATGTTTATCTCGGGCTATGTTGGCGGTGACGAGGACGAACTTCGTAAAAATCCCAATTGCGTGGGCTTTATTTTAAAACCCGTCAACCGGATCGAACTTTTGGATATGGTTAAGCACGCTCTTAATTAGACTTTAAACGCTGGGCCTGCAAAGCTATTTTGGCAAATGAATCACAAAACTCGTTTGCTGGTGATTGGTATCCACAAACAATTGCCCATGATGAGCTTCGATCAATCCCCTTGAAATACTAAGCCCCAGGCCCGTCCCTTTACCGATCTCTTTCGTTGTATAAAAGGGTCTGAAGATCTCCGCTTGGATTTCAGCAGGAATTCCGCTGCCGCTGTCAGTAATACGAATCTCAATGATTTCACCAAGATCTTTGATTTCAATGGCAATCCATTTTTCCGGAAGCTCGCGAATCGCCTCAAAAGCATTATTCAATAAATTCAATAGAACCTGTGATATCTGCACCGGTCGACAATGCAACACCAGATCGGTCACCGGTGGAAGACGCAGATCCACATTGTTGAGTTTGAATTTTTCATAGCATAGCGACAAGGTGTTATCGATCAGCATCTGCAACGGAACCGGCTCAATGGGATCCTTGGCGCCATCCCGGGCAAAGGTGCGAAGACCGCGCACGATGGCAGCAATACGATTGGTTGTGGATTGTACTTTCTCGATCGACTCTTTCATCAGCGATTTATTGAGCTGCGGATCCTCCATCAGTTCCATCTGCTGCTCGGCGGAGAGTAAAATCACATTCAGAGGCGTGTTGATTTCGTGGGCGATGCCCCCGGCCATTTCCCCCAATGATGCGAGCTTTGCCGAGTATTCAGCACGGGACTTTTGGTTCAACAATTCATCCTGAGTGGTTTTCAATTGTTGAATGGCGAAAGTCAGATTCTGTTTTTCAATATTCAGTGCTTCTTCTGTTTCATACCTGGCCACCATGCTTTGGAAAAACTCGCGGGAGTTTCCGTAAACATACACGACGAAAGTGAAAACGAAGATCGTCCAGATACCGTAAGGAAGCTCCCCTTGATGATTGGAAAATGCCAAAAACATTCCGGGAACAATTCCCACCATCAACAGGAAATAAATCGAGATGCGTGGTTTCAGCGCCAGCGAAGTGGCGGAACCTGCCATAATGGCACTGACGATAAACGAAGTGACAAATATTTTTGAATCAGAGTTTTGCGGATCCCAAAAACCCAAAGAACATAGAACACTCATACAGGTCGTAGCTACAACGATGATACCTGCGTGTATCCTACCCCAGCGATACATGATTTTAAATCCGCCACGGCTGATTTTGATGGCGAAAAACAAACGCGTCAGACTGCAGAGAAATCCAATTCCTGCGGCAAGTTGATGGAGAAGGGAAAACTCCGGAGAAGTTGCAATGGGCTTAATCAACAGGATACCAAACACTACCGTAAAGCCTACGGCCGCAGCTTTGCTACGACGGCAGAAGTCCAAATTGATATTATCCAAAACCACCGGGCTCAATGTTTTCATGTCAATTCACGGTAACAGGTGCGTCACAAGAAGTCATCTTATGGAGTCCTTGATTGCGAAGATATTGTAGTTTTGAAACACGTCCTCTTTGTACGCAAACAAAAAAAATGCGCAACACGTATGTTGCGCATTCTTACTCGAGTTTCTGAGTTTGATATTTTACTCCAACTTACAACTGTGTTCGAGTTTTACCATCTCTTCCACTCTCATGACCACCTTTGGGCTGATTTACTTCACTGTTACGCAAAGATTCAGCATTGGTGGCGTATTTCGATTTTGAATCTCTTCTGACTTCTTGGGCAAACTTTGAAGTCACTTCATCCGCGTTTTCCCGGATCTCACCACCTTCTTCTGCAGGAAGCTCCTCGGACGCCCGCAAACGCTTATGGGTGTCTTCAGAAAACTTTGGTGGAGAGTCGGCTTTACCACTTGTTCTTGCACCATTTTTTTGAGGTGTTTCTTTGTTAGGCATCTGAGCCCTCCTTCGAAATTCCCAATCAGGTCACATTCAAAATAGTACGTTGAAAGGTGATCGAAAACCACCGACTGAAGACTCATTTTTAATTTCGAGTTTTAAAGGAAAAATCCCTAAAGACCGGGATGGATAGCTCACCAACGTCTGGTGAGCTACTTTTTAAAGTTAAACAGGGCTTCTGCAGCGGCTTTCAATTTGGCTGCTTGATCTTCCTGACCCGCTCCCCCTTTTCTGGGAGTGAAGTAATCGCAAAAGTTCGCGCGATCTTTTTCGCGCACAACATCGGCCTGAGTTTCGCGGCATTCGTTATAAACTTTGGGATCATAAAAGTCACAATTCTTACAAACATGGACATCGGCGCGACAGTGAGGACATTCCTCACGACGGCCGATGTTGCCTGCGAAGGTCATCTCTTTTTTGCAACTAAAACAAAAAAGCTGAGCACTCATGACTAAGATTTTCTCTTTTTCCAGGTGAAGTCGTGGAACGACTCAATCGTACGGATTGTTCCCGTCTGAGAACGCATCACGATCGAATGACTTTTTGCTTTTCCGTCTGGAAGGAAACGAACCCCCTTCAACAAGGATCCATCTGTGATTCCGGTTGCCACAAACATAACTGATCCGCTGGCAAGTTCATCGCAGGTAAACTTCTTATCAAGATCTTTAAGACCCATTTTAGAAGCACGAGCTTTCTCCTCTTCGTTTCTCCATTTCAAACGACCTTGGAAGTCCCCACCCAGGCATTGCATTGCTGCTGCGGAGATCACACCTTCCGGTGCTCCACCGATACCGATAAGCAAATCAATACCAGAATCCGGCCATGCAGCAGAAACAGCCGCAGAAACGTCGCCGTCACCGATCAACTGAATACGCGCACCTGTTTTACGAACTTCATCAATCAACTCCTTATGACGAGGGCGGTTCAAGATCACAACAGTCATGTCGCTCACTTCTTTACCCAACGCCTTGGCAACAGCCACGACATTTTCAGTCGGAGTTTTGTCGATATCGATTTTACCCTTGGCACCAGGACCGCAGGCAATTTTATCCATGTAAGTGTCTGGTGCATGCAGGAATTTACCTTTTTCAGCGACCGCGATGACCGAGATAGAACCAGGTCCACCTGTCGCACAGATCGTAGTTCCTTCCAATGGATCCAAAGCAATGTCCAAGGCAGGAGCATCGTCTGTCTTTTGACCTACTTTTTCCCCGATATACAACATCGGAGCTTCATCGCGCTCACCTTCACCGATCACCACAGTTCCGTCCATACGAAGAACGTCGAAAGCTTTTCTCATGGCATCCACCGCTGCAGCATCAGCGGCTTTTTCATCGCCACGACCCATCCAACGAGCGGACTCAAGTGCTGCTGCCTCGGTTACACGTACAAATTCTAAAGCCAGGTTTCTGTCCATGATTCTTTCTCCACTGCGGCCCTGATTTCGGCCGGTAATCTCATAAGTTTCAAATCTTTCCCCAACGCCACGTGCACGGTTTGTGCAACCGAACATGTGCTGTCTCCACGCCCCCGCATGCGATACTGAAAAATCAAACGCATGCCCTCAACCCGGGCCTGCACTTCAATTTCCAGATCGTCCCCGAAGAACGTGGGTTTCAGGTGTTTCACCTGAGTTTCGTACACCGCAAAGTAACTGGCAGATTCCGGTTTTTGGTAATCAATCAAACCCATGCCAATGGCCCACGCAACGCGCGCTTCCTCGTAAAAACGCAGGTAATTGCTGTGATGAACAATGCCCATGAGGTCTGTTTCGTAAAACTGCACTTTGTGACGATGAATAAACATTGATTATTTCTAGACTAAATTGTTAGTTTAAGTCTACGCATTATTTTTTTCGGAGAACACATGGCAGTCACTGAGTGGCAAAAAAATCTTCCAATGAGAATCACCGTCAGTCGCATTTTTATGGTGCCGCTAGTGGTGGGCGCAATGTGGCCCGACAAGCTTGCTTGGAATATCGTCGCCGCTGTGCTGTTTATGTTGGCATCCATCACTGACTATTTCGATGGCTACTACGCCCGCAAATACAATGCTGTCAGCAATTTCGGGAAATTCATGGACCCAATAGCTGACAAAATTTTAGTCACCAGCATCCTGGCGATGCTCCTGGCCTTGGGTAAAATCGATGCCTGGATGGTGATCATTATCTTGGCTCGGGACAACTTTATCGGTGGCATCCGCTCAGTTGCTGCGGCAGATCAAATCATAATTGACGCGAAGCCAGCTGGAAAATGGAAAACCGCGATGCAGATGGTGGCCATTCCCTGTGTAATTATTGGAAACGTGGACGAATATATCCCCTATTTGGACAAAGTTGGCTACGCGGTCTTGTGGGTTAGCGTCATTTTGAGTATAACCAGCGGTATCGAATACTATGTAGGTTACTTGAAGAGCAAAAAAAGCTCCTAAGGACGTATGCTTTTACACCTTTCGCCAAGCAATTGGTTCTTTATTTTCCTGGCGCTGCTTTTGAGCAGCTACCTGAAAATTGCTTCTGCTAAGACGCAGAAGCCGGTGTTTTTTGCTAATGCTTCCGTTTCTCGCTTTCTTCCAGCGATCCGCTAAAACAAATCAAAACATGAATGCCGTTAAGTTTAATTTAACGTAGGGACTACTGCCCAAAGCCACCGCATTAGTTGGGTTTGGCTCATAGTTCTCGGCAGAAAAATACCGGCGATCAAAGGAATACCCAGCTTCGGCCTCAAGCATAAAGGTTTTTGAAAGAGGCGATTTGAAGCCCAGGAACAGGCGCTTTTCATCATAAAACAATCGATCCTGACGATTTTCACGACCAAAAATATAGTAAGTCGACTGAAAGAAATCGAGCCCCAAGGAAACCTTCATCGGACCCGCAATCGAATAGTCCACGGACGTTTTAATCACCCACGGAATCAGGGTGAAAAAGTTCAAAGACCAGCGGTCCACAAACTCCCAATAGATCTGCGCAAATGGTGCTCCGAATGTTCCGCGGAAAGTTTTCGATGGCGTATACATATAAGCAAACCCCGGAATCGGGATGTTATTCAGAATGGGACGATTGTTCGAGTAGTTCACCAGATAAATCCACGTGGCAGTTTCATCCACAGGATTCACATAAAAGTAGTTTGCACCGATGGTGTTCACACTGGGATCTTTGAATGGTTTGTCGCTGGCGGAACCAAAATTGACGTTCGCCGCCCAATATTTCTTTTCATTGATCATGCGACTGTAAGTCACCCCAACATCCACCTGATAAAGATCCGGCATGATGTTGTTTTGATCGGGATAAAGATCTATCCAATTCCCCAGCGTGGTCACCGCCCAGGCCTCTTGATCAGTTTTATAGACCGGAACGGTCGCGACAACCGTACCGCGATTCATACTGGCATTTTCACTGCCATCCGCCAAACTGGTTTCAGGCTGAATCGAGCCGGAATAGGAAAGCACACCTTTTTGTCGACTGGGCGGAGCCATAGCGGAAAAGAGCTGCGCCTGTGAAATAACAGGAAAACCCACAATCAGAGACAAGACTAACTTAGAAATTCTGTTCATTAAAAATCCTGCAAACCTAAAATGTCTTTACAAATATCCATCTGACGATCCATCTCTGCGACGGCTTTTTGCAAACGAAGCATTTCGCGCTCATCCACTTCCGCTTCCATTGCAGCCACAACAATCGGATGCTTCTTAAGCCATGCCCCTTGTTTGGATGCGTAATTTTCAGGTACCCCAGAGCGAAACGCTGCCAGACGTGCGTTTCCGTCTCGGAAATACTCCACGATGAACTTTAAAGTTTCATACGTAAGAAGTTTCCGATGAGCCTTGAGTCTTGAGGAAAATCCAACTTGTCTGATTCGCATTACAACCATGATACCTGTATGGCCTACCAACGCAAGCAACTGCATAAGCCTTCCTATTATTTTTTCTTTTCATATTGATTAACAAACCAAAGCTTCTTTACACGGATTCAGTTTACCCCTACCCTTTACTTGTTTACCGAAAGGATTCAAATGAACAGCGAAAAGGAAATGAACTATAAAGCATGGATTGCCGTACTCATTCTTGGCGTCCTTCTATGGATCACTCCCGCTCCCGAGGGATTAAAGGAAAATGCCTGGCATTTATTTGCGATATTCATTTCCGCGATTTTCGGAATCGTCATCAAGGCTGCCACGATGGGAAGTATTTCGATGATTTCCATCGCCTTGGTCGCAGCACTGCAGCTGCGAGCACCCGGGGACATGTCACAATCAGTTAAGCTCGCCTTAAGTGGTTTTGGCAATGGCACTATCTGGATGATCACCATCGCGTTTTTTATTTCACGCGGATTCATCAAAACAGGACTGGGCAGACGAATCGCTTACTGGTTTATCGTCAAACTGGGGGGCTCTCCGTTGGGAATCGCCTATGGCCTGGCATTTTCAGACTTGGTTCTGGCACCGGCCACGCCAAGTAATACGGCCCGTGCCGGCGGTATTCTGATGCCCATCATGAAATCCATTGCGATGGGATTTGGTTCAGATCCGGCCGATCCAAAAACTCACCGTAAAATGGGTGCTTATCTGACTTTGAATTCTTATTATGCCAATTTGCTTGGGGCCGCGATGTTCATCACAGGGACCGCCTCAAACTCCATGTGCCAGAAGTTCGCAAAGGATCTGGGAGTGGAAATTTCGTGGGGCGGATGGGCCATGGCGGCAATCGTTCCGGGTCTTGTATGTTTAGCTCTGACACCGTGGTTGTTGTTTAAAATTTATCCGCCAGAATTAAAAGACACCAAAGCCGTTCAACAGGACACTAAAAAGAAACTTTTAGATCTGGGGGCCGTGACTCGCAATGAGTGGCTGATGGTGGTAGCCTTCGTGATGCTTTTAGTGATGTGGATCTTTGGTCCACAACTGAAAATCGACGCCACAGTGGGCGCGATGATTGGTTTGGGATTCCTGCTTCTAAGTGGAGTGCTCACCTGGGAAGACGTCAAAGGTGAAAAAGGTGCGTGGGATACCATGGTTTGGTTCTCGGCTCTGGTCATGATGGCGGAGGGGTTAAATCAACTGGGCTTTGTCAGCTGGTTTAGCGCCATTGTAAAATCTGAACTCGGTCACTTGCCATGGTACTGGGCATTCCCGGCGGTTATTCTGGTTTATTTCTATACCCGCTACCTGTTTGCCAGCGCAACGGCCCACGTGGCCGCGATGTACTCCGCCATGCTTGCAGTGGGAATTGCCGTGGGAATCGAAGGAAAGCTTCTGGCGCTGATGCTGGGCTTTACCGGCTCCTTATCCGGCGTACTCACTCACTATGCACACGGACCTGCGCCGATTTTATACGGTGTCGGCTATGTGGAGCTGAAAGACTGGTGGAGAATCGGCTTTATCTTCTCTGTGGTCTATCTTTTGATATTCATGGGCCTGGGCGCCGCTTGGTGGAAGATCTTAGGCATCTACTAGCCAAAAAAGAAAAACCCGGTACATTGCTGTACCGGGTTTTTTAGTTTTTAAATCAAAATTTTCAGAATCGACTAGCGACCTGTACCGTGGGGAGGTTGGTTACCAGAACCACCGGAAGATCCGCCACCAGCGTGTGCACTTTGGCTTGCGCCAACAACTAAAACAGAAGCGATAAGTAGTGCGATAAACAGTTTCATTATTCAGTCTCCAAAAGTGTATCAATCGCCGTAAATGCAAATACCGGGATATTCCCTTTTGCCTGCGGCTTTTCCAGAAGCGCCACGCGTTCTTTGAATGCGCGCTCTTCAATCAAAATCCATTCACGATATGTCTCTTCACTTACGTTTTCGAAGTAAACGGACATAAAGTTTGCGAAGTTAACGTCGGAATTATCCGGCTTTAAGAATCGCTCTGTAAGTCTCAACCCGACTGATTTAATAGTCGTGGATGAAAATGGTGCTCTCACCTCACCTTGGCCATAAAGTCCATTCCCGAGGGGTCGGAGAACTTTTAGGTCAATCATGCGTTCGAGCACGCTAAGACCATAAGAACCGAATCTCTGTTGAACGAAACTGGCGTCGAAAGGGCGTGTTTCAGACAAAACATAAAGTTCCGTGAAACAAGGATCTTTTTGCAAATCTGCTTCAAGATCGAAACTGAAGCGATGAAGAGGCGAAGACTTTAATTGAGGATCTGTTTTCTCCAGCTTTTCGCGAACCAACGGAGGCGTTTTTTCGACCAAGTGGTTTAAATCACTTGTTTCCAGTAAGCAGGAGTACAGTTTGTAAAGAGTCGTATAATTAGGGTTGTGAGTTTTTTCTCGCAATCTATTCAGGGTCTTTACGTGGATCCGGGACTTCGTCGCTAACATGTTCAGACCCTTTTTAGGGTCCTTAAAACGCAACAAGTAAGCCTCAATATCCTGGGACACTTGGTCCGGAATTGTGCTTACAGCAGGTTTAAGGTCGGCGCTTTGAATCTCCATTGATCCCCTTCAATTTTGATGGCTTTCACTATCTCAGGAAGGGGTTCAATGCAACGAGACAAATGCTTCTGGGACCTTGCGTTAGGCCCCAAGAAGCTTCCTACTGCAAATTAACGGCAGTTTGGAACAGACAATTGCTTGTTGAACAAGAATTTTTCGTAACCGTTCTTAGTGTTAAGAACTTTGGAAACTTTAGCAGTTACAGTCAAAGCGTAAGAACCAGATACAACTTTGTCTGCGCAAGTGCGGTGTTTACCGTTAACATTCCAGTCACATTCCCAAGCAGTGCGAGTGTAGTTGATTGGAGTAGAAAGGTATTTAGCACCTTTGTAGATTTCTTTACGTTGGTTTTTACCGATAGTGATAACATCGTATTGAGCTACTGGTTTTTTAGTACGTAGGTTAGCGCCATCAACACACACGAAAGTGTAGTCAATTGCAGAACCCATGAATACAGTGCCAGCTTCGATTTTGATTGTTGGATCGTTCTCAAGAACTTCCCAAGAAGTGTCTGCAGTGTGAGCCATTGCAGTAGAACCAGCCAATAGAGCGATCATTGCTACGAATTTTTTCATTTTATTC
The DNA here is from genome assembly GCF_047305935.1 of Bdellovibrio sp. HCB288. Taxonomy (GTDB): domain Bacteria; phylum Bdellovibrionota; class Bdellovibrionia; order Bdellovibrionales; family Bdellovibrionaceae; genus Bdellovibrio. The sequence continues at coordinate 3,282,757 of NZ_CP178619.1, forward strand.
CCCTTTGAGGTAATAAGTGTTTTTGTTTTTAAAACTTTAATCGTTTCGAACGAGATGGTGTTTCCGCTTTTTGGCGGGAAATGTAAATTTGAAATAAAAGGGGTAATTCACTATCCCGGACAGACCAAACTTTGTCCCAATCCACACCGGACAAAGCTTTTTTTGTCCGGCCTTAGCCCCCTATTTTGAGCCGCCCCGCTTCATTGTATTGATAATTTCTTGAGAAAAAGGTGCCATTAAATCGAAACCGATTTATAGGCTTTCGCCAATAAAGAATTTACGGGCGGATTTGTGATTTTTGAGTTTTTAAAAAAACACCTGACGTTGAAAATGGCATTGATTGCCGTGGGTGTTGTTGCGATCAACTCATTCCTGATCTTTTCAATGATCACACGCAAGGCCCCCATTGTCATTGAGGACTTCCTTGCGCTGATTCTATTTAACGGCATGTACTTTGGATTTTATATTCTGAAAAAGGTTCGCTCTTAGAAGACCACACCCACTGACAGCATTGGGAAGGTTTCAGAGACCTTGTGACTATCCAAGTTTGGAATGGAATCATTCTTTTTGTAATCGATACTGCGATAAGTGAGCTCTGCCCCGACGAACACCACATTGTTCAACATATACAGATAACCCAAATCCGCTTTAAAGCCTGTGCCTTCCTTGTAGTCCCCAAATTTTGCCGAGACGATGTAATGACCCATGATATAAACACCTGCTTCACCTATATACCCAATGGAAGCGCCCAATGCATTTCCGTCTGTGCTGGAGGAGCCTGATTCATCACTTCTCGTTGTGTACATTCCACCCAGGTAAAGTCCACTTGCACCTATATAACCCAGTTTAATGTCATAAACTCGGGTGCTCATCTTGCTGTCTCCCCCTGGGGAATCATTGGTTTCCTTCGAGTATGAATAGACATTCAAAGAGGACATCACCCCACTGGATGGTTTCGCGTTTACTTGCACACCAAGAAAGCTTCCCGCCAATAGAACTGAAATAGCCATTATTCTTTTGCTCATACAATACTCCTTGCGTTCATTCCCGTTGTGGCTTTCAACTGAAATTATACGCCCGTTCATGGCCGCTCTATAAAAAACCGGCCATCCGTATCTATTCAGGACAAGTGTTGTTTTTCCAGAACAGCCAGAAGCTCGCGCAAAACTGCGTATTGTATTTGAAATTCCATATTTGAAACTAAACTACTTTGAGCCTGCTCTGGGATGTATGGAAGATGTACAAATAATACAGAATTTCCCGCATTAAGCTGAGCATTCAAAATATTGAAGTAAAGATGATTGCAGACATACTTACCGGCCGACAAACTGACTGCCACGGGCGCATCAGCAAACTTCGCATTCACATGATCACGCAATTCTTCGATCGGAAGGGTCGTCATCAAGGCCACAGGCAGTTTTTCATCAATGATCTTGGCAGGAATGGCGGGATTCTTAGCATCAGCGTGAGTGTTTTCAATCCAGTTGTGTGCGTATCTTTCAAGACAGATCTTATCCCGTCCACCCGCCTGCCCTAGCATCAGAATCACATCAAAAGGCCCTTGGGCATCGATCAACTCCATGACTTCAGAAACAGCCTTGGTAAATTGCACAGTCAGTATCCGTGTCGTGAGCGACGGAATGTCTTTTGCGAGCTGCTCGACCAGTAGCTGCGAAGGATTGATCTTTTGATTTCCGAAGGCCTCAAACCCTGTTAGCAGAATCCGTTTCATGGGTTTTATTTTACGATATTTGGCCCAGGGTTGAAACCCAGATTTTGGGCATAAAAAAACCGAAGATGAACTTCGGTATTTTGATTCTTCTGATCCATTTTTCTTGAAGAAAAATTGGAGCGGGAGACGGGGCTCAAACCCGCGACCTATGCCTTGGCAAGGCATCGCTCTATCAACTGAGCTACTCCCGCGCTCGAAGAGAAACCAAAATTACAGTTGCCAGTGTCCCTTGTCAACGGCTAAAAATAAAAAAATGAAAGCTATTTTGATGAGCCGCGCGAAAAAATGGATGATTTTAGCCCTTATAGGCTGTTCTGCATATTTTGTAGGCTATATCCTGGGCCAAGACGCACAAAAGGCGCCGGTAACGACGCCTCCTGAAATTCAAAGTCCCCGATAAGGAACTGTATTCGGATTTTTAGCGCTATTTGCAGGCAACCTGCTTGTTCTCCAGCGCACCCGTAATGTCGTTCATAGTGATCGTGATTTTGCACGCACGGAACATCTCCGCACGATCCACCACCACCTGGTAACTGCCAGAAGCCTGGCCGTCATATCTTAACTGAGAAACGTAAGAGACCGAATATTTCGGAAGATATCCCAAACGTGAAGCCGCTTGGATATCTGCCTCCGCACCAACTACGCGGGCGTGCACGATGGCCACGTTTTTCGCCTGCTCTTTGCTCATGGCTTGCGTCTGAGTCAGCATGCCTGCCTGGGAAACGGAAACTGTCAAAGCCATCATCATCATGCCAAAAGCTGTCACCATTTTTTTCATAAGATCTCCCTTATACGAAAGTAAGCCAGTAAGAATAACTCACTGGCTTACTTTGCAATTTGGGTGCTGGAATTTTACAGAGCTGAGATCGTTCTCAGTTGCTCGGATTTCTGCTGAATGTTCTCTTTAAGAGCGATCTTCTGTTTTGGAGTCAGGTTCGTCATAACCCGTGTAATCAGCGTCTGCAGACCATCCTGATACTGCTGATAAGCTGCGCGGTACTCGGGCAGATCAAATTTATCCGTCTGAGTTGTGTACTCTTGAACAAAGGCCCTCATCTCCTCTTTGGAGTTTTGATGAGCTATGAATTCTTTAAATACGAAGGCCTTGTTTTTCGCGCGAAGCTCTGCCGGATAAGGTGCCGCTTTTACATTATCAGCGATCAACTGTTTTTGTTGATCCGTCAGCGAACCCACAAACATCTCAAAAACGTCTTCGTACTTACCACGATACTTCTTTTCCAGCTTTGCCGAGTCCTGGGCTTTTTCCAGGTCTTCTTGATTCTTTTTATAGAAAGACTTTTTAAAGTACTCGATTTGTTTAGTATCAGTGGAGCTGATAAAATCCACCGCCGTCGTCGCAAAATGTGAATTGATCTGGTCAACATCCTTAAAGAATGCACCGAAGTACCCTGCGACTTTTTTATCGTTCAGCGAGCCGTCATCAACATCCTTCTGGATCTTATTCAGACGATCCATCCAGATGGGCAGCAGGGTTTCTTTCATGCTGATCAGGTCTTTTTTGATGTCTTTTTTAAGAGCCTTGCTTTGCTCTGAGGAGATATCGAAATAGTCATCCACCTTGGACGCGATATAAGTATCCGCCCAGCGATAGGCGATATCCAAACGACTGCAACCCGAACAAACCAATATCCCTGCGAGAAATATAAATACTATTCTTTTCATGCAACCTCTTTATGACAGACTACCAAACCCTTGCTGGCAGCGGCGTTCAGAGATTCAATTCCCGACCTTCGCTATAGGAAAAGTGTTGCATCTTCACATTACGTCACATCATTCCGTCACAGATGACTGCGGTAGTCCGCGTCCGGGCGCTCCAGATCCTGATCTTCTGTGGAAGTCATGGAACCCGGGATTTTATCCGCCAGCACATCCAGTCGCTCCACAATCGGAGGTCTTGCCAGAAGATCCGGTGCCCGCGCAATCAATGCTGCTGCCACTTTACCCTCCAGATGCGCACGACGAGCGTATTCGTCTGCAAAGGCATCAAAGATTGCAAAGGTTGAAGGTCCGATTCTGCAGGCGAACCACACGGTGGTTCCCATCTCTTCTTGCACAAAAGGCAATGCATCCCTTAGAAAGTTTTCGAGTTCAAATTCCCGTCCCGGTTTTGCTTCCAGATGAATGTACAATCCAAGCGTTGTCATCAGAACCTCCCTGGCCTGATTTCACGATACTTTTTCTGGTTGTTGTCTCCAAGTGGGACGATAGTGTTTCTAATCACGGAAAGTTTGATTTTTTCCCATTTTACACTTCTAAAGTCCTGAAATACTCCGATAGGTAGTCATCGGTTCCTAAAAGGAACCCACACCAAGGAGTTCAGTATGTTGAAATTCACATCAAAGATGACACTAGTACTAGCAATGTTGGGTATGGGCGCATGTGCTTATGTTCCGGTCCAGGAAGAGCCACGTACACCATCAAGTGTGGCTGAGGAAAACGCAAAGCCGTTGCCTTGGCATTACCCGTTCGTACAAAAATCGAATGGTGCAAAACCAGGTATGTTTTAACAGCCTCTAATTTTTTTGATTCCAAAAGACCGGGAGTGCACCCGGTCTTTTTTTTTTACAGTGAACGACGTTTCTGCGCCACCGTCTCAAAGTGAGACACTCATCCGACGTTATCTCAATTCTATTGATTCCGAAGCCCGCTCCATCTGGTACTTTATTTGAATCATACGCAAGTGATGAAAAACGTCCGACTTTTTCTAATTATTTTTTGGGGTATTCTATCCTCTGCCGCCAGTCATGCTGCAGACATTCAGCTTTATCAATGGATTCCCCGTTCCCAAGCCATAGCCCCTTTGATTTTGCCGGTAAAATCCGGAGAAACTCCTGAGGCGGCGGCTGAAAGATATCTTCAGAATCTTGAACACAAACCAGATCTGATGGAGCTGTTCAAAGGACAGCGCCCCACCACGGCTGCGGGAAAATTTGAGCTCCTGAAAGGCGATCGTGAAACTCGTGCATTGCTGATCGCAAATCTTCCAAAAGATTACGGTCCCGATTCAGCGCGGGTTCATAACTTTAAAAAACTTCTTACCAGAGCCGGTCACCAGTCCTACATACTGCCAATCAGCGCAGATCTGGGGCTGACATTAAGTGAAACCAGAATTCTATTTGAGAAAATCTCTGCCCAGTTTCCGCTACTCATTGCAATGGGTGGAGATGACGTGGATCCGTCCTTCTATAAAAAAGAAAACTATCACGCTCGCAACACCATCCCCACTCGCGATCAATTCGAGATTTCGCTGATCAAGAATTATGTTGCAAGCGAACGCGGCTTCTTACTGGGAGTCTGCAGAGGATCGCAAATCTCCTCCGTAGCCCTGGGTTACAAAATGATACAGGACGTGCCAATTCAAGTGGGACCAGAGCTGCCTCATGGCGATGACTGGCATGACATCGAAGTTAAAAAAACTTCACACGGAATCTTAGCGTCACTTTTGCCGGCGGATTCAAATAAACTTTTTGTTAACTCCCTTCACCATCAGGCCGTTCAATTCAAGCCCGGCGGAATGCTGGAATTGGCTGCCACAGCTGCGGACGGCGTAACTGAGGCCACGGAATTCAAAAACGGTCGTGGCCTGCTGTTGCAGTTTCATCCGGAACTGATGGAGAACGAACTGGGCTCCCGCATTCTTAAGCGCGTTGTCGAACAAAAGGTGCGCATGATGCCGATGAGCTGTTCGAAGGTCTTTTAGCTCTAAGTCTAATTTTTACCCCAAAATTTTATCCCCTCCTCTGAAAAGCCGATCTTCTACCTACATCTTTCAAAAGGTAGGACGTTATGAAAATCGGCTTTTGGATGACAGGTCTGGTATTCTCCGCTTCTATGACGGCTTTGCTGCCGCCAGCACAAGCTCATGATCACAGCACTGAAAATCAGATCGTAGAAATTATGTGGGCAGGCAGTGAGCATCTGTCCCTGGGTGAAAGCGGCGCATTGAATGCATGTCGTGATTTGGGTATCAGCAAAGCGGATTGTCCGATTTCAAATATCCCGCGTGGCGATGGAAAAATTAATTTTGCTTACGGCGAAATACTTATGGCCGCTGACTTTTACAATGGTCCCAGTGAGCTTTATGCTGACAAACGCAAAGGCATCAAACACGTCATCAAGTGCACGCATGCAGAAATTCACGGCAACAAACCAAAAACCTGCAACAGTATTGCGACATTCTTTTCGATGCCAAGATATCTGGGTGTTGTAACGAAAAACTACAATCACTTTGGTTGGTACAACATGAAAGACTATGTACGCTACCACCAGGAGGCGATAGACAAGGCCTTGAAGTCTTTTGAACTTCGCGACTCCGCCCCACAAAAAAGTCTGCAACTGTATCAACAGGCCATGATTCTGAATGCTTTCGCTGATCACTATCTGACGGATGCTTTCTCTTCAGGACATGTGCGCGTACCACGTGTGCAAACGGCGATGTGGGGAAAAGAGAACTTCAAGGGCTTGCTAAAGAAAAATCGCGGCGATCTGGTCACGATGCTTTTGCATGATAATGAAAGCATGGATTTGCGCACGGGTCGCGAAATCGGTCTTCCGGTGGCCAACTCCTACGGGGATGTCTGGATGACTCGTGGAGATGGACACTTGCATATCGACAGCAATCCGCTGGACCCAGTGCGACTGCAACCGGAGAACGCCGTTCGCGAGTCCGTCAAAGAGGTTCTGTTTGCAGCACTCTATGGACAGGCGCCAAAAGGAATTTTCGCAGCCACATGGCTGGTACCTTTCAGTCGCGACATTCCCTTTCACGTGAAGTTTTCGGCTGAATACCAGCACATGAGCAAAATGGATTTTGTAAATTCATTTTTCAGGGACATTCCTTTGGTCAAAGCCACCCACGTTGTTCGTCACGACTTGGGACGCTCCCTAAATGCAATGCCGGAGATTTTTGCTGAGTTCCGCAAAGCTGTGCGCAAAGATATCCAAACGATTCCGGAACTCACACGTCGCCTGCCAGCTCCCTATTTAGAAGCCTTCAGCAACGTTAACTAGCAAAACAGCAGCGTTTTGTTGCGTTGGTTCGTGACTCCCCGGGTGCTATAAGTTTAACTCATAGCATTCTGGGGGCTCTTATAAAAAAGCACATTCTTATTGCATCGATTATATCTGCCGCACTGGCCGTCGGCTTGTTGTTTGCGCTGAACTACTATCAAAATCTGCAACCCGAATTGGGCGGAGACTTTCAAGCCAACTACAACGGCACTTCCTGGAAGTTCTCGGACGACGCTAAAAAATTAAACCTGCTTTATTTTGGCTACGCCAAGTGCCCCGATGTCTGCCCGATGGCGTTGACTTACGCCAGCCAGGCCATGAAATCACTGACTGACCAGGAACGCCAGAAGATCCGTCTGATTTTCGTCAGCGTCGATGTTGCCAACGACACCCCGGCAAACGTGGCAGTATACGCCCAACAGTTTGATCCTTCTTTCGTGGGTCTTAGTGGCACCAAAGAAAACATCGACACCGCGGTTCATCAGTTTGCCGCATCCTATATCGAAGAGAAAGATCCGAAGTCGTATCTGGGGTATTCGATCTCCCACACCGACCGTATTTATTTCTTGAATCAAAAAGGCATTGTACTGGATACTTTGCCCAACCCCCGTTCCGCAGAATCTATTATTGAAAAAATCAAGGAGAATCTATGAAGTCTATGATCTTGTCAGCCGTGATGGTTTTGGTTTCCTCTGCAGCATTGGCAGCGGACATTGAAATTTCCAATCCCCATGTATTCGTTCCACTAAAAGGTACGAACACGACAGCGGGTTTTGGCACTATTAAAAACACTTCCAAAAACGAAGTGACAGTTAAAGTTGTTGAAGCAAAACCATTTAAAGCAGTTGAGTTGCATGAGTCCTCTGAAAAGAACGGTCGCATGACGATGTCTAAAATGGAAATGTACAAAATCCCTGCAGGTCAAACTTTGGAACTAAAACCAGGTGGCAACCACATCATGCTTTTCGATGCAACCAAACCAGTTGAAGAAAAGCAAACTATCGCCATCAAGTTGATGGTTAACGATAAAGAACAAACTGTGAATTTCCCGGTGATCAGTCGCTTGACGAAAGAGACTAAAAAAGAAGAGAAAAAAGAAGAAGGCCATCACCACCACTAAATAGTGAAACAAAAAGGCAGGCCTTAAAAGTCTGCCTTTTTTTATTAGAGCGTCGTTTTAAAGCGCTGCCAGCTAAATCCGATAGCCGCAATGGCCATGGCTGCCAGAATCAAAACATTGAATAAAATCAAACTCGTGTCGCCACCCTTCAACATTATATTTCTAAGCAGATCAATATAGTACGTGATGGGATTGAAGTAAGAAAACACCCGCATCGCCCAGGGCATGTTCTCAATCGGAAACGCGAGCCCTGAAAGCAACATCGCGGGCAGCAAAAATAAAAAACCACCCATCATTGATTGCTGCTGATTTTTTGCCAGCGTCGAAATCAACAAACCGATGCCCACCGTACAAAACACAAACATCATCGAAGCAAACATCAATACCAGTAAATTGCCACGCATCGGAACCCCAAAGACAAAGACCGCCACCGCCAGAATCAAAGGAATATTGCTCATCCCCAGCAACACATAAGGAATGGTCTTACCCATGATCACTTCCTCGGGCTCCACAGGTGCGGCGATCAGGGTTTCAAAGGTCCCCAGTTCCTTTTCCTTGGTAATAGACATGCTGGTCAGGAGAACTGTGATCAAACACACAAGCATACTCATCACTCCGGGCACCAAAAACAAAGCCGTTCGCATCGCCGGGTTGTAAAGAACCCGCACGTCAAACTGCAAAGGCATTTGAATCTGGATGTCGCTTTGTGAGCGTTTAAGCTGGATAGTATTCACGTAGCGTTCAATGCTCTGCCCGCGGGTGACATTGGTCGCGTTAATCAAAAGCTGCAACTTCCCCTCACCACGCCCAATACTCTTATCCAAACCGCCCTCGGGCGCCACCAGGACCGCATCAGCCTCGCCCCCTTGCACTTGCGTGAACGGATCGGAAGAGCTCACCTTGGCCGGAATAAACCATCCTGACGCCAGACAATCCCGGTACAAATTCATCAAGGCGGAATCCGTGGGGGAACCAAACACACTAAGTCTTATGTTACGTGCCTCCGTCGAAAGAGCGGTGGCGAAAATGGTGAGCTGGATACAGGGAGCAAGAAACAGCAAAATCCGCATACGCGGATCGCGCAGAGTCTGGCGCATTTCTTTTTTCATGAAACCCCAAAGTGTCTTCACGGTTCCACATCCTTTTTAAATTTTTTGGTCGCAATCCCCAGCAGCACCAACAGCAGTAAACAGAGCATTCCAAAGGACGGCAGAATCTGCATAAAACCACTGCCCTGCAAAAACAACTGGCGACTGATTTCAATAAACCAACGGGCTGGCAGTATCATGGTGAAATAATAAAAAAACGGCGGCATATGCTCGGTCGGAAAAATAAATCCGGATAGGAGCATGGAAGGCAAAAGCCCCGATAGCATCGCAAACTGCATACTCAACTGCTGACTGCGGGTCAGCACCGATATCAGCAAACCCTGCGCCAGATAAGTGCACAGAAAAATCAAAGCCGACAGCATGTAAAGAATAAAGCTTCCCCGAAATGGCACATTGAAAACCAGCTTTGACATCATAAATACAAAGACAATAGAAATCACACCCATCACCGCATACGGCAAAAGCTTACCAAGAATAATATCAAAGGGCCGAACAGGAGTGCCCAAGAGCAACTCCATGGAGCCGTTCTCCCACTCTCGGGCGACAGTCAATGCGGTTAAAAGAATGGAAAGTACAGCAATGATCACGGCCGCGAGCCCTGGCACCACAAACCATTGACTGTTCAATTCGGGATTGAACAAAAACCGTGAATGAATTTCGACCGGCATTCTAAAAGTCATCTCCGGAAACAGTCTGGTCATAGCCAGCTGCTGCACGCCCGCTAAGTAGCCGACCACGGAAGCCGCAGATGAATTATCCGCGCCGTCTATCAGGATCTGCACCTTGGCCTGACGATAAGGCATGAGATCGCGCGCAAATTCTGGCTTGATAATCAAAGCAGTTTTGGAAAGTCCCCCATCCAAAGTTTCAATGGCATGAGCCGGACTGTAGACAGATTTAGGAATAAAATATTTTGAACTGACAAAGGAATCAATCAAGACTCGTGATTCTGTCGTCTTACTGCCATCAAATATGGCCAGGGGAATTTTATCCATGTTGAATTCAATCGCGAAACCAAAAAAAAGCACCATCACCAGCGGCATCACGATCGCCACGGCCATTGTGAATGGATCACGGACAATCTGAAAAACTTCTTTTACGGCCACGGCCCACACAGACCCCTTCATTTTCACGAAGCACCGCCTTCAACCTGAGCAATGAAGACATCCTCAAGGCTCACGTGCTTGGGGTTTTTATGCGGGAAGGAGTGTTTCTTTAATTGTAGTGGTGAATCCAATGCGATCAACTGACCGTCCTTCATCAAAGCAATGCGCCCGCACTGCTCGGCCTCGTCCATGTAGTGAGTTGTCACGAAAACCGTTTTACCCTCGGCGGCAAGTTCACGGATCAGACTCCAAAAACGCTGACGGAATGCAGGACTGACCCCAGCCGTGGGTTCATCAAGAAAAACCACCTGAGGATCATGGAGGACGGACGCGACCAGACTGACTTGTTGCTTAATTCCCCCGGGTAAATCCCGAACCATGGTGCTTTCGCTGCGTTGAAACTTGATAAAATGCAGAAGCTTTTCTTTTTGCGCTTTGAAATGCGCGTCATCCAGTTTGCGCAAAGACGCCGTGAACGACAGGTTTTCAGCCACGGTCATATCATCGTAAAGAGTGAACTTTTGCGACATATAGCCCACGATCTTTTTCACATCCAGGGCTTTGCTGCGCACATCAATTCCACACACATGGGCGTCACCTTCGGACGGAACCAACAACCCGCACAGCACACGAATAGTGGTGGTCTTCCCGGCTCCATTCGCCCCTAAGAATCCAAAGATCTCCCCTGGGCTCACGGCGAAGGAAACATTTTTTACCGCGTAGAATTCTCCAAACTTAACAGACAGGTCTTTCACCTCGACTGATGAACTCACAACACCTCCGCCTGGGTATCCAGCGAGGAGTCATAGCGCAGGAAAACCTCATCAAAGGTTTCACATTTTTCTTTTTTTAGAATTTCATCTGGAGATCCCTCCAGCAACGTCTTCCCATCAAAAAGCAGATGAACGTCCTCGCACTTAAGGGCTTCATCCATGTACGAGGTCGTAACCAATATCGTGATATTTTCCTGTTCGCGAAACTCATACAATAGCTTCCAGAAATCACGACGACTTAATGGGTCCACGCCATTGGTGGGCTCATCCAAAAATAAAACCTCAGGTGAGGCCAGCAGCGCACAGATCAAACCCAGTTTTTTATACATTCCACCGGATAACTGCGAAGCCAGGCGATCCTGAAATCGATCCAGACGAGTCATCTCCAGCAACTTTTGCCGGCGGATTTTGTAGTCTGCATCCTGAAGGCCATACAAAGTTTTAAAGAACTCCAGATGCTCGTGGATACTCAGCTCACCATATAGACTTTGTGTCTGCGGCATATATGCCAGTCCCCGGCGAACATCAGTAAAGTTCTGCTCCCGGCCTTCCTTGAAATACTGAATTGATCCCTGATCGGCTTTCAGCAAACCCATCAGGTGTCGCATTAATGTGGTTTTACCAGCACCTTCGGGGCCGATAATTCCGTGAACTTTGCCATCGGCGAACTGCATGGTGAGGCCCTTTAATGCCTCCACCTTTTTCATTCTTTTAAAAAGTTCGCGGACGACTATTTCCATTCCAGAGTCATTCCCGGCTTAAGGATGCCATCGGGATTTGCAAATCTGATTTTTACGCCGTAAACCAGGCGCGTTCTTTCTTCGCGAGTCTGAACATTTTTAGGCGTGAACTCCGCGTCGGGATTAATAAATTCAATATTGCCTGGAAAGGATTTGTTATCCATCTCCGGCAGCGTGGCTTCAACTTTCTGTTCTAATTTCAAAGAAGCGATCTCGTCATGGGGAAGATAGAAGTAAGCATAGACCTCTTCCAGATTCCCGACGGTGACAAGCTTTGCTCCGGGATTCACCATCTCGCCTTCCTCAAAATACTTGGTCAGCACTGTGCCCTTAAGTGGAGAAACGACCTCACACCACGACACTCTGGTTTGTAGATCGTCTTTTTTACTGCGGGACTGATCATAGGCTTCTGCGGAAATATTTCCGCCACGGTAAAGACTGGCACTGCGATTAAAGGTGCTCAGAGCCAGATTATAACTGATTTTCAACTCCTCGCAGGACAAGGACATGATCTTTTGTCCTTTTTCGACAACCATGCCTTCCTTGACCGGAAGCGAGTCAATCACCGCCTGCACACGGGCTGGAATATCGACTTTTGTGACTTCGACTGTTCCCGCATAACGAAAACTATTGGCAAATAAATATTGGCGAATCAGAAAGGCTGCGACGAGAAGAATAAGAATGACTACGACTGGAAGAATCTTCTTTTTGTTCATATCAAAAGGCTAGCAGCTCTGCCTATGAACTCAATGAAAGAAATAAAAAAAGCCGATGTTACAAGAACATCGGCTTCGTTTAACTAAGTTGTATTTAACAACTAGTTTGGTGCGAACCAGCAAAGTGGACGTGTACCAACTGCATCGCGTGGGCTATAGCAAGAACCCGCTTTGTAGTCAGTGTCAGACAATTTGTCGCCAATCGCAACCGGGCACAAGGCACCTTGGAAGTATGTATCCAAGCGGCATTGAGTTTTCGGGTGAGCGTTGTCAGTGCGACGAACTACAGTTTTATCTGGAGTATCGAATTGCGCTGGAACTTTATCTTTACCAAGAGCCGCGAACAAGTTTGCAACTTGTTGACCAGCTTCAGTGATTCTCATGCAGATCAACTGATCGTTGATGTTGCTGTATTGAGCTTCACAACCAGCTTTAGCAGTTGGGTGAATTGTCATAGTAGAAACGATAGCTGCGTTGTCGTCTTGTGCGAACAACAAACGTAGACATTTCAAAGATGCGAAATAGTCAGAAGCACCTTCGTTAGACGCCCATGAACCACCGTACCAGCTGTCAATTTTTGGAGCGCCAGCATTGTGGTGACCCATTTCGTGGCAGGCAACCAAAGCCATACCTTCGTAACCAATTGCTTGGTGACGAGCCAAACCGCCGTACATATTAAGGATGCGTGTGTTACCAGAACGTTGCGCAGACGCATTTACAGTTCCATCAGTCCACAAGCGATTAACGCGTAGCTTATCGCCAGCTGCTTCAACTTCTGGAGTGTAGATCTTTTCGATACGATCCATCACATCGTTAAATTGTTCTTGAGTAATACCACCTGTAGCAAACATACCAACTGGAATGTACATGCTGTTTTCAGGAACGAATCCGTGGCAACCTTCTGAATGTGAATGCTGAGTCGTGAAACCAACTGTTGCGATCAATGCAACTGCAGCCAAACCGCGTAGCAATACCTTATTTGTCATGACTACTCCCCTCCTTGAGTCTAGACGTTGAAAAAAATGCTACCCTTACTTTGGGGACAATTACAAATATAAAACTTTAGTCCTGTCGCACGGCAGTAACTTTTGTTAGTCACGCCGCACCACCAAGGTCCGAATCCTTCGTCTCACAAAAACACGAGTTAAGTGAATCCCGTAAAAATTCGATAAAGAAGTATCGATGGAGAGCCTAGTTTATGAATAATTTGAAATCTTGGTTTCGTGGTTTGCGTGGAAAATTGTTGTTCTCAGCATTTTTGCCTGTTGCCGCATTTGCAGTGATCACTGTTATCGCACTCAACAGTACCAATAAATTGGGAACGATGTTGAACTCCGCATACACAGACATGGTTCCCAATATGGATTCACTAGGACAGCTTGCGATGCAAAGGGCACGCGTGGGCTACTTCTTCTGGGCATCACTTGGCACCCATGGCCCTTCGCGCGAAGTGTTTATCAAAAAAACAATCGCTGCGTGGGATGACTTTAAAGAGGCGCAAGCATACTACGAAAAAACTCCTTTTGATGAAACTGAAACAAAAAATTATTCAGGCGTAAAATCCAACAAAGACAAGTTCTATGCAACCACTGAAACTTTGATGGGCTTGCTGACAAAACAAACTCCCGAAGATGATGAAAAAGCCCGCACCTCTTTAAATGGTGGCGAGTGGCACATCATGGCTCAGGAAGTTCAAAAGATGTCTGAAAAGAACTTCAAACACTACCAGGAACAAGCAGCCGCACAAAACGAACAACAAATGAAGGATCGCAAAGCGCTCACTCAAATGTTGATCTTAATTTCCGCATTCAGTGCCTTTGCCCTTTTTGGTATTCTAATGTGGATCGCCTACCGTGTTTCCAACACTGTCAGTAATATTGCGACGAAGTTGACAGAATCCGGCGGTCAGGTTGTATCAGCGATTGCACAGCTTTCCATGGCAGGGCAAACACTCTCCACGGCTTCCACTGAATCTGCAGCCTCACTTGAGGAAACTGTTGCGTCTCTGGAGGAAATGTCTTCCATGGTCAAAATGAATTCCGACAACGCCCAACAGGCAGCCACATTGTCGCAAACATCAAAAGACTCTGCCGAAGACGGTCAAAAAGAAATGGCCGCACTTATTCAATCCATGCAAGGCATCTCTCAGTCTTCTAAAAAGATCGAAGAGATCATTGGTGTGATCGATGATATCGCCTTCCAAACGAATCTTTTGGCATTGAATGCGGCTGTTGAAGCCGCCCGCGCCGGAGAACAAGGCAAAGGTTTCGCCGTGGTGGCCGAGGCCGTTCGTGCCCTGGCACAACGTTCAGCTGTGGCAGCAAAAGACATCTCCTCATTAATCAAGGAGAGCGTTGGGCAAGTGGAAAACGGTGCCAAAGTCGCCGACCGCTCTGCTGAAGTTCTAAACACTATCGTGACATCAGTTAAAAAGGTCTCTGATCTGAATAATGAAATTTCTGCGGCAAGCACAGAGCAAACCACAGGTATTTCCCAGATCTCCCAGGCCATGAATCAACTGGATGCCAGCGTTCAAGGCAATGCAGCTTCGTCTGAAGAAATCGCAGCCTCTTCTGAAGAGATTTCGGCGCAAGCGGAACTGATGCGTCGTCTGGTGGATAGCCTGAATCAGGTTGTCACCGGCGCCCAAGATGAACAATCCGAGCCGCAATCCCGCTTCGATGCGCGTCCTCAGAAAACGGCGAACAATGTGGTGGAATTCAAGGCAAAGCCTGCTCAGAAACATGCCACTAAAGCAGCTACTCCGGTTGTCGCAAAAAAGGCGCAGAGCAGCACCGCAGCTGACATGATTCCTTTTGATGACGATGGTCCGCGAAAAGTAGGCACCACGGACGGCTTTTAATCGGTTGCCGTCCGTTTAGAATTAGTACTAATATTGTGGGGCATGAAAATTCCATTTAATCTGCCCCCACATAGTCACAACGAAGAAAAATACATCGCGCAAGCCATTGCCAATCGCAAACTTTCCGGCGAAGGCGCTTTCAATAAAAAAGTCGTAGAATGGTTTAAAAATCATCTGAAATGTGAAATGGCCGTCATCACTCCCAGCTGTACATCCGCTTTGGAGATGGCCATGGTTTTGACCGACATCGGTCCTGGCGACGAAGTGATTCTGCCTTCATTTACATTTACTTCCACGGCCAACGTGATCGCACTCTATGGAGCTACACCCGTTTTCGTGGATGTCGATCCTAAGACTTTGAATATGGATGTTGATGCCATGGAAAAAGCCATCACCGCAAAAACCAAAGTGGTAATGCCGGTTCACTACGCTGGTGTTGCCTGCGAAATGGATCGCATCATGGCCTTATCTGAAAAGCACGGTTTCATCGTGGTGGCGGATGCCGCACAGGCGATCTTCTCCTCTTATAAGGGAAAACCCACAGGAGCCTGGGGGCACATGGCCGCTTACAGCTTCCATGAAACCAAAAATATCGTATGCGGTGAAGGCGGAGCTTTGGTCATCAATGACAAGCGCTTTGTAGCCCGCGCCGAAGTTGTGCGCGACAAGGGTACCAACCGTCAGCAGTTCTTAAACGGCCAAGTGGATAAATACACCTGGCAGGACAAGGGATCATCTTACCTGCAATCAGAATTGGCGGTGGCTTTCCTGTATGCGCAGCTTGAGGATGGCGAAAAAATCACGGCACAGCGTCTGGCTCACTGGAATCAATATCATCAAGGCTTTGCCGATCTGGAAAAACAGGGTCATTTGACTCGCATGCATGTACCGGCTGACTGCCAGGGCAATGCGCATATTTACTACTTCATTTGCAAATCACCGGAAGAACGCGGGAAACTGTGGGCTTATTTGAAAGAAAATGAAATCCAGTCAACGACTCACTATGTGCCTTTGCATTCCGCTCCTGCGGGAGTGAAATTCGGTCGCGTGGTGGGTACTATGAAGGTCACTGATGATTTGGCTAATCGCCTGCTGCGCATGCCGATGTATGCAGATCTGACCAAAGAAGAAGTTTCTTTCGTTTTGGATAAAGTGCACGCGTTTTACAAAAACCTGTAAGTAAAGAGCTCTGCCATGAAACCGATTCGTCTTTTGCACGTTATACATTCATTTTCCTGGGGTGGACTTGAACTCTACTCCACAGAGCTGATTTGCAAATTGCAAAAAACCTCGGTAGACCAATGGGTGTTGTGCTTTGAGGATTCCCGGATCATCAAGGAGCTGCGGTCTGCAGGCGTTCGCGTACTCCCCGTTTCTCAAGCAAAACTCTCCAAACTTGCGAAAGCAAAACTTATTCACAAGGCAATGCGTGAGCACGGGATCACTCACCTGCACTCGCACACACGTCTGGACATGTGGTCCACGTGCCTGGCTCGCTGGTTTAATCAGGACGTACGACATATTTATAATCTGTATATGAATGCCCTTCCCAAAAGGGACTTCGTTCATCGCGCTCTTTTTAAGCGCGTGGATGCTTTATGCAGCTCCTCAGAAGACATTCTGAAGGACGTTAAAAAGAATTTCCCGATTGATCCGAAAAAGTTAAAACTGATTCGCTATGGCCGGGACACCGAAAAATTCATTCCTCACCCGGAGAAGCGTGACGCTATTCGCGCTCAATATGGCGTGCAAGCGGACCAGATGGTGATCGGCACACTTTGCCGTATTGACGCCCAAAAAGGTGTGCGCGAGCTGGCTGAGGCTTTGGACTATCTGTCAGATGAGGAACTTAAGAAAGTGCAAATCTGGATCATTGGGGATCGCACCATCGTGGGTCACAATGAAAGTGGCGAAACCACTTACGAAGAAGAATCCCAGGCACTTTATGAATGGATTCAGGCCCGCTCTTCCAGCGGTCGCTTGCAGGGACACTTGCAGCAGATTCCTTTTCAGCGCGAATACATTCCCTACATCGACGCCTTGGATGTGTTCTCTTTGGCTTCCTATAACGAGACCTATTCATTGAGTGTGATTGATGCGATGATGATGGGAAAAGCTGTGATTGGCACCAATGCGGGCGGCACACCTGAGCAAGTCGGCGGTACTGAGCGCGGTATCCTGGCAGAACCACGCTCCGGTCAGGCCCTGGCTGATTGCATTCGCTATTATTTAAAGAATCCGGATAAAGCGAAAAAGCATGGCGACAAAGGCCGTGACTGGGCCCTGCATAATCACAATTGGCCCAACACCTTGAAACACTTCACAGACTTATATCAAAGACTCTAGCGGATGACGGCACCCGTGCCGTACTTCTGCGGCGATTGCGCGTAAACGGCCTCAGCTTCTGCTAACCAGTTATTCAAATTACCTTTACGGGTTTTATCAGACGGATGTGTTGACATGAATTCCGGCGGTGCAGATCCTTTTTGTGCGGCATTCATACGATCCCACAACTGCAGATTTTCGGCTGGATCATAGCCTGCTTTCGCCATATAGATCTGCCCCTGCTTGTCCGCCGCTGTTTCATCACCACGGCTGAATTTTCTTTCCAGGAAGGTCAACGCAAAGCCTGCAGCAACCCCACCCAAAGCACTCATGCGGCGACAGTCATCAGTTTTACAAAGCATCTGTCCACCGATAATCGAGGCGCCAGCGATAATCACACCGGCATAGCTTTGTTGTTTTGCACGAATATAACCTTCCATACCGTGACGAAGGGTCGCATGCGCAACCTCATGCCCCATGACGGCAGCCAGCGCACCTTCCGTTTTTAGAACCGGCATGATGCCGGTGTAAACGGCCATTTTACCACCCGGCATGCACCAGGCATTTACTTCGGGACTTTCAATCAAGACCACTTCCCATTGGAAGTTTTCTCCTGAAGCTTTAGCGATACGATCCGCCACTCGCTGAACCATCGCTGTCCATTCTTTATTGGTGGACATTTTTGATTTGGCCTTGATTTCAGCATAGGACTTGGCCGCTTCCGCATTGATATCCGCCTCGTTCACCTTTGGCTTCAACGTAGAACAACCGAACATACAAAAAACAAGTGCACACAGAAGTAGATTTGATTTTTTCATATCTAAAAGATAGCGCAATTTTAGATTTTGACAAGACGTTCTGTACCTGTTGCGCACCAACAAGGCACACAACAGGCAGAGTTTTAATAGTTACGGAACTCCGAGAGCGCGCAACCCTTGAACGACAATAACGACTAACACATAGGCAGCAAGGTTAAATACAATCAGTTGTCCGATGGCCATTTTGGCAGAACCACTTTCGCGCATTTGCACGGCAACAGTTGTCATACATTGTAGAGCGATCATAAAGAAGATCATCAAGCCAATGGAACTGCTGACTGTAAATATTTTCTCTCCGGCACTGTTCACTGCCGTACTCATCTGAGTCAGCAGGGAATCCTGCATGGAGTCTTCGTTTTCATCGGTAATATTAAAAGTCACTGCCAATGAAGAAACAAACACCTCACGGGCTGCGAAGGCAGAGATCATCCCCACGCCCACACGCCAATCCACACCCATCGGATGCACCACGGGCTCAATCACTTTTCCCAACTGCCCTACGTAGGACTGCTCAAGCTTTTGATGGGCGTCTTCCATTTGGTAATTCGGGAAGTTCGTTCCAAACCAAATGATTACCGCAAAGACGAAAATAATCGGCCCTGCGCGCTTCACATAATTCAAAGTGCGTGTCGTTGCATGATGCATAAGAACACGCATCTTCGGACGGCGATAAATCGGCAGCTCCATCATAAAGTAGGAGCTGTCTTTTTTAGGCAGAAACTTATTCACAATTCCGGCAGCGATTCCACCGACAATGATAGAGCCCAGATAAAGCAAGGCCAGAGTCAATCCCGCGAGCCACGGAGACTCCCCGTGAAACAGGAAGGCAATCAACAACGCATACACCGGAAGACGCGCAGAACACGTCATCAGTGGAATGATGAAGGACGTAATCCAACGATCCCGACTGGAGGAGATATTGCGAGTCGCGATAATGGCCGGAATCGCACAAGCAAAACCTGACAAAATCGGAACAAACGAACGACCACTCATGCCCAGCGCTGAAAACGGACGATCAATCAAGGTCGCTGCACGGGCCAGATAACCAGAGCTTTCCAGCAATCCAATTCCCAAAAACAAAATAAAAATCTGCGGCACGAAAACCATGAAAGCTGCGAAACTGGAAACCACGCCGTTTGCCAGGAAGTCAGCCCACAATGTCCCAGGCCCCAAGCCTGCCACCCATTCATTCAGAAAGCTGAATCCGCCATCGATCCAATCCATGAACGGTGCTGCCGCCCAGAAGATCGAGGAAAACAGGGTGCTCATCACAGCGATAAAAATCAACAAACCAAACCATGGATGCAAAAGCACACGATCCAGCTTCTCGGTCGTGGCCACAATGCGGTTCAGTCGAACCTCGGGTTTTTCAGTTTTATGAGAAAGAGCCTCTTTGGCGATGCGATCGCACTCTTTCATCTTTTGATCCATAAGATCAAAATTCCAAACCTGCGGACGCTGAGGCTTCACATTCAACGGAAGCTTTTGCACTTCTGCAACAACTTCCAACAAGCCGCCAGCCAACAAACCATCAAATTGCAAAACTGGACAGCCCAGAGTTTTGCGCAAGTAATCCAGATCAAGCTCAATGCCTTCACGACGAAGCAGATCCGACATGGTTATAACCACGATCATTGGGAAGCCGGTTTCTTTCACCTGCAATGCCAGTTGTAAGTGACGGGACAACTGAGTACCGTCCAGAACCACAATCACGCCGGTGGCTTCACCGAATTCAGGATTTTCATAAATGGATTTAATAGTTACGATTTCGTCGGCGCTTTTTGGATGCAGACTGTAAGTACCCGGCGTATCCATCGCCAACACACCTTGCCCCAAGTGAGGCGCAAGTTTACCCAGCGAGTACTCGACCGTGGCACCTGGATAGTTCACAGTTTTAAAACGTGATCCCGTCAGCCAGTTGTACAGAGTTGTTTTACCGGAATTGGGAGCCCCGACCAAGGCGACAACACGTTGTTCGCGGTTGATTGTGGTGGAATCTATGGCTTCAGCGTTACTTGGGCGCATGCGGCCTCCTCACTTCGTAGAGCCATAAAACTGGTTTTGAATCGGATCAACAACGGACCACCAAAAGGTGCTCTCCCTAAAATTGTGACTTCCATCCCCGCAGACAAACCCATTTCATGAAGGCGTTCGCGCAAAGAGTCCTCTCCCGCGATCTTTAGGATTTCAACGGTCTGACCGGGCTTCAATTTGGCATCTAACAAAGTCATCTTTTCCCTCTGAAATGGTGCTTTATTAATTAAGTTTTTAGAGGCGTAAAAGGAAGCTCTTTACCCCCGACCCAGACCATTGAAAACCAGTTGATAATGGTTTTCACAAACGTGAGGCGAAATCGAAGACAATGGTCGTGATTTTAATAGGTTAGATCAAGTTTAGACCCCTAACTCCGATCTAATTTTAGATGCAAATCAAACCACTGAGCCTCATCATCGGAGTCTTGCTTTTCACCCACGCAGCCATTGCTGCGGAAACGTTTTATGTGCCAGGGTTCTGCCCCCGTGAAGACATTAAAATTCTGGTGCAAAACAAATCCCAAGAATCTGAAAAATGGTGGACCCAAGTTCATGTGAACGGCGGGGTCAAAGAACGTTATCAGGAAATCGAGGCGCATTCTGAAATGAAAATAGCGGGCTCTGCTTTCTTGTCGGATGACCGGGGCTTCTCGCTCAAGGCAGCCACGGCCGGCGTACTAAAATTCACGGCGATTTGCGAAGAACAAAAGATATTACTTAGTTCCGTCACATCACCTCAAGTTACACATTACCTTCCTGCGGGACAAACCTCAGTCAAAATATCCCTATTAAACCTTTACTTGAAGTCTATCGACGTGACCTTAAAATCCTATGACTTTGCTGGCGTTCAGCTCGAAGAAAAATCCCTGCGCATTAGCACACACTATGACACTACAAACTTAAAGTGGAACTTTAATCGCAGCGTTGCCCGCATCGAGATTGCTTCAACGGGCCGACTGCACAGTGAAATCTTTTATGGCGATGAACTTAAACAAAGTCCGCCCCTGGCTTTAACACCCCTGCCCCTGGAAGTGGATGCAGGCAAAAAGTACTTCATGATTTCGACCAAGTCCCCGAGCGAGAACGGCTCCTATGTTATTGGTCTCGACGACAGCGAAACGATCGCGACCGCCCGTGAGCAAATTCAAAACCCCGACCTTGAGAAAATCGTCGTGGCGCGAATCGCCTTGAGCCCGGGTCTGGGTGTGAACCGAAACTTCCAATCCCGCGACAAATCACCTTACTCCTGGAATGTGACCCACGTGGATTCTTTTGGGGACTTTGCCCATTTGGACTGCGACGGCAATCCGGATCTGGTCGAGGAGCGCCTGCAACAGCGCCTGAGTGAAGGTGGACGAATTTGTTTTTGGCGTTACCGGGTGGTACGCGAACTCACCCCAATGGAAGTAAGTTCAGGCCTGCTCAGCCCTTAGCGGGGAACTGTTGTTGAGGCACCCTGCCCTGCGGTTTCCTCAACTGTCACAGACACAGCTTGCACACCGTAATTGGCAAATTCCTTATAAAAATCCTCTGCCAGAAGACGCGAGAGGTTTTCCACGCTGGTATTGGTGACCGGCAAAAGAATCACTTCATTTAATGGGAAAACATAAAAGCGATCGCGGAATGTGACTTCCAGGGACTTGTCGGTTTTCTTGAACTTCATGTCGGGGTGTTTTTCGGGAAGCAGAACTATTTCGTCCCAACGATCCAGTGCCGCTTTGATGTATTTCTTGAACACATTAAAGTCCATGAAATAGCCCTCGGAATGCTGAGCCTCGTCCGCCGGAGCCTTGATGTCGACTTTGACCTGATAATTATGGCCGTGAAGCTTCTCAGCGTGCTTTTCATCAAAAATCAGAAAGTGCGCGGCTGAAAATTTGAAATTTTGTTTGGCCAAATGCAAGGTGGTCGTGGACATATTTCTCCCTAATGGTAATATCCATAACATGAATTTTGAACTGAAGCAGCATTTTCAAATTGAATCCGCCCGTTTCCTGCCCCATTTGCCAGAAAGCCATCCGTGTTCTCGCATGCATGGGCACAGCTTTAAAATCGTGCTGACATTGGTAGGCCCCTTGGATGGAAAAGTCGGTTGGGTCATCGACTATAACGACATCCAAGCCGCTATGAAACCGATCCTTCAGCAGATCGACCATCGCGTACTGAATGAAGTGCCAGGCCTCGAAAACCCAACGTCTGAGCTCTTGGCAAAATGGCTTTATGATCATGGCAAGAAAGTACTACCGATCCTAACCCGCGTTTCCGTGGCAGAAACTCCACTGACTGAATGCACATACCCCGCATAAAGACTGGTCCAGTTACGACAGTTGACAGATTTTGTCTTTAAACTCACTCCGCTCACCTTGTAGAATAAGGTCTTAACGGAGTGAGTTTTTGCTTATTAAGATATCGCTTTTCTTCACAGCCTTTACCTTGATTCTCCTTGCCGCAGGCCCGGTGTCGGCCCAAGCCAGCCGCCGCGCACGCCCTCAGTCAAAACCTTCTCCTGTAGCAACAACGCCCTCTGAAAAAACTCCCAGAAAAATCGAAAAAGAAGAATACGAAAACTCCATCCAAGCCGGGATGATCATCAAAACCTTGAAAGCCACCACTTCGGGTGCGGGCAATGATCACAACGTGGCTTTGGAACCTAACACACCTCCCGGATTTGCCTTGGGTTGGTCAAATCGTCCTTTACGAATTTCACTGGAGGCAAACGTTGCCAACGGGGCTGCCAAGAACGATAAAGTGGCCACCTCTGCCGAAGACTATCAGTTGCGTTACTTCAACGGCCGCTTCGGTGCTGAATTTATTTACCAACGCTACAAGGGTTTCAATCAGGGCCCCACAGCCAGCGCCAACAATGATGGCTTCATCACCACCGATGAATACTCATTGCCGGATTTGAAAATTTCCATGGTGCAGGCGCAGTTCGAGTGGGCTTATTACGGCGTCAGTGCTTTGGAAGCTTTTGGACCGAATTGGAAAAAACCTTCTTCGGACGGACTTGCGTTTTACACATTGCTGGGACTTTCCCAAGTACAAATTGAAAATCCCACACCTTTTTTGCCTCAAGGAAATCCTTCGGATTATGGCGAGGATGCAACCTTGGTGAAAGGAAATTACCAGAGCATGGCGCTGGGACTGGGAACCTCTTACGTGTGGCAGTGGAAACGTTTTTACATTGCGATGTTTGGCAGTGCGCAGGCAGGCCCACAAAAGCAACTTTACGAAACCACCACCACTCGCTGGGATAATTTAAAATACACTTGGTGGGTGCAGGCGAAGATGGCCGTCGGATACGACTGGGGCCCTTGGTACATGACTATCATCGGCCATACGCAGCCCGTGAATGTGGATCTGCGCACTATGGACATGTCGTTCTTTTCGCAGGCGGCCGGCCTATATGTGGGCTCGCGCTTTTAATACTAACTTTGGGTCAACGAAGCGTTCACTCGCACAGCTGGGCCCAGATTCAACTGACCTTTGAATTTTTGATTAAATGACGGCGGATACAACATCACAACTGTGGAGCCCATGCGGAACATTCCAAGTTCATCTCCGCGCTTGACCGTGATTGCTGGCGAGTATTTTTTGTGTTGATACTCAGGCACTCCGGCTTGGTTTCCGCGGATTGTTTCATCGAAGCTTAAAACAATGTGACCGACGTTGGTGGCTCCAACAAAAACCACTCCCACAGGTCCCATGTCCGTTTGGATTTCCACCAGAACGCGCTCATTGATCGAGAACAAATCTTTTACATTTGTCGTGGACCATTCGTTCACCGGCCACAACTCGCCCGGCATGTAGCGAACCTCGCTGATGCCACCATCCACTGGGGAGTGCATGCGGTGATAGTCCGTCGGGCAAAGATAGTAAGTCATAAAGAACCCGCCATCCCATTTTTTATAGGCATCAGGATCCATGGTGAACTCTTTAAGCTCATAGGTATGGCCTTTTGCCTGAATCAGAGTTCCCTTCTCAATTGTCTGAGCCTGGGTGATCACACTGTCGGCCGGATGTACGGCCCAGGTGTTAGCGATCGGGCGAATCCCGGGTTTTAGTTTACGGATAAAGAACTCCCCAATACTTGGGTATTCGGTATAAGCCTTTTCAGCCTCATCCATGGCGATATTGTACCAGCTGGCAAAGGCTTTGACCGTGAGGTTCGCCCACCATTTAGGCCCTTGAAAGTGCATGAGTTTTCCGACAAATCGGCTAAGGCTTCTTTTAGGTAAAATACGAGTGATTGCTGACATATATAAATTATCTAACCGACGTCACCCCCTTTGTCACGGGCGGAACAATCTGTTATACATTGGTCCTCAAATAATTCATCGGCTTGGCGCTTAACAAGTGCCCGCGAGGTATAAAAATGGCGAAGATATTCAACAATATCGAAATCCCTATTGATCAGGACCTGGAAGAAAAACTTCAGTGGATGATGCCAGAACATGGCCCCTATCGCATCCTGAGACAAAGCGTCGACGCCCGACGCGCACACTCCCCTCATTTCGTTTATTCCGTTGAGGTCGCTGAAAAAGGCGAAACTCTTAATATTCCTGAATTCAATTTAGAAAAAATCGCGACACCGAAAGAAAAGCCTCTGATCGTGGGCACGGGTCCTGCGGGTTTGTTTGCAGCATTGCGCTTCGTCGAGCGCGGTGTTCCCTGCGTATTGTTTGAGCGCGGTTCTGATTCCGGCAATCGCATGAAGGGCATCAATCAGTACTGGCGCCACGGTAAACTGGACACTCGCAATAACGTTTGTTACGGCGAAGGCGGCGCGGGTTTATACTCTGATGGTAAACTGATCACGCGTATTAAATCCCCGCACATTCCTTATGTTATGAATCGTCTGGTGCAATTCGGAGCTCCGGCAGAAATTCAATGGCTTTCGAACCCTCACGTGGGTTCGGATCGTATTCGCCGGGTAATTCCGAAGCTGCGTGAATTCCTGAAAGCCAATGGCTGCGAAATCCATTTTGATACTCAGGTGACTGAGATCCTGATGGAGGGGAAACAAACAGTCGGCGTTCGCACAGAACACGGTACCGAATTTAAATCCCCGCATGTGATCCTGGCGACAGGCCACTCGGCTGAAGATATGATTAATCATCTTCACGACATCGGTGTGCATTTGGATGGTAAATCCTTTGCGATGGGTCTGCGTATCGAGCACTCCCAGGCTGAAATTAATAAAATCCAATACCGTCAGTTTTCAGAGCATCCAAAATTGGGGGCTGCGAACTACAAACTGGCCGACCATGACGACAAGACTGGCATTGGTGTTTACTCTTTCTGTATGTGCCCGGGTGGTTATGTATTGTCTGCGGGTACGGAAGCGGACGGTATCGTTTGCAACGGGATGAGTAACTACAACCGCAACTCGCCTTTTGCGAACGCAGCGATCGTGGTTTCCATTGATCACGGCAAACTGTTCGGCAATGACATTTTCGGCGGCATGAAACTGCGTCGTCAGCTTGAAACTCAGGCATTAAAATCTGTGCGCGAAGCTGGCGGGACCAAAGAGTTGCCAGCACAAAATCTACTGGACTTCCTGGGTGGCCCTTCTAAAAAAGGACCACGAAACCTGCGCGCAGGCTCCTCGCCATCGGGTGCTATCAACATTCGCCTGGATGAAATCCTGCCATCTCATATGACGAAACGTATTCAGGAAGGCCTGCATAAGTTCAATCGCAACATGAAGGGCTTTGTCGTCGAGGACGCTCAATTGTACGGAATTGAATCCCGTACCAGCTGCCCGGTGCGCGTGACTCGTGATAATGATTCCTTGGAGAGTATTTCCCACGCAGGACTATACCCTGCCGGCGAAGGTGCGGGCTATGCGGGCGGAATCACATCTGCGGCTTGTGACGGCATTAAAATCGCTGAAAAAATCATTGAAAAGCTTATGTAAGGCTTCCGGATTGTTTGGTGTCCATGTTAGATTATTCCCTCGATGGGAGTCTTCATGGACATTCAAAAAATTCTGGCTGATTTGGATCTAAAATCAATTCCTTGTGAGTACTGTGATGTACGGATTGAAGAAGTTTTTGAAAGCAGCATCAGTTTTCAGAATCACGAAGTCATCACCAGTATTGAAAAGAGCTCCGTTGGGGCTTTTCTTCGCGTGCGAAACAATAACCAATGGTATTACTCAGCAACAACTGATCTTCACACCCTAAAAGACCAGCTCCTGGCATTAACTCAGTCCTCACCATTTGGCAGCGGCTCCCCTTGGTCCAAACTTCCGGAAAACTATGGTCACTACGAAAACATCAGTTACACGGAAAATAACCCGTCCTCTGTCTTCCTGAATGAAAAAGTGGACCTGATGACCAAGTACGATGCTCTTTCATCAAAGTATCCGCTGGTGAAAAGCAGCCGATCAAACTACAAAGACATTTACAAGGTAAAATCCTATAAGAATTCTGTGGGTACATCTTACCGTTATGATTTCACTCAGTGCGGGGCTAGCTTTGCTTATGAACTGGCAGACGGCGATAAAATGTTTTCCGACTATGCCGCTATTTATGCTGAGACATTCGCCGGACTTCGCAACAAGCAGAATGAATTACTGACCGTACTGGATAACTCAGAAAAATTCCTGCATGCACCCTTGGTCACTGCCGGAAAATACAAATTGGTTTTACATCCTGAGGTTGCAGGCGTGTTCGTCCATGAATCCTTCGGTCACATGTCAGAGGCAGACTCCCTTCTGGGCGATCCTGCGGCTAAGGAAACTTGGCAGATGGGTAAAAAGGTTGCCGCTGATTTCGTCTCGATTGTGGATTCAGGATCTCATCAGGGTGGTTCAGGATACTGCCCAATTGATGATGAAGGCCATAAGGCTGGCAAAACTTACTTAATTAAAGACGGTATTCTTTCAGGTCGCCTGCATTCCTACGATACGGCTTTGGCGATGAACGAAGAACCCACTGGAAATGGTCGCTCCATTGGATTTGAATTTGATCCCATCGTGCGAATGACTTCAACTTATATCGAAAATGGCAACACTCCCATCGAAGAGCTCTTCAAGATGGCCGAGGGCGGTCTCTATATTGAAAACTTCAACTATGGAACTGGGGGCGATTTATTTACCATCTCACCTTCTCGAGCATACTTGATCAAAGACGGAAAACTATCAAGCCCTGTGCGTGCAAGTGTCATCAGTGGCCAACTTTTCGAAACACTTCACAATATTGAAGCCATTGCCAATGACTTTGATTTACATCACTCAGCCTTGGGTGGCTGTGGAAAGCTGGGTCAATTCCCACTGCCTGTATCCGATGGTGGTCCGACAATTCTTGTGAAAGACATGCAGGTTAGCTAATGCAACACGATATCTTAACGCTCTCGACAGACAAGGCGGAAATGAAGGCGCAGGGAAACCGCATCACTTCACTTCAAACTCAAAAGATTCAGAAATCTGCGGCAAGAATATTTAAGAACGGTCAGATTTTTTCTTCGGCCGTTGTTGGTGCTACGACCTCGGAAATTTTACTGGAGAAAGCGGAACGTCCAGGCAATATGGGAATCTCTTATGACTATGAGCTGCCAAAGACCGCAGCTTTACTAAGTCATCTCAGCCCCAAGCAAGCCCGCGAGATGAAGCTTGCGGCTTTTAAAAGCTTCTTTGAAGATCTTTGCAAAGACTATCCCCAGCTTAACTTCAGCGGTCGATTTGCTGTCGAAAAGCTTGAGAGCTCATTCAAAAGCAGTTACACGGGCACACTTGAAAGCAGCGGTGAAAAAAATGAAGGCTACCTGCTTTACAAACGTTTCGGCTCCACTGATTTCGCCGAAGGATTCTTCAATCTGGATGGCGAGACACCTGACTTTGTGGAAATTCGCAAGAAGTATGAGCCAATTCTTCAGGCAGTTTCATTGACCTCTTCTATTGAATCAAAAAAGATGCCGGTATTGATTTTTGATTACGATGATATCATTCAACGAATCACTAAAGATATCAAACCATCTAAATTTCACGGCAAAAGTTCGTACCTTTCCGGCAAGTTGGGTGATTCTTTTTTCAGTTCTCAAGTCACACTCAAGGATCTTAGCTTTGATCCGGAAAAAGGTTTTTTCGACCGTTTTGACGGTGAAGGCGTCCTTCATGAAAATCCCACAGTCTTTGACAAAGGTGTATTCACAAACGTTCTTTATGATCTTCGGCAGGCAAAAAAATCCGGCAAACAAAGTACCGGAAATGGACGGCGCTACTTCGACACAGGAATTAACTGCGTGCCTCACAATCTAACATTGATGGCAGGTCAAGCCAAAGCCTGGGATATGATCAAAGATATTCCTGAATGCCTGGTTTTGGTAGCAAGCTATGGTGGCAGCATCAGCGAACAATGGGAGTTTTCAAATCCAGTTCAGGTAGGCATGCTGTTCCGTCACGGCAAGGCTGTGGGGCGGGTTCCTTCGGTGAGCGTGAAAGGCATGATGAAGGATATTTTGGGTAAAGATCTGATTGGAATTTCCAGCGATACTTATTCCTTCACACAGTCCCCTGCAATCCTGACTCAATTGGAAGTCATCAGCCACTAGGATTCATGCGAAACGACAAAGTCACTTGATTAAGTACCCAGAGTCCCCAATACTTTCCTTGTGGGAGGTATTGGATGCACATCTTAGGTACTTTGCTGATTGGCTTTCTGGTTGGACTTGTGGCGCGCTTCTTCATGCCGGGCAATCAAAAGCTTGGCATCATCTTCACCACAATTCTGGGAATTATCGGCGCTGTAGTCGGCACCTATGTCGGTCAGATGTTGGGATGGTACAACGAGGGCGAACCCGCAGGATTCATCGCCTCCGTCTTCGGGGCCATGATCGTCCTTTTCTTAGCTAGAATATTTAATAGGAAATAAAAGGTACGGACACACTTTCTCCGTACCTATTACTTAGCGGTTCTTCCAGGCGATGGAATGGAAGGATTGGGCTTTGGTATCTTGTTCCCCAGTGATGGTTTGGGCGGCTGTCAGAAGAACATTGACGCCTGTTAAAATGATAGTCACGTAAACCACTGTTTTTTTAAGTTTGGCGATTTTGTTTTGCATACAGATTATCAATGCAAACTTAAGGCCTATCTCATTACGAGAAACAGTGCAGAACCGATATCGGTTCCGCACTGCGTTCCAAAAAGGGAACTGTTACCTCTAGAGGTTTCTGCGGTATTGGCCGCCGACCTCGTAGAGGGCTGTTGTCATTTGGTATAGGCTACAGAATCTTGCGGCGTTCATGAGTGCGCCGAAGATGTTGCCGCCGTTTAGGACGGTTTCTTTAAGTTTTGCCAAAGAAGCGTCACCTTGAGCTTTGTGATCTGCCTGGTAGGCGTGAACATTATCAAGCTGCTGGTTCTTTTCTTCGTAGGAAGCACGGGCTAGTTCGATTTTTGGTGGAACGTAGTCCGCCGCCATTGTCTTAGGATCGATGAACGTGTTCACGCCGATGATTGGCAATGTGCCATCATGTTTCAGGCGCTCATAGTACAACGATTCTTCCTGGATCTTGGAACGTTGGTATTGAGTTTCCATCGCACCCAATACACCACCACGTTCACTGATCTTTTTGAATTCCGCCAAGACAGCTTCCTCTACCAAATCAGTCAGCTCGTCCATGAAGTAAGAACCCTGCATTGGGTTTTCATTCATGGTCATACCGAACTCACGATTGATGATCATTTGGATGGCCATCGCACGACGTACAGATTCTTCTGTCGGCGTTGTGATCGCTTCATCGTACGCGTTTGTATGCAAGCTGTTGCAGTTATCATAGATAGCTAGCAAGGCCTGCAAAGTCGTACGAATGTCATTGAAATCAATTTCCTGCGCATGCAACGAACGTCCAGACGTCTGGATGTGATATTTCAACTTTTGAGAACGATCATTCGCCTTATACAAGTCACGCATTGCTACGGCCCAAATACGACGAGCCACACGACCCAACACTGAATACTCAGGGTCCAAACCGTTTGAGAAGAAGAACGACAAATTCGGAGCGAAATCATCGACTTTCAATCCGCGGGACAGATAGTACTCAACGAATGTAAAACCATTTGAAAGCGTAAATGCCAATTGAGAGATCGGATTCGCACCCGCCTCTGCAATGTGGTAACCAGAAATGGAAACAGAATAGAAGTTGCGGATTTTTTGCTTAACAAAGTATTCCGCAATATCGCCCATCATTTTCAATGCGAAATTGATCGAGAAGATACAAGTGTTTTGACCTTGGTCTTCCTTCAGAATATCCGCTTGAACCGTTCCACGCACTTGCTGAAGAGTCCAGATCGCAAGATCGTTGTACTCTTCCGTAGTAACCTTACGACCCAGTTCCTTTTCTTTCTTTTCAACCTGCTGATCAATCGCCGTGTTGAAATAGAAAGCCAGGATCATCGGTGCTGGACCGTTGATCGTCATGGAAACTGAAGTATTTGGATTGATTAGATCAAAGCCCGCGAAAAGCTTTTTCATATCATTCAAAGTACAGATACTAACGCCTGACTCCCCGACTTTACCGAAGATATCGGGACGGTTGTCAGGATCTTGTCCGTACAATGTGACCGAGTCAAAAGCCGTAGAAAGACGATGAGCCGTTTCACCCTTGGTCAGGTAATGGAAACGACGGTTCGTTCTTTCCGGCGTGCCTTCGCCTGCAAACATACGCTTAGGGTCT
Source organism: Bdellovibrio sp. HCB288 (assembly GCF_047305935.1). Lineage (GTDB taxonomy): Bacteria > Bdellovibrionota > Bdellovibrionia > Bdellovibrionales > Bdellovibrionaceae > Bdellovibrio. The sequence goes on from NZ_CP178619.1 coordinate 3,313,803, forward strand.
TCATCAGCACGTTTAAGAGGGAATACGCCGCCTGTGAATGGGAATTCACCAGGAACGTTTTCAAGTTTCAAGTAACGGAATCTGTCGCCCCAGTCCTTCATTTTAGGGACTACGACTCTGCGGATTTTTGTGCCACTTAAAGATTCACGGGTCAAAGTCTGACGAAGCTCTTTATCACGAACTTGGAATACCAATTCGTCTCCAGAGTAGCGTTCAATCAACTTATCAAAGTTTTTCAAAGACTCTAATTCTTCGGCTGTGAATTCAGATTCCAATTGAGATTGAACCTTCTTTACAGTTTCAGCCGGAGTGCCAAGCATTGGAGCTAATTTTTGCAGACTGCCAAGTTTGGATGCTTCTTCCGCCAAAGTCTCCGTACGTTTTTTGTACTTATGAACAGTGGATACGATTTCAGCCAAATAGCTTTGGCGATCAGCGGAAATGATCCCATGCTCTTCCGCAGACAGGATATTTGCGCGGAATGCCGGATCCACAATCCAACGGCCCTTTTGTTTTTCTTCTAAAACATCGGCAATTCTAAAGAACAATTTATTAACGCCGCCATCATTGAACTGGGATGCTTGAGTTAAATAAACTGGAACTTCGACCGCATTGTCGAAGATCTTGCGCGAACGTTTGTATTGCTTGGATACATCACGAAGAGCATCCAAAGCACCTCTGCGATCGGCTTTATTCACAGCAATCAAATCCGCGAAGTCGATCATGTCGATTTTTTCCAGCTGCGACTGCGCACCGAAATCAGATGTCATCACGTACATGGACATATCTGAAACTTCAGTGATCGCCATATTGCCCTGACCGATACCGGAAGTTTCAGCGATGATGAAATCAAAATCCAGTTGACGAACGAATTTCAAAATCTCTGGCAAGCTGGAAGCAATCTCGCGGCCTGAACCACGTGAGGCCACAGAACGCATGAAAACTTTTGTACGAGACAAAGAGTTCATACGAATACGGTCACCCAAAAGCGAACCACCGGTTTTGCGCTTGGATGGGTCCACGCAGACAACTGCGATTTTTTTATCAGGGTAAGCATTCAGGTAACGTTGAACCAGTTCGTCGATCAAAGATGACTTACCGGCACCACCAGTCCCCGTGATACCAAGTACCAACGGAGCTTGTTTCGCTTTGAATGATTCAAGACCATAGGAAGCCAACGAAACATCTTTGTTGCCGTTTTCAATAGCGGTCAACGCCACACCCAATTCCACAGAAGGAACAGTGTCGCCAGCAAAGATGTTCTTTTTATTTTTAAATTCTTTTTGTTTTTCCAAAAGATCGAAGTCGCAACCTTTAACGATCATTTCGATCATGCCTTCCAAACCTAAACGACGACCGTCATCTGGATGGAAGATTTGCGAAATGCCGTAGGCTTCAAGTTCTTTCTTTTCGTCGTAGACGATTACTCCGCCGCCACCGCCGTAGATTTGTACGTAGCCCGCACCTGCTTCATTTAAAAGATCACGCATGTATTTGAAGTATTCCATGTGACCGCCCTGGTAAGAGCTGATGCACACGCCTTGCGCGCCTTCTTGAAGAACGGCTTTAACGACATCGCTGACTGAACGGTTGTGCCCCAAATGGATCACTTCCGCGCCCATATCCTGAAGGATACGTCTCATGATGTTGATACTGGCGTCGTGGCCGTCAAACAATGCTGCGGCCGTGACAATTCTAACTGGATGCTTTGGAGTATATGCCATAAAAACCTTATGTAACATCAGCGAAGATTTTCACTTCGCTGATTGGAAACTGACTACTGGCCTTTGAAAGCCGCTTTACGTTTTTCGATGAAAGCACCAGTGCCTTCTTTAACGTCTTCTGTGTTGAAAAGTTCAGCGAAGATTCTAGCTTCGTTTTTTTGAGCTTCTTCAACATCCATATCCCATGCCTGATTGATAGAGCGTTTCGCCATACCAACTGCAATAGGAGCTTTGGAAAGAATTGCCTCAACAGTTTTCATCACTGTCGCCATCAATTCAGCCTGCGGAACAACTTTGTTCACAAGACCATAACCAAGAGCTTCTTGAGCCGTGATCATGTTGCCTGTGTAAGTCAGTTCACGGGCTTTACGCTGACCCACGGCGCGAGCCATACGAACTGTACCGCCGAAACCTGGGATCAAACCAAGGCTTACTTCTGGCAAACCGAATTTTGCATTTTCAGATGCATAAATGAAATCGCAACCCAGTGCCAATTCACATCCGCCACCCAATGCAAAACCGTTAACCGCTGCGATCACCGGAATTTTCAAAAGAGTGAGCTCATGGAATACAGATTGACCACGTTGCGCGAAGATCATGCCTTGTTCTTCATCCAAAGCATTGATCTCTTTGATATCAGCGCCCGCGACAAAAGCTTTTTCACCAGATCCTGTGATGATCAAGGCGCGCGCGTCAACATAAGGCATCTCACCAATTTGACGAAGAGCTTCGCCCATTTCTTCTAGTACATTTGAATTCAATGCATTCAAAGCCTCTGGACGATTGATCGTTAAAATCCAAACGCCATTTGCTTTTTGCTCAAGGAGAAGAGTTTTATAGTTAAAACCTGCCATAGTATTTAAATCCTATTTTTGAGAGTAGTCGTAGAAACCACGACCTGATTTACGACCCATCCAACCTGCTTCTACGTATTTAACAAGAAGTGGGCATGGACGGTATTTAGAATCACCCAAACCGTCATGAAGCACGTTCATGATGGCAAGGCATGTGTCCAAACCGATAAAGTCTGCCAAAGTCAAAGGACCCATTGGCTGATTTGTTCCAAGTTTCATTGCCGAGTCGATGGACTCAACAGAAGCGATGCCTTCGTGTAAAGTATAAACAGCTTCGTTGATCATTGGCATCAAGATGCGGTTCACGATAAAGCCTGGCATGTCTTTTACTGATTCAACGAAAACTTTATCCATTTTTTCTGCCAAAGCTTTCACAGCTTTGAATGTTTCATCAGAAGTTTGCAGACCGCGGATACCTTCAACAAGTTTCATCAAAGGAACTGGATTCATGAAATGCATACCAGCAACTTTTTCTGGTCGTTTCGTCACAGCCGCGATTTTAGTGATAGAGATCGAAGACGTATTGGAAACCAACAAAGCACCTGGTTTAACAGTCGCGTCCAGGTCTTTGAATATTTTAAGTTTAAGATCAATGTTTTCTGTCGCAGCTTCGATCACGATATCGCAATCTTTAAGACCTGCAGTTTCTTGAGTTGTTTTAATACGCCCCAACAAAGCCGCTTTATCAGCGTCAGTCATCGTTGCTTTTTTGATCAAGCGATCACAGCTGCCAGCAATTGTCGCCATACCTTTTTCAAGAGAGGCGCCGCTCACGTCCATCATAACGACGTTGAAACCAAAGTTTGCTGCCACTTGAGCAATCCCGTTCCCCATTTGTCCTGCGCCTACAATACCGATCAATTTGATATCCATATACCACTCCGTGTTATGTTTCTTTTAACAAAGCACGTATAGATACCACTCCCCTTTAGGCCAGTTCAACCCTCTTCTGGCCTTGAGGCCCCCTACTAACGGCACGCACAATAGACGAATGTATCCAATTTTTTTGGCCGTTCTTCCTATTTTTTTGGCAGTACCCTCCACCCACGCCGCTTTAGCGACCGATGCGAGTGCAGCCATCTCATTTTATCGCACCAAAGAAAGTCCTTTTGCGTCTGGTCAAGCCAACCGCAGCTCCCTGGAAGAACGCCTGATTTCCACACAGATTGAAAGCACCTACCGCGTTCGCTGGGACCGCAAGGAATTCGAACTTGAAGCAAAACAGATCCTTAAAGACATTCAGGTAGCGCGCCTGGTGGATACAAAATCAGCCTGCCAGCTTTTGTCATTGAACCGCAACGACTCGGGCACCATCAAAGTTTTGGGTCCCAATGCCACTTTAGAAATATTGGAAACCGATGACTATTGGGCCAAGGTCAAAACATACCGTGATCAAGTGATCGGCTGGGTGCCATTATCCATGCTGAAAAACCGCCATGATGACGCGGGTGTCTTCGTGAATATACTGGATACGTACTTGCGCAAAACTCCTTCCAGTCTTGCAGCCGTCTTAACCACACTTCCCCGCCTGAGTCGCGTGGAACCGTTGGGATTTGAAAAAGGCTTCATGAAAATCAACCGGAACGGAATCACGGGGTATGTGGATATCAATCACTTCGCCTCCCGGGCTGATTTTTCAAATTTAGCATTCATAGACAGCAAATGGATTCCCATCACTCATCGCAACGGCGAATTTCTGGTTACTGCACAGCGTGCGCAAATCCCCTTGCAAAGAGCCAAAGGATTCGTAACCAATCAACTCCGTGGCGTAGTGACTCGCGCAGTTCCTGGGGGCCCACAACTGCTTTCACGAGTGGAAATCACCAAGCCCGAAGCCAACATCTGGGCACTAAGTAAAATCAACGGTCACGGTGAAGTCTGGTGGAAAAGAAATGCGGCTTCGTTCGAACTCGCACCTGCGACCTCCAGCAACACCCTGACGACTGAGCAACTGATGAAGCGCGAAATATACTCTATCGCATTTGAAAGTAAATCTTCAGTGCGCGGAATTGTCTCCTCGGAAGGTGTCTACACCACAGAGGATGGATTGAACTGGAAGCAGATTCCCCAGTTTGGTAAACAGAACTATCCTGTCTATATTCACCCTAAAGGTCAGTGGTTCGTGGGAGCCTTTAAAAGTGTCAATCAAGGTCAAAGCTTTGAACCCTTCATTCGCTGGGAGCAAGTTGCTGACGCCATTCAGGGCGCACATCATAAAAATCCAAAGCTGATGCGCTTGACACAGATAGAAGCTGTATCAAACTCACAAATCATCATCAACGTCGACACTGGATCCTCCAAAATTAAGCTGAGCAGCTCTTTGAGCAATCCCTCCAGCTGGTCCGTTGTTAAAAACTAATGCCGAGTCGCAAAAACTAGCACAAAAATCATATGACATCACGGACCCATTCTATATGCTGGAGACGTGAAGAACATATGTCTGATTCTGCTACTTTTTTTCACCCACTCTGTGGTATTTGCCGATGCAAATCCAACTCTCGTTTTTGGCGTGAATTCTGACTACGCCATGCCATTGGTTAAAATAAACCGCAACACTTCTGTGCCTGTATTGGAAGATGGAATTTTGAAGCAACTGGGCGAGGCCCTGGCTGAAGAGTTGGATGTGACCGTAAAATGGTTTCTGGTCCCCAAGCAAAGAGTCGCCCCCAGCCTGCTTCAAGGAAAAGTCGATATCCTCTGTCATTTGAACGAAGTCTGGCAGAAAACCATTGTTAAGGATGTCTGGTGGACGGATGAAATCTATCGCACCTCCAATGGCATCGTTTACTTCCGCGAAAATCCAGTCACATCCGTTGAGGATTTAAAGGGCGAGTCGATTGGCTCCGTATTAAACTTTGTCTATCCGATACTGGACCACCAATTCCAGCAAGGAACATTACGACGTGAAGACGGCCCCAACAACCAAGCCAATATTCAGAAACTTTTAAAAAAACGCCTGAAATACGTCGTCATGTCCAATATCGAATTCGCCTACTACAGCAACGCCTACCCACGTCTTCGTTTTTTTGAACTCCAGGGTTCGTCACTCATGACCAAATGTGCGATCTCCAAAAAATCGAAATTAAAGCTAAGCGACGTCAATAAAGCCATTGCCACTATCATTCGTAACGGCAAGCTGAGCGAGATCCTGCGCTCGTTCTACATCAAAGACGCAATGTAGGTAAATATACCCCGCCTGCATATTAAAATATTTATTATTCACTATCCTGCGAGCGGCTCTCGGTATACTTCCTCTGGCATTAACCAAAGGGAATAACCATGAAACAATTTGTTTTTGCTCTGTCATTTATGATCTCCGCGAATGCATTTGCGGGCAGCGATTTTTCTAAAACAATGGAACTTTGCGCTTTGCAAAGCAGTTCAGACGACGAAGTCTATCACCAGGCCTTTTCTGAAACTTCACTTTATATCAACAAGGCAAAGGCTGTCTCTGCTGTTCAACTTAAATTGATCAATCAGCATCTCTTGGAGCAGGAGTATGTAACGGCACCTCTGAAAAATCTAGCCGAAGTTCAAGCGCTGTTCACGACGGGTGACCAACAGTATAACGACCTCTACCTGATCACGATGACTTCAAAAACAAGCGGCACTGTCTATCATGAAGTGAAATCATATCCTGGCGACAATCCTTACAGCCTGGTGTTTTCTGCGAAGGGCCAACTGGTTGCAATGAATCGCGATCAGAACATCACACTGGTGAACGGCCAGGAGAGCTTTGACTGCCCTTGGGAGTAGCATTTCGGGGTCCTTAGGCGTTCAAATCAGAGCCAAAAAGGCGCCGTTTCTTAGGCACGGATTTTGGATTACTCCAGAACGGTAATTTGATTTCCAGGTCAACGGTGTCTATATGGCACCTGGAACGTGAGAGGGCCCTATGAAGATGTTTAAATTGAATACACGCCAAAGAAATATTTCAACGCTGTTAATATCGCTGTTGGTCCTTGTGGGCTGCAGCCCCTCCCAGCCTGATTCCCCAATCTTCAAATCAGACCTGTTAGACGGTCTTTACAGCACCAGATCCTCAATTGCGGAACCCTCCATTTTCATCATCAAACTGTCGTCACCGGCGCTGTTGGAGACTGCTGAAATGAAAGATGGAAAACCACAAATCGATCCGGACTTGGTGAAAGCCATCCAAAAAGAGCAGGAACAAACATTCGCGGAACTGCTTAAGATTTCCCCGGACATCAAAGTTCTTATTCGTTACCGCCTGGTTCTAAATGGAATGGTCGTATGGGCCCCGGCTGATGCATTGGATAAAATCAAAAGAATTCCAAACGTCGTTATGACGGAAAAATCAGCCCAATTTGCACGCCCTCAAGATGAAAAATCTGAATTCAACAAAATCGGTATGGTCGGCGAAAAGACGTCCGTTAAATTCATCGGCAGCGAAGCGGCTTACGCACAAAACATTCGCGGCCAAGGCAAGCGTATTGCTGTAATTGATACTGGTATCGACTATACTCACAAAATGCTCGGCGGCCCGGGCACTCCTGATGCTTATAAAGCCATCAATCCTTCAGCAGAAACATCGGCGTTCCCTAACCGCAAAGTCGTGGGCGGTATCGACCTGGTGGGCTCAGACTACCAACCGGGTTCAGACGATCCAAAAAAACGCATCCCTCTTCCTGACGTGAACCCTTTGGATGAAGCCACACACGGCACTCACGTGGCTGGCAGTGTCGCGGGCAATGGTGACGGCGTGAACACTTATGACGGTGTTGCACCCGACGCAGATCTTTATGCCGTGAAAGTATTTGGCCGCTCAGGGGGCACCAGCGACGAAGTCGTGATCGCAGCCCTTGAGTATTCTGCTGACCCTACGGGTGACTTGAGTTTTGCAAAACAAATGGACGTTGTGAACCTTTCCTTGGGCTCCACTTACGGCAGTCCCCATGTGATGTACGGGCACGCAGTTAAAAATCTGGTTCGTGGCGGCACTGTAGTAGTGGCTTCAGCCGGCAACTCTGGCGATGCTCCCTACATCGTGGGTGCACCTTCCATCGCAGACGATGCGATTTCAGTGGGCTCAAGCATTGATGACTCCACTCATAACACTTCATTCCCCGCTGGCGAATTTTCAATCAATGATCAGGAAAAGTTGATTGTCGAAATCTCTGAATCCGTCACGGCCTCCCCTTTGTCAGAAATGCAGGAAGCCCAAGGTGAATTGGTTTTCGCTGGTTTGGCGGATAAGGACTTCGACAGCGTCACCGCAGCCCAGATCCAGGGAAAATACGCCTTGATTGATCGTGGAGGAGTGTCTTTTGCTGACAAAGTTAAACGCGCAGAAGCCGCCGGCGCATTGGGTGTTATCATTGCCAACAATGCCCCTGGCGAAGCTGCCGGTATGTCAGGCCTGGAGAGCGCAAATATTCCAGCCGTTATGATCTCCCAGGATTCCGGAAAACAAGTGAAAGCCCTGTTGACCAAAGACACAGTTATCGTGAACTTGAAATCGACTTCAAAAGTCGACAAGCCTTGGCTTGCAGACACGATCTCGCCGTTCTCTTCTCGCGGCCCAAGATCAGACGATGGTTTGATCAAGCCCGAGATCACCGGACCCGGAACAAATATTATTTCAGCGGCCCGCGGATCTGGCGATAAAGGCGTAAATATGTCAGGAACCTCCATGTCAGGTCCTCATATTGCCGGCGTAATGGGTTTGTTGAAACAAAAATTCCCAACTTTGACTCCCCTTGAATTGAAATCAGTTCTATTGGGTCATGGCAAAGTGATCTCTGATGAAAAGAAGCAAACATACTCTATCGCCCGCCAGGGTGCTGGTCGCGTGCAAGTAGCTGAAAGCTTAAAGGCCCAGGTCGTGACGACTCCTGCAACGCTTTCGTTTGGGATCACGGATATTGAAAAGGGCAAAGTCCTTGCCAATAAAGTCACATTCAAAAATATTTCTGACAAGACCGTGACCTTGAATCCACAATGGAATGGCTCAGCAGCGATGCAAATCACAGCTCCTGTTTTAACTCTGGAACCAGGTCAGGAGAAAACAGTTGAAATTACGGCGGCACTCAATGCCTCCCTGATTAAGACAGCCAATGAGGAACTTGATGGCTTCTTGAAATTCACTCAAGGCGACGAGCAATTACTGCAAATGCCCGCCCTGGTTGTCGCCCGCAAGATTTCCCGAATTAAAGCGACGGCCCTGGAAGTGAAAGCGACCTCTGAGGACGACGCCTCTGGCAGTGTTGCGACTTTGAAGATCGAGAACACATCCGTAAACCCAGGCGACGCTTATCTGTTTACTTTGCTGGGACAGGATGCGCGCAAAGCGGAAAAGAAAGCAGACTTGATTCACAATAAGAATTGCGATTTGCAATCCGCTGGCTATCGCGTGATTACGGACTCCACTGGGAAACGCTCTTTGCAAGTGGCATTGAAACTGTACGAGGGCATGACCACATGGCATCGCTGCGAGGTGAATGTGCAGATCGACTCCGATGGCGATGGACTGGCTGATCAGGAATTGGCAGGCCTTGTCGGCAGCAGCCTGCCTGGTCTTGCGACAGGAAAATTTGTAAGTCTGCTTCTGGATGGAAATCGCGCCCGTGAGCTTCGCAAATTCTATGATACGGCAATTACAGCAGGTACGTCTTACGAAGAGGACTATTCATCAGCGCTACTTGATGCCTTGCCAATGACGACCTTTGATGGATCAACCCTGGCAATCATCACAGCTGATGCCTCCTTATTGGCGACCTCAGCGACCGGGGAACTGAACATTAAAGTCTCCACCACCCATCAGGACAACTATGCCCTGGAGTATGACGATTATCTGTCCGATGATAAAACCTGGTCCAAGATTTCTTTGAACGATCTGGGACAGTCCTATGCTGATATTCCGGAAGTGGTGTCACTGGAAGGAAAATCCAGCGCTACAATCAAACTTAAGAAAGGTTATAGTGCTGCGAACCTGGTGATTTATTCTCCACAAAACAAATCAGTTCGCGATCCACTGGCCGAGGACACTCAATCGCAAATCATCTCTCCAAAATATGGTAACTAAGAAATAAAAAAAGCGGGTTTCAGACCCGCTTTTTTTTGCTTCAAATTTATCTGCAAACCACTATCTTGTCTTGGTCTCTTTGCCCTTAACCGGCATTTGCACCGTGATATCCTGAGCTTTTTCGCCCGTGATGCTTTTCTTCACCGCACGCAAGAATGGAGTTTCTGTGACTTCCCAAACCGTCACATGTTCAGCCTCTGCTGTTTTAGCCGGGCTTGATGCGCATGCTGCAAGGGAACTCATCGCGATTGCTGCTGTAAGGACTTTAAGTGACTGTCTCATCTTTGTACTCCTAACGGTCTTCCTAAATGATACCATCTTTTCGGAATGCAAGGACCTTACCATGAGTCTTTGGTGTTAAATTGGACCTGAAAACGAGTGAGTGTCTATTTAAATGGCAGCTGTTAATTGGGTTACTTAGGCTTGCCAAGGACTTCAGCAATCTGTACCTGAGCATGCTTCGCAAGCGCGGCATACAGTAAATCCGATGACAGTGGCTTAGTCAGATAATCATTGCAACCTACGCTCAAGCAGCGATCACGATCCTCTTTCATCGCATGGGCCGTGAGAGCGACTATAGCACCCTGATACCCGCGGGCACGCAGCTCGCGAGTCGCGGTATAGCCATCCATACGTGGCATTTGCATGTCCATCAGAATCACATCATAGATTTTTTGCGAAGCCTTCTCCACCGCTTCGACACCATCAAGTGCGGACTCTGATATCACGCCTTTTTTATTTAAATAGTGTTTTATCAAAACCTGATTGTCTTCTGAATCGTCTGTCACCAACACCGTCAAACTTCGCAGATCCACTTCGGTCTTAACCTGCTTTTGGTTGGCAGCGACCTCCAGAGTTTCCATTCTAATCAGTCCCATTTGCGGAACCGACAATCGAAACACCGAACCCACCCCTGGCGCACTTTTCACCAAGACAACGTCCCCACCCAGTGAGCGCGCGAGCTTTCTTGATAACACCAATCCCAACCCAGTTCCTTCATACTGACGAGTGCTGGAAGCATCCACTTGAAAGAAATTTTGAAACAGCCGCCCCTGCTGATCCTCAGGAATGCCAATCCCCGTATCACTGATGTCGAACACCAGATCATGACCTGCAGATTCAACCGACAAGCACACATTCCCGCCGACCGTGAACTTAAGAGCATTGTTGATCAGATTGACAAGAATTTGCTTTAAGCGATTTCTATCCGTCATGAATTCCATACCGTGCAATCCCGCCGCCACTTCAAAACTTAAAGTGACATTGGATTTAACGGCCTTGACCTGCATCATGCTGCCAATTTCCTCTATGAAAGGCTCAATCTGAACTGCAGCCAGCTCCACATCAATGTGCCCGGATTCCACTTTGGTGATATCCAAAATATCATTGATTAAGCGTGACAGGTTGTGACCTGTGCTCTCCATAACATCCAGATACTTAAGTTTTTCTTCCGTATTGACCTGGGGATCCTTTAAAATTTCAGTCATACCCAGGATAATTCCCAGAGGAGTGCGAATCTCGTGGCTCATATTAGCCAGGAACAATGTTTTGACCTGATTGGCGTTTTCCGCCAGCAGTCTTTGTGAAATATTTGATTCCAGATCCGCACTCATTCGATTGATCGAAACCGCCAGTTCCCCCAACTCATCTTGCGAGTGCACCGGCACTGTCACTCCCAAATTACCACGGCCGATTTCCTTGGTGGCGTAGTTCAATTCCAGCAAGCTTCGGTTCAGACCCTTTGCAAATGAGAAGGTCAAATAAAGTCCGGTACCCTCAATGGTCACAACTGCGAGAACTAATAGCAACATCAGCAGGTTTTCCAACCAGCGCGAGCCTTCGGCCAGGACACTGGAAAACTCCATCTCATACGCTGTGAGCTGTTCATTCAACACATCGATTTCAGTAAGAATCCGTTTTACTTCGTTCTGATCCACCTTGGGGTGGGAGAAAATACCGCGCAGCTCTTCTGCTTTTTGAATCAGGACATTCAATTTCTCGTCAGCAGCTGTCCAGGCCGTAATTGCACGCTGAATATAGCTTACGGAGCCCCAATTGCGCAGAATGCGAATCACCCCTGGAATATCGTCAGGATGAACGCCACCTTGCAGGAACCCCTCATACACCACTTTAAGATCCGGATTTGCTTTCTCCAGCTCCAGACGAGCTTTACGATCTCCCAAGGGGACGGTCATATTGCGATGAAAATCATCATAGTAGTTTTGATCTTTGGTGAAAATATAAGAGGTCAGACTGTGAATCGCATTCTTTTGCGCCTTGGACCACATACCCTCGCCGCCCACGAAGGCACGCACTGACGACAACGTCGACAACGCAAAAACCAACGTCCCCAATTCGAGGGCGATCAACAGTGCCATACAGCCAACAACTGCGTACAGTTTTTTAACTACTGAGAGGTTTTTCCAAAAATTAAACACGTTCAAAATTCCAGTGCCTTCTTGTAACGAATGTTCGTCCTACAACTCAAGTATAAATGCCCAAGTGTTTGATTTCTTACTAAGACGCAATACAACCTCCCCCGAAAAATGAATCTTTTACCGCCCAAAGACGTACGGTATTTAGCAGTCTCATGACTTCTAACTGTTCCCTAAAAACCGGACTGTACGCGGACTTCCCGCCGGCGAGATGATGGCGTTATAAGTTCAAGGAGGAAGTCCATGAAAAAAATTATAGCCTTCGGTGTGATCTTAATGTCGTTCAGTTTTGCTCACGCTGAAAAAACGCTACTTGAAACAGTGATGCAGGATAGAAACTCAAGTCCATCCAAAATGGATACAACCAACGAGTCTCGCCGGGCGCGACAAGCCAGCGCCGCCGAATACCTGCGCAACCACGAGCCTACCGAGCGGATTTATATCGAGGAGCGTGTTATTGAGCCTCGCGACCCAAGCAAACGCGTTCCAGTAGAAACTCCATAGGCATATACTGATTTTCAATAGCGGCTTTCTTTGCTTGATTAAAGCAAAGAAGGCCCCTAGAAACCAGCCATGGCGAAGGAACCGTTAGAGCTCAAATGGATTGAAAATCTGCTGCCTGCAGAAGGTTATCGTCGTAAAGCCATGTTCGGCGGATTTGCCTATTATTTGGATGAGAAAATCATCCTGATCACATTTGAGGCCACTGATAAACCCAAGGACAAAATAAACTGGAATGGCTGCATGTTTCCGGTGGAACACGAGAATCAAGCGCGCGCCTTGGCTCAATTTCCCATTCTTAAACCGCACAAGATTTTACCCAAGTGGCTTTATCTGCCGATTGAAACCGAGGGCTTTGAAGAGTGGGCTTCCGATATTCTTAAAGTCGCCCTTCACCCCCACAGCATCTGGGGCAGCTTTCCCAAAGAGAAAAAAACCGCCAGCAAAACCCGCAAAGGAAAGTCCGCAAAGGCCGAACCACCTATTCCTAAAAATCTTGATACACGACGACCACGGATGTTCTCGGATGAGGACCCCGTAGAATTGCTGCAAAAGGCCAAAAAACTTTCCGATCTAAAAAATATCGGCCCCACACTAGAGGCTTTGCTGCAGGATGCCGGAATCAAGACACCGCAGCAAATGCACAAGCTTGGCTGGCAGAAAACCATGGTGAAGTTGGTCAAAGTCCACCCGAAGACCAATCACTCCATGTATGCCTATACAATCATCACCGCACTTGAGAACAAAGACTTTGGCGGGATGTCTGAAGCCCAGAAAACAGAAGTTCGGGCTTACATGAAAACCCTGCGCGATCGCCTGAAATCCTGATCTGTTTTGCTCTTGACTCATTTTCACAATAGAGAGCATAGTCGTTGCGTCATCTAGTTTTTAATCGAAAGGTGTGTTTATGAAATCTCTAATTTTCGCTTCTTTGATCGCTTTGTCTGCAACTGCTGCTCAAGCGGCTACTTTGGACGTTCACTGTACTTCTGGCGACGCTGTTGTAACTGCTGCGCTTAACATCGATGGCAAAGCTATCACTGGCAACATCGAAGCTGACGGTTCTGGCATCGAAGATTTCAAAGCCACTGCAACTGGCAACTACATTTTCTACCCAGCTGGTTCTTACTATAAATTCGACGATCTTGAAGTGATCGAATTCTGGGGTGTTTCTGGTAAAGACTCTGTGGCTTACAAATCTGTTCGAGGCGAAAAAGGCGCATTCAACCAAACTCTTGTTATCAACAAGACAGCTGTTGAAGGCACTTGCGTAATCACTAAATAGGTAACAGTTCCCTTTTCGTACTGCTCTGCAGAACCGATATCGGTTCTGCATGGCGAAAAAAGAAACAGGCGCTGATCGATAAGATCGCGCCTTTTTTTATTCATTAATGCGGCGATAATATGCAGATGATGCAATCAGTGCTTCTGTCGTGTGCTTCTGGGGTCAAAGCCGGGGCTGCAGTTATTTCGGAACTTCTGGCGTAAGCTAGAAGTTCCCGCGAAGAGACAAAATAAACTGACGTCCGCGCAGCGGGCCCCAGATGTGGAAGTTATCCAGATGATAGTGATCTCCGTGCACATGCCATGTGGCCGGACTGTCCCCCGCACCCGTTTGAGTATAATCAAAGGTGTTTAAGATCGCGAATCCCGCATACAGATTTTCACCCAGTTGACGCTCGAAATTCAAATCTACAATGAAAAAGGTCGGAGACTTTTGAAACTTTTGAGCCGAAGTAAATGTCTGACCAAATGTGGGACTGAGTGGATCGGTGTCGGTGTAAGCAACATTATAGTGATCACCATAACCATACGCCGAAAGATCTCTCTCTCCCACAACAGTCACACGCTGGGAAGCTGTCCATTTGCCCCAGTTCACATTGGAAACCACTGACAAACGTTGCTCGACTGCCGCCACTTGCAGTTTTTCTTTATATCCTGCCGGATAGTGGAAGGATTCAACAAGCCCCTCCACGGTCCAATCGTGAGTAATACGACGACCGTAACTAAAATCTACCACAGAAATCGTATAAGGCTCCTTGGAGCTGACAAACAAAGTCGGCAGATCCTGATCTGCTCGATCCAGGCCATAGGCCATATTTTCGATACGAGTGACATGGGCACTGAACTCGAAGAAATCATCCAGCCTTTGACCTGCCAAGGAATACACCGCACTTTGTGCCGTTTCCAGATCGTCGACATCAATCACAAAGCCGTCATGGTACATTCCGTGCTGACTTTCGAACAATGTTAAGGGTGAGCGATAGCCCACCCCCGCAGAAAGACGTGACGTCAGTACTGAGTTATGCAAATGCTTGTACATCGCACGTGGTGCAAAGACCCCTTTGTCGATCTTCTTATCAAAGTCCACCCAATGGGTTTGTACATTGTCATAGCGCAGAACCACTGAAAGCTCATTGGCATCATCAATAAACCAGGTGTCCTGGGCAAATCCCCCCAAGGAGTGGTAGTTCAAATCATCCTGTTTCATGGGTGGCACTTGATCCACATACAAAGTCTGCGAAAATGAATCCATGAACTGATTCTTGGAATCCACACCAAACGTCAGCAGATGATTGTCCGTCGCAAGCTTTTGGTACTCCACCATCCCGACCCACAACTTATCATCGTTGTCGTAATCATAACCATGAGAATAAATCGAGTGCGAAGTCTGGTGAGCACCACCCAGGCTGACTTTCAAACTGGAATTTTGATCAATCTGCTTGCGGTAAATCGAAGCGATCTCATAGCGATCGAGGAACACATTCTCGGTGATTTTATTTTCTGCACCGATATATTTTTTGCGAACATCACGATCCACAAAGTCGTCTGAAGTGGCCAGTGTCGCCGGCGGAGCACTCAGCTCCAGGTCATTCATCGAGCCGCCAATATTCTTTAGCTTCCCGTAGCTCAGGCGCAAACTGACTTCATCTGTTTCATTGATTTTATGAGACAGTTTAGATATCGCCGTGAAGGTTTTCTGACTGGGCAATTCAGACACACCATTGTTATCGATATCAATCGGCTTTATTTCGCCGTATTGCAATCCCATCAACAATCCTGTGTTCGGCGTTAGTTTTCTGGCGCCCAAAACTGAAATATTTTTTTGTCCATCGTCGGCGATCGAAACAGCACCTTCCGCACTGTTCGTGGTGATTTCACGGGTCACAACATTGATTGCGCCACCAATGGATTCAGGAGCCGTCAATGCCGCCCCGGTGCCTCGATAAATATCGATAGAGTCGACTCCGCCCAAAGGAATGGCTTCGACGCCGTAAAAGCCGGAAACTGTGGAATGCAATGGCAGACCGTCGATAAGGATCGTGGTGTGCTCGCCCTTCATGCCATTGATAGTCACGCGCTTAGCGCCGCAGAAAGCGCACGCCGTTTGCATGTCGATGCCGCGAACATTGTTAACAGCTTGAGCAAAGGTCTGCGCCTGTTTTTTTTGAATGTCTTTGGCTTTAATCGTTTCAACCCGATTGATTTCGTCTTTCTTGATTCTTAAATCATTCTCAGACTTATCAGAAATAATAACTTCAGGAAGTTGGGTGACCGATTCCTCTGTCCCCACACTTTTTGCCAAACTGGATGTCGCAACTGATGCCGCCAATACTGAAAAAAGCAACTGGCGCTTAAAAAATTCCAAGTAACTCATTAACAAAACCTAAACTAGTGCGCGTGAACCTGCATGTTTACACAGCGATTGGTGTGAAAATGATCGCCGTGAAGCCATTTCAAATTGAAAGAGTTGATGTTTTTCAAATCGATATCCTGTGGATTTAGAAAAACGGCGATTTGATCCTGACCATTCGCCCCTGTGCCAAACAAGACACCAGCTCTTTCAGGATGAATTTTTACGGTGATTGGTGAAGCGGCCACATGACCGTGACTGTAGCTTGTTGCAATTACGGCATACCATTGATCTGGAGTTTGCTCAGACCCCGTGTAACCAACCTCAGTCACAAAGATCATGCATGCGGATTTTGTACTGGCGTCCTCGCCCTCAAGAGCCAGAAGAGTACCTTCTGGAAAACCACCATGATCATGATCATGATCATGTGCAAAAGCCTGCTGAGCCATAAGTGATAAAGCCAAAACCGCTGATCCAAGTACCATTTTTAGCATAACAACCCCCAGTGAACTGACTTTTATTGCAAGTTACTTGCAATTGCAAAGGTTTTGTCCTAAAAATCCTTATGCCCCAAAAGCTGCGCCTACGAAGCATGAATATTTTTTTGGTTTTACTTATGAATCTCATGGTTTGGCCCGCTTTTGCGGAAACATTGGTGAATTTTTCAGATGGAACCCAATTGAAATCCGAGGATTTATTGGCCCAAGGGAAAACCCTGATCTATATCGAAAAAGACTGCGCGCCTTGCCGGATCTATGTGTTCGATATTAATAGATGTGAGGATGAAATCAAAAAGAACATCCAACTTGTTTCTCTTAGCACGCCGGCACAAACCAAAACCATGGCCCGCACGCTCCCTAAAAGACTGCCGCTGTTTATTCTAAAAGATCCGAGCGCAGCAAAGGCATACACAAGCACGCCCACTACAAAAATCAAAGATATTCAAAAAGTGGGACGACTCACTTGCGAGGAACTTAAAAAACTGCTTTAGTCTTTGCAACACGGGGAATTTAGATGAACTCAGACCAAAACCTTCCACAAGAAGATTCACCAGGCCAATCCAAGACTCTGCTAGTTCTGGGTTTGACCTTCGTTCTTCCGATCATCATCACTTTAATTGCGGTTTGGATTCTTGTTTAAGACGTCTTATTTCGCATCTGGAAAATAAGGCAGCATCAAACTGCGAACGTGCTCCTGCAATTCAGGGCGCTGATCAATTGTATATTTCGTAGCATCAACGGGTGGCAAAACTTCCAAAGTGATGGTGCGAGTCCATACTCCCCAATTCGGCAGAAAGCTTCCTTTTGGCATGATGGCAGCCGCCCCTTTTACGATAACAGGAACAATCGGTGCTTTCGCGTTGATCGCAAAAATAAACGGGCCAGACTTGAACGGCCCCAATGTTTCTTTATGCTGGCGAGTGCCCTCTGGCGCCAAGGCAAAACGTTCACCGTTGGCGATGCGTTTTTCCGCCTCTTTATAAACTTTAAAAACTTCCTCACGACGATGGCGGGCGATCGGCAGAATTCCTGCGCGCTTCATGCCCCAACCAAATACGGGAATTTTAAAGAGTTCAATCTTTGCCCCGAAGCGGAAGCTCCCCAGGTACCCTGACATCGCAAAGATATCAAAGAAGCTGGTGTGATTAAATACGTACAGGTAGCCACCCTTGGCTTCTTTGTGAAAGCCTCTAACGACCACTTTCACACCGAACATCCAGCAACAACCGCGAGTCCAGAAATAAACAATCTGATCTTCCAGCCAACGATTCGGATAAATGAAGGTCACCAAAATCATCAGTGCAGAACAAAAAACTGTGTGAATTGGCAACAATACTGAAGCCAAAAGAGTGCGTGGATAAGAAAGCAACTTTAGAAACATGATCTAACTCTCAGGGAATAAACGTTTACGAGCAGCCACACGTTGGCGCTCTTTGTAAGCCTCGTGTTCAGAAGGGCCCGACAGCACTTTCTGATGGGCGGCCTGATCCATAATCTGCACCTCGAATGGATAAAAGAAACTGAATGCCTCTTTGCTCCCTTGGGGTTTGATATGAATCAGTTTACGGGAAATAAATTTAATAAAGCGATAATCAGAACCCGAGAAGAAATTTTCCTTACGGAATAACTTGGCGCTGTCACCCAACTCTTCAAGTTTTTGATCAAAGGCTGCCTGAATGTTTTTCTCATCCATCACATCCAGACGCTGGGCCATTTCATCGCAGACCTGCATAAAGGTTTCCACCGGATACAGATTATTCGAGCTTTGATCCGGCATGATATGCGGAAAACTAATCACGTTTTCACGAACCAAGAAGCGCACGACCTGGAAGCTATCAAACAGATTGCGCGTAATAAAACGCACTCCCAATTTATCAAAGATCTTCATCGCCAAAGCATCAGGCTTTGCCAATAGTTTGATGACGGTACTGGAAGAGGTCTTAAACGGTTTTACTTCGAAACCCAGAAGCTCCAAGGACTCCGGATTCTCACCCGTCCCCTTTAGGAAAGTGCGATGAGTGGTTCCGTCATGAAAAATCGCATCCTGAAATGGCGTCAGAATCTGTGACTGAATTTCTTCAGAGAAAGTACTGAACAGGTCATTTTCGGCATGCACAAAGACGTGGATGCCTCTTAGGATGGCACAGGCCCAGCGTTGCATCATGGCCTGTTCTGGATCATTGGAGCTTGCATATAAAAGCAGCTGACGGATGTCTCCCAGTTTTTTGGGATCCAGAAAGATCTCGGGAATTTCAGCATCGTTGAAACCCAGCTTTTCAACCATCAACACCAAAGCGCGACGATGATAGTACCAAAGCTTTTCCACATCAGACTGTTGATTGGTGTCGAAACCATAACTTAAAAGAAACGCAGAAGCTGCGTCCAAGGTATGAATGCTAAGTTTGGGGATATCGATAGCGGAGCCACCGCCGACAACTGAACCAAGAATAGAAGAATCGAATAAGAAACGTTGAGGCATTATGCCTCTATCTTAGTTAGGATAGAGGCTCAGGCAAGACGCAGTGCCTTAG
Organism: Bdellovibrio sp. HCB288; assembly: GCF_047305935.1. Classification (GTDB taxonomy): domain Bacteria; phylum Bdellovibrionota; class Bdellovibrionia; order Bdellovibrionales; family Bdellovibrionaceae; genus Bdellovibrio. The sequence continues at coordinate 3,333,027 of NZ_CP178619.1, forward strand.
TTAAGGAGGCCACAAGTTGGAACCCAGAATGACCCCATTGTTTGCTGTTGCAGAGAACTGCCGTCTACAGAAGAGTAGTTTTTGAAGTAAACTGTACCGTAGGCATTGTTGTTATCATAGTAACCATCAAATCCGATCCAGCCGTACTGGTCTTCGAAAGTCACTGTGAACTTACGAGTCGATTTATTCAGCACACCATTATAGGCAGATGTGAACTGAACTTCATATGCTGGAATCTCTTTTTGTGTTGCTGAATCGATTGTGCCCACCAAGGAGTCTCTGATTTGAACCAAAACTTTTGAGTTTGCCTTGTCAATTTGACCAGCGGAATCAAAACGCAGATTCATTGTTAGGAAAACACCGTTGGCAGCACTTCCAGAAGCATCAATGGATCCGAAAGCAGATCCCGGCAAATTTGTGGAAACAAAGGATTTAACCGCTGCTTCGAAAGCTGATTGATTGCTTGGATAATAAATTCGACCTATTGAAGAAGCACCGGTAGAGCATGTTGAGCTTGTCGTGATTTCACCACCACGTTTAGCTACTCGCACGGCTGAATCGCCTTTCTTTGCACAAGCCGAAAGACCCATGGCCAATGCCATCACCAGACCCAGCGTAAGTTTTGAAAGAACAGACGTTTTCATAAAGCCTCCAATGCTTTTACATAGAGGCAAGCCTTGTTCCAACCGCGCCAGGCTTATATTCGATCTGAAGCTAAAAAGGCGTCTCACGCTGAGACGCCTTTTAGAAACTGACATTTTAGGGATGCGACTGTCGAAAACAGTGCCAGATCCCGGACTATAGAGCTTGAAGAACCTTCACTTGAGCTGCAATCCAAGCAGAGGCCTTGGAATCGATTTTCCCTTCTTTAAGCAGTTTATCTGCCAAAGCCACCTGTTCTTCGCGGGTCAGGGAATCAATGAACAACAACGGATCAACAACCTGTAGAAGTTTGTTGATTGTATCCGCAAGGGAACCACGCACATGGGCACGCTTCACTTCCAATGGGAAGGACATGCCCTGGGAGGACAGGATATTCATCATCGCAATACGCTCAGCAGCCGTCAGGAAAGGCACCCCAACGGTGACGGTCTTATCCCCCTGCTCGCCCACTTTAACATCCAATGGTTTTTGCGTGGCTAGAACCATATCCAAAGCCAAGTCACCCAGGACATCTGTATCAGCCTGCTTAACCACCTCAGCCGGCAGGATGTTGCTGATGACCTTTACACCTTTATCAGTCTCCACTTGAGCTTTGATAGCCGGAAGAATGTCATGAGCCGCCTCAAAAATGACCTTCTTGTTAAGTGCTTCTATCATCACGAAGAACTTAACAATTTTCTTTTGTTGTTCTTCCGTTAATGCATATTCACGACCGGAAAGAGTTTTGCCTTTGGCAAGAACTCCACTTTGAGCCAATGCCACAGTTTCTTTAGTGAACCAATCCAGATCCAATTCGCCTTTGGAATTACGTAGCAAACCATTCAACATGGCCGCATACCCACCGAACTCAGAAGTTACATTGTCTTTCGCTTTAAGGAACTTGGCTGTTTCCGCCAGATGCGCCAATCTCAATGCATCAAACGCTGGATCCTGCCCTTTACGAGCATTCAGGATTCCACCGCTTTTCGCTGCTTCCAAAGACACCAGATTCTGAGCGCGAAGAGCGTTGTTACCCGCCATCTCAGACGTTTCAAACAGAACCTTGCCGACGAATGACAAGTCAATCGCAGCTTTACCCCATTTGAAAGTATCACCGATCACAGTGTCGAGATCATTCACGACTTCCGGCTGATCCCCTGGGTACATGCGACCGATGATCGATGCAAACAGAACGTTGACCAGGTTTTCTTTTTCATCACGGCCGTCCAAATACTTTCTAAGCAATGGATTATTACCGTTATCAAAACGCTCGCAACCATAGATCGACATTTTTTGAACATTCGCAAGACTGATGTCTTCGTCCGTGCAGTACAAAGAGATCTTGGAATCCAAAGCACTGTCGTCAGTTGAGTAAGCCCAAGCCATCGCCATCTTATCGTAAGACAACGCCGAGTGCTTGATAAACGCAGAGTTCAAAACATCATCCACGCCACTGACGTAGTCCATGATACTTGTGGAAGTCTCCAAACCTGGATGATTTGGATCTTTCAGATAGGATTTGGAGGAGTCATAGATTTCCTGAGTCGTTGCTTTCGCAGAGAATGAGCCTGCAAAATTATGACGAAGCCCCAGAGCGTGACCCAATTCATGGGCAACTGTGGCGCGAACACTGTCCTGAGCCAGACGCAAACGTTGCGAGTCCGGAGCCTCACGAGTCAGCTTTTGCAAAGATTGAATCTTTTGAGAGAAGTCACAAGCCACAGCACCTGCTGCCACTGGAGAACCGCCGTTCAACTGAACCAACTCCCCGGAACCCACTTTCGTGAATACGGAAGGCATGAACACTTGCGCGCGCAAAATTTCACCCGTCAATGGATCTGTCTGGCTGATCGCATAGGCCGCACCGGCATCCAACCAAGTTACCCAACGAACCATGATCGTACGATCCTTGGGTGCTGATTGCGGGTCCACACCCGTCTCCACCTGGATAACGTCTTTACCGAAAACTTTATTCCAGTACAGAGCGCCTTCCTTAACGGCGTTCACATAGTCAGCGGGCACCGCTGCAGAAATACGCACAGTGATCGGCTCACGCCCCTCAGAGACATCCCATTTCGCGATGTACTTAATCGCATCCTTACTCATGGAAGGACGCGCCAGGCGAGTCACGAAGAAACCCACAGAGCGGGACTTATCGAATTCTTTGGATTGAAACTTGGATTCAAGGCGATAAGCGCGAATCTGGATATTTACAGCCAGTGTCTCTTCACGGGTCTCGACCGCAAGTTTATTGCCGGCAGCCGCTTGGCCCACCAGGCTTTGAACTTTGGAAACCTGCTCAAGCTCAATAGCGTTGTTAGTAATTGCGATATTACGCGTGAAGGAATCCTTCACCGGAATGGCGGACACAGAGCTTTCCGTCAACGGATCATTCATACCCTCGCCGAAATCCACGTCATAGGCATTTTGTGCAATCAGGGATTTAAGACCACGGCCCCAGTCAAAAGTGATCGTGCTTTCGTCCTCACCAATGATGGCGAAAGTCTGAATTAGATTTTCTGTTTGCAGCTCTTCGTAGATGCTGTTGTAGTTTTGCCCCAGCAAAGCCATGCGGCTGCCGTATTTTTCAAAACTTACCACTTGCGGTTTCAAATCATACCACTGCGGCGTGGAACCACCGGTTTTACCGGAAGCGATCAGCAAAAAGATTCTTCCCAAGGACGATTTATTGATGGTCAGGCACGTGGCATTTTCGCAGCGAGCCGCAATTTCCGTGGACTGAGTTTTGGGAAGAGCAAAAGAGTCGACGATAAGCTCGGGTGCCTGCTTTTTCGCAATGATAGGACCCACATCAAAGCCGTTTGTACAGCCTGTTACAAGAACAGTTGTAAGCACCGCGCCGAAGGCAAATACACTCTTAAAAACTGACATTGAGGAGCCCCTCCATTTTTCAGGTGTCTTTATCTCAAAAACTTGCCAAGATCAAAAGTCTCATTAGAAAAAAGAAGTAATCGTCAACCTTATGTACAGAGAGGCCTATGGCTCAAACATCAGAGAAAACACTATTTGGACACCCGCGTCCCCTGTTTACACTTTTCTTCACAGAAATGTGGGAACGATTCTCATTTTACGGCATGAGAGCGCTCCTGGTGCTTTACATGGCCCAATATCTTTTTCTTGAGGCCGATCAGGGCAAAAATGTTTGGGGCTACGGAGCTTTGAAATCCGGGATTGAATACTTTTTTGGTCCGCAATCTCCGCAAGCTTTGTCCTCCCATATCTACGGTTACTATATGGGCCTTGTATATTTTACTCCCTTTTTCGGGGGTATGATTGCGGACAGATACTGGGGCAAGCGTCGCGCGGTCTACGTGGGCGGTATTTTGATGGCTATCGGTCACTTCCTGATGGCTATTGAAAGCATGTTCTTTTTGGCTTTGTTGTTCATTATCGCTGGCAATGGTTTCTTCAAGCCGAATATCTCCACCCAAGTTGGCGAGTTGTATGCGCCGGAAGACAAGCGTCGCGATGGTGCTTTCACGATTTTCTACATGGGTATCAATCTGGGTGCGTTCTTCTCTCCATTGGTTTGTGGAACCTTGGGACAAAAAGTGGGCTGGCACTGGGGCTTCGGAGCAGCCGGTATCGGAATGCTTGCAGGTCTGTTGATTTACCACTTCGGAGGCAAACATCTGCCATCTTCTGAACACAAAGTTTCCATCAAAGAAGTGGAAGCACAAGCGCACAAACCACTGACTAAATCCGAGTGGACTCGCACATGGGCATTGACCTTCATGTGTGCCATCACGATTTTCTTCTGGGGCGTTTACGAGCAACAAGGCAACACATTGCAGTTGTGGGCAGATCAATCCACTGATTGGAATTTCTTTGGTTGGGAAATGCCTTCCACTTGGTACCAATCCTTCAATCCATTTATCATCTTCCTGTTCGCACCGATCCTGGATCGCGTCTGGATGTGGCAAGCTCGTCGTGGCAAGGAAAATACCACAGCCATGAAGATGGCGATTGGTTGCTTCATGGGCACAGCCGCGTTGGGCTTGATGTTCTTTGCGGCAAAATCAGTGGGTCCTGGCAAAGGCACGGCATTGTGGCTTCTGGGTTCGACATTCATGCTGACAATTGGTGAGCTTTATCTTTCTCCGATTGGTTTGTCTCTGGTGACTAAAGTTTCCCCTAAGAAAATCGTTTCGATGATGATGGGTGTTTGGTTCCTGGCTTCCTTCTTCGGAAATACTGTTTCCGGATGGATCGGCAGCATGTACGACAAAATGCCGAAGGAACAATTCTTCCTGCTTCTGGCAGCTCTTGGATTGATTCCAGGTGTATTGTTCTTCTTAAGTAACAAAGTACTTACAAAATCATTGAACTCAGCTGACGAAAAAAAGTCAGGTAGTGCCGGCTCCTCTCTTGGAACGCACGCCGAAGCAACAGTCTAACTGACTGATAATACAGGGGTGCGCACTGCGCATTGCGCACCCTTTCTAATATTTTTATTCTAAGCCTCTAAAAACTAAGTTAATTCGTTCAAAGGGTGTGGAATCTTCCATAGTTAATTCCTAAGAGAGTAGGGTCACTTTCTTTATAAGGGAGACCTATGTCTTTGAAAGTCGGACTATTTGGATTCGGAAGAACAGGCGCTGTCGTTGCTGGCGAAATCGCCAAAGATCCGGAATTGTCGCTGCAATGGATCTGCCGCAGAAATGTCGAAAACACACAGCACTTTGCCAGCCGGGTTCTGGGTTACGATTCTGACTTTGCTCCCTTCATCACTGCTGATCATCTGACGGAGGAATTTTTCAAATCCCATCCGGTGGATCTGGTCATTGACTTTTCAACGGGCACCACAACTCAGGTGTACGAAAAGCTGGCTCATCACGGAATTAAAATCGTCAGCGCAATTTCAAACTACAATGACTCTGAACTCAATCGCGTGAAAAGCATCAGCACCAACACTTCGGTTCTGTATTCACCCAATATCACTCTGGGAATTAACTGGCTGTTAATGGCTTCGAAAATTTTGAAAAGCATGATTCCCCATGCTGATGTTGAAGTGGTGGAAGAACACTTTAGACAGAAGAAAGACATTTCAGGAACGGCTCTGAAGCTGGCTCATCATTTGGACCTGGATCCCAACGAACACGTGAATTCCATTCGTGTGGGCGGCATCGTTGGCAAACACGAAGTGATCTTTGGACTTCCCTACCAAACCATTCGACTGACCCACGAGAGCATCAATCGCGCGGCCTTTGGCACAGGCGCCATCTTTGCGGCAAAATGGTTGCGCGACCAGCCCCATGGTTTTTACTCCATGGAGCAAGTGCTGCAACAATCCTTCAAACAAAAACTTCGCGAGATGCAGTAGTCGGTCGACGACTACATCATTTCGGATTGACTGCTGTACCCGTCTGGTGGCGATTGAAAGCGCGAGTTCGCATGCATCTCGCGATGTTCAGTCACTAGGGATTTGAAGACCTCACGGCCTTTTGCTGCCAACGGAGACTTCCAATCGCGGAACCACTCTGCCACCATGGCAACACTGGTATTTGGAATGGCGCCAGCCTGGATCAGTCGTTGAATAGCCATTTCATGTTCTTCCTTGGATTGACCACCGACAGCATCCACCACAAAGGTCACTTCAAAATCATCCTCCAATGCATCCACCACTGGGAAGGCCAGGCAGATCTCAGTCCACAAGGCACAAAACACTAAACGCTTTCTGCCGGTCGCTTTCACCGCTTTTAGGAAGTTTTCATCCTCCCAGGCATTCATGGAAGAGCGATCGATTTCCACAACTCCTGGAAGAACACTTTTCAAGGCTTTGATAGTGGGTTGATTCACACCCATCTTGACGCCGACCGAGCTTAATACCACGGGGATATCAAACGCCACGGCTGCTTTCGCCAACTCACAAACATTGGTTTCCACCATGCGGGGATCACTGGATCCAATGCCTCGGAACATTTCCGGTTGATAGTCGACCAGGACTAATGCGCATTCACTGGCATCCCAAGTGGCACGATTACGGCTCATAAAAAACTCCTTGCTGGTTAATGATATTTTAGACTGAACAACTTAGTTTATTATTTGCAGGGTGTTGGCAGCGAAAGCTCCACCACACCTTTGGGTGCTGAAAATATTAATAACCGCTGATGGTAATTAATTTTCAGAGTCTCTTCGAGCTTTCCATTGAAGGCCGTTTGCGTGAACTCCACCTGGCCGTTGTTGTCCGTTTCAGAAGTTCCGGAGTTAAGACCCGCTTCCCATTTAAACTCCGCCCGCTTCACTGGGATGGTGGCAATACTTTCACCCTGGGGATGACAGGAAATCTGTATCAGATAGCGGTATCCTATAGAGCGTGGACGTGCACTGAAGACCCGATCCACATTGATTATGTGCGTGGAGGAAGTCTGGGCCCAGACTGCACAGTCTGTCGTAACGACGGCAAGCGCCGCTACCAACTTCAATGTGGCTTTGCATTTAAAGTTTTGCATGAACTATATTGTCTGATCACGTCCCTGAAAATCCAAGAAGGCCACCCAAAAAACAAAAGCCGAAGCAGGTTATTGCTTCGGCTTCGGTTTAGTAAGGTTATCTTTCAAATATTCACATTCACAACCAGGCCCTTGATAACTCAATAGGACCCTATTTCTGAATGGCGATTACTTGTAAAATTTAGCGTTTGATTTAGCCATGTTCGACAGAGGCGTCGCTGGCTTCAAACGTTTGGCATTACGGCTGGACGCGTACATTGCCAACTGATCAGCAACATACTGTGAGCCAATGCTGTCTGCGTACTTCAACAATCCACCACGGAATGGCGGAAAGCCCGTACCCATGATCATGCCCAAGTCCACTTCATGTGGAAGCTCCACAATGTGGTCTTCAATCAATGCCAAAGAACATTCATTCACCATCGCAAACACACCGCGTTCGATGCATTCTTTGGTTTGGTGAGGATTGCTTGGAGTGCCCAAGCCCAATGCTCCGTAAACTGTTTGATCGACATCACCACGTTTGCCGTCAGCCTGGTAAGTGTAGAAACCCTTGCCATTCTTACGACCCAAGCGACCTGACTTCTCCAAAGCTTCCATACAAGGCGCCATTTCAATGCGCTCGCCGAAGGCTTTCTTGAAGATTTTAAGAACTTTAATACATACATCCAAACCAACTTCGTCCATCAACTCGAATGGACCCATCGGCATGCCGAACTCTTTGACGTAGGCTTTATCAACCACTTCGATGCTCATACCTTCTTGCATCAACCATGCAGCTTCCGCCATATATGGAAGAAGAAGACGATTCACCAGGAAGCCCGGTCCGTCTTTTACCACGACAGGCATTTTGCCCATTTTTTTGGTCAATTCAAAAATAGTGGCGATAGTTTCATCGGACGTTTGCGCACCACGAATAACTTCAACCAATGGCATTTTGTTCACCGGATTAAAGAAATGCATTCCCGCGAAGTATTCAGGACGTGGATGACCTTTGGCCATCTCTGTCACTGACAATGAGGAAGTATTCGTTGCGATGATTGCATCCGGGCGCATTTGACCTGCGCACTCGCCGATCACCTTTTGCTTGATGCCCATGTCTTCAACGATAGCCTCAACCACAACATCCAGGTTTTTGAAACCGGAATAGTCTGTCGTCACAGATACTGAATCCATTTTTTGCTGGAATTGATATTTGTCGATGGATTTACGTTTTACCAACTTCATCCACAAGTCACTGGCGTGCTTCAAACCTTTACCCAATGCTTCCGGGCTCAAGTCCTTCATGCGCACTTGAATGCCTTTGTCTGCCGCGACGTAAGCGATACCGCCACCCATCGTACCAGCACCCAGGATACCAAGTCCTTTGACTTCTTTTGGTTTAACTTCAACACCAGTAACACCGGTTTGTTTTTTAACCATTTCAGTCAAATAGAACACGTGAATCAAATTTTTGGAAATATCGGTGATACCCAGCTCACAGAAGCCTTCACGCTCAATGCGCATTCCCGCATCGCGATCACTCATGCCGTAAGTTTTTTGAATCACGTCCAACGCTTTCAATGGCGCAGGATAATGACCCTTCGTTGCCTTCATCACGCCTTCACGTGCTTTCTTAAACACAACGCCTTTTGCAGGACCTTCAAGAACTTTATTAACCAATCCATTTGCCTGGAACTTTTTGCGACGTTTTTGACCGCCACCTGCGATGATTTCCTTGGCCCATTTGATCGCCTGTTCATCCAAAAGATTTTGGTGAACGACTTTATCAACCAAACCTGATTTTTGCGCTTTTTTGGAGTTCACTGCTTTACCAGCAAGGATGATATCCAAAGCGGCTTGAAGTCCCATGATACGCGGCATACGTTGAGTACCACCGAAGCCCGGCAGGATACCCAATTGAATTTCCGGCAGACCGATTTTTGTTGAGGAATCATCAGAGGCAATACGGTAGTCGCACGCCATAATGAATTCACAACCACCACCCATACACGCACCGTTCACGGCTGCGATAGTTGGCATTGGCAGGTCCTCGACCATGTTCATGATCTCTTGACCGGCTTTAACCGCGTTATTGAATTGATCCGGCGTCGTCATACCTTTGATCTCTTCGATATCCGCACCAGCGATAAAGATTTTCGGTTTCATGGATTTAAAAATCACCGCTTTATATGAAGACTTGCGCAGCTCTTCAACCACGTCTTTCAATCTCATCATCACCGGTGTTGAGAATTTATTAACTTTTTCACCAACAAGATCGAACTCTACAACTGCGATCTCACCTTGAGGTTTAATTCTGATACTTTCAAGCATAGACATTTTGTATACTCCTGGATGCAAATCGCTTAATTAGTTTTCGTTCTCAAGAATCATCGCTCCACCTTGACCGCCACCGATACAAAGTGTTGCCAGACCGTGCTGCACGCCTCTGCGTTTCATCTCTTTTGCAAGAGTCAAAACGATACGTGTGCCTGTTGCGCCAACGGGGTGACCCAATGCAATCGCGCCACCATTCACGTTCAGAATTTCATCACGAATCTCGCCCACTTTTGCAGACAAGCCAAGTTTCTCTTGTGCAAACTTATCGGAATCCATTGCCTTCTGACATGCCATCACTTGAGCCGCGAATGCTTCATTCAACTCAACCAAACCGATGTCCTTCATAGAAAGACCCGCGCGTTTTAGAGCCAACGGCGTTGCGTAAGCAGGACCCAATCCCATGCGCTCCGGCTCAAGACCCGCGAAACCGTAGGAACGAATTGTTGCAAGTGGTTTGTAACCAGCTTGTTCCGCTTTTTCACGGGACATCAATAGAACCATCGCTGCTCCGTCTGTGATCGGAC